>JAFUHB010000201.1 GCA_017469085.1 Clostridia bacterium
GCCTTTCCCTGCTTCCGGCGAGGACGGGTCTGGGCGGAGCCCAGAATTCGGGTCAAGGGACGAGTCCCTTGCTGGTTCTTAGGGCAGCTCCCTAAGCCCTCGGAGAGCTTTCCATTATCAATATCTACAGATTATCAAGGTTCATTTGAGCCTTTTTCTTTGGCCCAATTTTTTCATAGATCACTTGACACTACCTGGACGGTAGTCGATGTGATTTTTTGCTGCCGGCGGTGCGCAAGCTCGCACACAGCGGTCAGCAGCCATGGAGATCGAAGCCGCGTCGCGATACAGAAGAGCAGCATAAAACGGGATTTTTTCTGATGGCCATACTGCGCAAACCATGAACGGATCTGGTCGTCCCTGAGGAGCAAGCGGGCGTTTTTGCGGTTCTCATCCCGGAAGGTTACGCTCAGCGCATAGGCCGCATAATTGGCGATCTGCTCGCAGGTATAATCGTTCAGTTTTCGCTCGATTTCAGAGGACAGCATCCCCCAGCCTTGGAAGCAGGCGGTAGTCATCGTATGCACGGTGGCATAATTTCCCACCTTTTCCATAAAATCCCGGCCTTTGAATACGCCGGGCTCAATCACATAGCAGTAGAGCGCTTCTTCTATGGTGACCAGCGACTGAAGTCTGTCAAAAAGGGACAGCGAATAGGCCATATCCTGACACCGGCGCAGGTCGGGGAAGAACAGATCATTTTCTATCAGGAAGGATCGACGGCAGACGCGATTGCAGGCGGAGAGCACGCTGAAATAATGAAAGTTCTCCTGAAGAAATAAACGCCGGATCGATCCGGCATCGGCATAAATCTGAGTTGGAATGGAGACGGTAGCGTAAGGAATCTGCTTTCCCTGCCGCTCGGTGAAAATCTGATACCCGAAAATGGCGCAATCGGCCTGGCTTTCCTCCAAACGGCGATAAGCGAGCTCGAGCAAATCCGGCTCCAGCCAATCGTCAGAATCGCAATGATAGACGTATGTCCCCCTGGCGGCGCGAATACCGGCGTTCCGGGTGGGCCCCAGTCCCTCGTTGGCCTTATGGATGACAGAGATTCGGAGGTCCTGGTGTGCATACCGATCGCAGAGGAGCCCGCTTTGATCGGTGGAGCCATCGTCGATCAGTATGATTTCAAAATCCTGGAACGTTTGGCTGAGGATACTTTTTACGCAGCGGTCCAGGGTCTTTTCCACGTTATAAACGGGTACGATTACGCTGATCGCCGGCGTCATTGGATCAACTCCTTGAATAGGGCTTCATATTCCCGTAAGGCATTTTGGGTTAGTTTTGCGCAGCTTTGTTCAGTACCGATCAAGGAATGTAATCGAGATGGTTCCTGAAGGACGCGGCGAAGCCCAGCGGCCAAAGCCTTGGTTTCGTTGGGCACGATGATGCCGTATCGTCCGCCCTCCAGGATCTCGCTCATTCCGGAGCATTTGGTCGTCAGCACGGGCAGCCCCAGGCAACGCGCTTCAAACACCGAGGTGCTGAACCCTTCGTATGCGGAGGAGCAGAGATAAAGATCGGCCTTTTTCATCAAAGGATAGGGGTTAGAAAAATGACCGAGCAGCCGGACCGAACGACAATGGCGATCGGATATGCGCTGCTGGAGGGCGGCGCGTTCCGGACCGTCCCCAACGATCCAGATTTCAAAATCATATGCCGTTTCCAATTCAGCGGCGATCTCCACCAGCCGGTCGAAAC
>JAFUHB010000202.1 GCA_017469085.1 Clostridia bacterium
CCGTTACGATTTCAACTATGACCAGCCCCGCGACGGCATGAGGCTCTACGCCCACTGGAACAGCCCGGCCGAAGACGCCGCCCAGCAGGCGCTCAACGCGCTCGCCGCCAACGGCCTGGTGACGATCTCCATCGACACCGACATCCTCGCCACCATCGGCGAGACAGAGGCGGTCTGCCACATCAGCTACGCGGCAAGCAACCAGCATAACGCGACGCTGCGGCTCCTTGACGGCGGCGACAATGTCCTGGCGACCGTCAATCTGACGCCCGGCGACAGCATGGATCAGTTCACGCTGGCCGCCGCCCCCACGGCGGCGGAGTACGGCAACTACGACGTCCGTTTCGAGCTGACGCCCGAAGGCGGCGCGGCGTCCTTCTATGAGGCCACGCTGTATGTGGCGTATCTGTGGAATGTGGGGTGAGCGGGATGAAAAAACGAATTTTGAGTATCCTTCTGGCGCTCTGCGCCACGGCAGCCCTGGTGCTTCCCGCCGCGGCGGAGCAGCAGGCCCAGGAGGGCGAGGCCGTCTCAATCCCGGTCTATCTGACTGTGGTGCGCACAGCCCGGAACATCGACGTCACGCTTCCGGCCTCGATGCCCATCAGCAAGATCGACGATACGGTCCTCACCGCGGATAACCTCCGCATTACCAACAACTCCACCACCCAGGGTGTCCGCGTTACCGCGATCAGCGTCACGGGCAGCGGCGGCTACACAATCGCCTCTTACGGCAATTTCCCCGCGACGGATCGGAACAGGATCGCGATGAGCATCAACGGCTGCAATACCGCCGACGGCGGCGGCCCGCTGGCGATCAACAGCAACGCCTTCCCTGACATTGCCGCGGGGGGCTATCTCCCGGTGCGCTATCAGGCGCAGGTTTCCGTAACGGATCTGTCGGTTACGCAGGCCAACGCGGCCCAGGTGATCTTTACCCTGGCCGCCATCTGAAAAACAGAAACGGGGCGACGCGGTTTTTCGCGGCGCCCCACCGGAATTTGAAAGTGATTATATAATATATATGAGCTATATAGATTATATAACTTATATAAGTTATATATAAAATATATAATTAAAGCCACGGGAATTAGAAATTCCGTGAATTATGAATCCAATCCGGCAAATCAAAGCAAAAATCTAATGCCGGTATGAGATAATTTCCAGCATAAGACAGAAGTTTGGATTCTGACACCGACTTGCGTGCTAAGAAAGGCGGGTTTGATATGAAAAATACGACAAGACGCGGGCTGGCGCTGCTGATGAGCCTGGTGCTGTGCCTGGAAATGCTGCCGGGCGCGGTGTTCGCTGATGTGCAGGACAACGGCAACGATAATACTTACGTTGACCCGGAACCGGCGTCCGACCCGGAACCGGCGTCCGACCCGGAACCGGCGTCCGACCCCGAGCAGGGCGAGGAAAACCAGGAAACCGAAACCACCGTCCCGGGGAACGAGCAGAACCCCGAGGGCGGCAATGGCGCTGTTACGGAGCAGGGCGAGGAAGGCCAGGGCGAGGACGAAACCCCCGCCGAGGGCGGTACGCAGATCGACGAGACGCTGCCGGTGGAGAACAACCTCGAGCCCACCGTGATCGACGAGACGCTGCCGACGGAGCCGCCGGAGCAGGTCGAGAACCCGGAGCAGCTTGAGAACGCCGACCTGATCGACGCCACGCTCCCCGTGACCACCCCCATCCCCGACGAGCTTCTGCCGGAACAGGGCAGCGAGGGCGAGCTGGACGCCCTGCTGGCGCTGGCGGAGGAGGGCACCCTCAGCGAGCTCGGCCAGGCGCGCCTGGACCAGCTGCTGAAGGAGGAGGCCACGCGCGCGGCCGAGGCGCAGGCCCAGATGATGGCCGAGCTGGCGCAGGCCCGCGAGGAGCGCTTTGAAGAGATGAGCGAGGCGCTGCAGGAGAGCGGCTATGTGACCCGCCGGGTGTATCCCGACAGCCCGAGCACTATGCGCACTCCCATGGACGAGGACGGCGAGACCTCGCAGGAGGATGCGAAATATGAAGTCAGCGTCGAAGTGCCGGCGGAGGCCTTCGATGAGGAAGTGCTGTTTTATGCCGGCGTGTACAGCTGGGACGAACTCGACCCGGCTTATGTGGAGATGCTGGCGGCGGAGGGCGTGACGCCCGAGACGAACCCGGTGCTGTTTGACATCGGCTTCGCGGCGGCGCTGGACGAGGCCGGCAGGCCTCTTGAGGTGCAGCCGGCGATCCCGGTGGCGCTGAACATCCGCCTGGCGGAGGCGCCGAAGGCGGCGGAGGCCGAGAACGCCGCCGTGACCATGGACGTTTACCACATTGACGAGACGAACGGCGCCGGCGCGGACGCGACGGTGCAGCTTGTCGCGTCCACGGACGGGGCGAAGCAGGAGAGCATCGCCACCAGCGGCGAATTTGAGGACGCCGGCGCGGCGGCCATCGACGGCGAGACCGGCGAGACCGTGGCGGTGATCGAGGCGGGCAGCTTCTCCCTCTACATTGCGAATTTCACCGTTGATTTCTATCACGGCGATTATGAATATCACCTCAACGGCTTCGAGCAGATGAAACTCAGCGAGCTGTTCGCGGCTCTGGGCATCAACAAGAGCGCCAATGACGCGCTGAACATCGCCTTTGACGGCCCGGAGGGGCTGCTGCAGTTCGACCGCGTTTTTGAGGACTGGCTGATCACCAGCCTGGCCCCCTTCTCCGAGTGGTACGCCCTCACCGTCACCATGGCCGACGGGGAAGAGATCGTCATCGACGTGACTGACGAGACGGTCGATGATATTACCTGGACGGACTGGTCCGACAGCAATTCCCTCCCTTCCGTGCCTGGAAACTATCGGCTTCAAACTAATGTGACGCTGAGCAGCACATGGACTGTCCCCACGCAGGAGAACGCCACCAGTACCGTCAATCTGGACCTGAGCGGGTACGATATCATTGGAACTGGAGACAATTTTGACAACAGCATGATCTATGCTGAAGACAACTCCGATTATCCCGTCTCTCTGACCATATGGGATTCCGTTTCTGACGGGACGGGATACAACGGGACCCGCTACGGCTACTGGGATGGCGATACCTTTGAAATTACGGACGTCCAGCCGGGAGAGGGCACAGCGTATCAGGAGTTTACCGGCGGTATTATCCGCGGCGCAACAAAAGGAGCTGTAAATTTCCAAGGCGAAACCAACAGCCTGACAATCCACGGCGGAGCCTTTGCCGGAAACACAAATGAAAATGATTCTGGCGGCGGTATCAGGATATATTCTGCTGC
>JAFUHB010000203.1 GCA_017469085.1 Clostridia bacterium
ATCAGTGTGACAAGCGGCGAGAGATGCCGTTTTCCCCCCGAAGCGGCCGCGGCCAGATATCCGCGGGCGCTTTCGGTGTTTTCATTGTTACTATTCAGCCTACGGCTTCATAGTAACTTGGCGAGGGAATCCTTCCCCCGCCAACACCACCCCCTGACGCCTTTTCCTCTCGGTCCTTCGGACCTCCCGGGCGGAAAAGGCGCAAGGTACAAATCGCTGACGCGATTTGGTCCTCGCACCGCGCATGTCGCTGCTGCGGATTTTAGTCGAGGGTGTTCCCCCTCGACGCTCCCCTCTCGTTCTTTTGGGGGCGTTCTTTCTCAATGGGTGAATAGTAGCTTTTCGCTGTGTCGGGCGGCGCAACGCGGTTTAGCGGTTTAGTGTCAGTATTGCCAAAAGCTTGAATCTTTGTTATACTAAAGGCTGATAAAAAGGGAGGTGCCGATATTATGCCGACCAAAACGGAAAATCTGCCCGTGAATGTGGACATCGACCTGCACAACGGCGGAACGATCAAATACGCAAACGAAGTCATCGCGATCATCGCGGGCGTGGCGGCCAGCGAGGTGGACGGCCTTGCCGGCATGTGCACCAGCGGCGGTATCGGCGATATCATCGGCCGCAACCGCAACATTACCCGCGGCATCAAGGTGGAGCTGGGCAGCGAGGAGGCGTCGGTGGATATCTACGCCATCGTCGAGTACGGCTCTCCCATCCAGAAGGTGGCGGGCGAGGTGCAGGAAAACGTCCGCAAGGCCATCGAATCCATGACGGGGCTGCATGTCGTCAAGGTGGACGTGCATGTGCAGGGCGTCAGCTTTGAAAAGGAGAATCAGGCCCGCGACGCGATCGAGGCCTATAACGCCCCGGCCATCGAGGAAGCGAAGCCTGAAAAGAAGAAGGGCGCAAAGCCCAAGAAGGAAAAGCCGGAGGAGCCCGCGGAGGAAGCTCCGGCCGCGGAAGATCAGCCCGAGCAGACGCCGGCAGCCGCCGAGGAAGCAAAGCCGGAGGAGACGTCCGAAGCGGCCGCCGAGGAAGCGCCAAAGAACGAGGCGGAAGCGCCTGCACAGGCTCCGGCCGAGGAGGCGGAAGCGCCCGCCGCTCAAGAAGCGACCGAGCAGGAGGAAGCGCAGCCGGCGGAGCAGCGCCGCAAGCAGCGCCAGGTCCGCCGCAAGGCGTGACGAGCGCCATTGACCCGACAGGAGGGAATCACACATGAAAGCGCGTTTTGGCACCCGCATGATGCTGACGATCGTCGGCATCGTGATTCTGATCATCAGCCTGGCCGCCATCGGCACCGGCCTGATGCTGGACAGCGTGACGCTGACCAAGGAATCCACCGACTTGGTGGGGGACATTTCCGCCTCCCTGCGGCCCGCTATCGGCGGCCCCGGCTATTTTACGCTGCGCCGCGTGGTGCTGCTGGCGCTGGGGGCCGTGCTGCTGCTGTGCTCGCTGTTCATCCTGAGCGTGCCGCGCCGGATCCGCTATAACCGCAAGGAGTTCATCGTGCAGGAGTCGGAAAACGGCGAGCTGCGCATCGCGGTCCAGGCGGTCGAGAACCTGGTCAAAAAGTGCACCGATATGCACGACGAGATCAACGTCCTCGAGCAGCGCGTCACCAACCACCGGGACGGCGTCGTGGTGGACCTTCGGGTATCCTTGCCCAACAATATTTCCATCCCCCTGGCGATCGAATCGCTGCAAAAGCAGATCCGCCAGTATCTGACGGTGTCCACGGGCGTCAGCGTGAAAGAGGTGCGCGTGGCGGTCGTCAATACCGAAAACAGCCTGGTGAAGGAGAGCCCCTACGAGGTCGGGGAGACCGCCGAGCGGGCGGAGGAAAAGAAGGCCCCGCACGAGCGCGTGTTCGAGAGCGAGGAGCCCGAGCCTGAACCCGCGCCCCAGGCGGAAGCGCCGCAGCCGGAGGCTGAGGAGGCGCAGGCGGAGCCCGCCGCGGAGGAGGCCCCGGTTGAAACGGCGGAGGGCGACGCGCCGGTCGCGGTGTCCGAAGAGGGCTGAGCGGCATCATACGTTTCGGACGGGGGAGCGGCAAGCGCCCCCTAAAGGATAACAACGAAAAGGACATTGGAGGTTACGATTATGTCGGATAAGCAGAAGAAATTCTTCAAGGTCGGCACGCTCGAGTGCGCGCTGTTCTGCGCGGCCATCGCCCTGGTGATCGGCGTCCTGTTCATCACCGTGGGCTTTTGGAAGACGCTGCTGATCGCCCTGGTCATCCTGCTGGGCCTGTTCATCGGCGGCGTGTCCGATAAGAAGGCGTTCATCAGCAAGGTGGCGAACAAGCTGTTCCCCAAGAGCAACAACTTCCCCGGACATGAAAACGCCGGGAAGGCCAAGGTCGAGGAGATCGAGACCAAGGCGCGCCAGGCCGTCCGTGACGCCAAGGAGGACGTCGAGGAGGCCGCGGAGGACATCCAGGACGATGTAAAGGAAGCCGCCGAGACGGTGAAGGAAGCCGCTCAGGACAAGGCTGTCGAGGTCAAAGAAGCGGTCGAAGCGAAGGCGGAAGAGGTCAAGGAAGCCGCTGAGGAAAAGGTGGCCGAGGTCAAAGAAGCGGCTGAGGAAAAGGCGGAGGAAGTCAAGGCTGCCGCCCAGGAAAAGGTCGAGGACGTCAAGGAAGCGGTCGAGGCCAAGGCGGATGAAATCAAGGATAAGCTGGACTGATCAGGGAGAGGCGGATAGCCGCTCCTGTGCGCGGGGATGCCGGCATCGGCGTCCCTGCCCTTTATTGACTACGGAAGGACAGAACGACACATGGCACGGATCCTGGCGCGCGCGGCCGCGATGCAAATGGTATATGAAAACCTCGAGGGCGGGGAAGGTGGGCCCGAGACCCTGCAGGGCCTGATCGGCTTCGTGCCGGACGTCGAGGGGGAGCAGGTATACGGCGAGGACTGCGCGCTGATCGAACGGATCGTGAGCGGCGTTCAGGAGCACGCGGAGGAATTGGATGAAAAAATCTCCGGTTTCCTGCGCAACTGGACGATCGACCGTATTGCCCGGGTGGACCTGGCGATCCTGCGGGTGGCGTTTTACGAGCTCCTGTATGATCCCGAGACCGCGCCGGAGGTGATCTGCAGCGAGGCGGTGGACCAGGCCAAGCGGTATTCCACCGACCGCAGCGGCGCCTTTGTGAACGGCGTGCTCGGGGCTTTCCTGCGGGATCGGGCGGGCGAACCGGCGTGATCGCGCTCGGCCTGGATACCAGCTGTTATACCACTTCCGTCGCGTTCGCTTCGGAGGATGGCTCCTGGGAGGGGGAAAGGAAGCTGCTGCCCGTCGCCCAGGGAGAACGCGGCCTTCGCCAAAGCGAGGCCGTGTTCGCGCATAACAGGCAGCTGCCCGGCCTGACGGAGGCGCTGCTGAGGCGAACGGGCGAACCCATCGGCGCGGTCTGCGCGTCGGTTGCCCCGCGGGATGGGGACGACTCCTACATGCCTGTGTTTATGGTGGGGGCCGGCTATGGGCGGTCCCTGGCGGCCGCCTTGCGCGTGCCCTTCTTTGAAACCACGCATCAGCGAGGACATCTGAGCGCCGCGCGGGCGGATACCGAGCTGAAGGCGGATACCTATCTGGCCCTGCACCTGTCGGGCGGGACCACGGACGTGCTGCTGGCGACGCCGGAGCGGGTCGAGCCCCTGGGCGCCTGCCTGGACCTGCACGCCGGCCAGCTGGTGGACCGCGTGGGCGTGCGGCTGGGGCTTCCCTTCCCGGCCGGGCCGGCGCTGGAAATGTTGGCCGAGGGCTATATCGGCTCCGGGCTGATCCCCGTCAGCGTATCCGGGACGGACTGCCATTTATCCGGCGCGGAGGCGCAGCTGGGCCGCCTGATCGAGGCGGGCGAAACGCCGCCCGGTCAAATCGCGGCGGAGACCTACGATGTGATCTGCCGCACGGTGCTGAGGCAGCTGACCGCCGCGTCCGAGCGGACGGGCGTCCGGGACGCGCTGCTGTTCGGCGGCGTGATGTCGTCCCAGCGCCTGAGGGGGATGCTTCAGGAAAGGGCGTCCAAGCGGCGGCTGCCTCTCAGGCTGTATTTCGGAAGGCCGGAGCTGTCCGGCGATAACGCGGTGGGCGTCGCGCGCATCGGGTTGGAAAGGATGAGGTGCCATGGCTGCTGAGCTGCTGGACGGAAAGAGGCTGGCCGAGGAAGAGCTGGACGGCCTGCGCGACCGGGTGGACGCCCTGAAAAAGCGGGGCGTGACGCCGGGCCTGGCCGTCGTGCTGGTGGGGGACGATCCCGCCAGCCAGACCTATGTGCGCAACAAGGGCAAGGCCTGCGAAAAGGCGGGCGTTTATTCCCGCACGATCATTCTGCCGGCGGATACCCGGCAGAGCCATCTGGAAAAGCTGATCGACGAGCTTAACAGGGACCCTGAAATCGACGGGATTCTGGTGCAGCTGCCCCTGCCGGTCGGGCTGGACGAGCAAAGGATTTTGGCCCGCATTTCGCCGGAGAAGGACGCCGACGGCTTCCATGTGCTGAACGCCGGAAAGCTGCTGACAGGCCAGGCCACCGTGTTGCCCTGCACGCCCAAGGGCGTGATCGCCATGCTCAAGGCGGCGAACGTGCCCATCGAGGGCAAGCACGCCGTTGTGGTGGGGCGCAGCAATATCGTGGGCAAGCCCGCTGCCCTGCTTTTGCTCCGCGAAAACGCGACGGTGACGATCTGCCATTCCAAAACACCTGATCTCGCCTCCATGACGCGGCAGGCGGATATCCTGGTGGCGGCCGTCGGCCGGGCCAACGTAATCACCGCCGATATGATCAAGCCCAGCGCTGCCGTCGTGGACGTGGGCATCAACCGGGTCAACGGGCGGCTGGTCGGCGACGTTGATTTTGAGCGGGCTTTCAAGGTGGCCGGATGGATCAGCCCGGTGCCGGGCGGCGTAGGCCGGATGACCGTGGCGATGCTGATCGACAATGTGGTGGAGCTGGCCGCGGCCCGGCGTGGGCGCGCATGAGCTGGACGCTGACGGTCACTGACCTGAACGAGTACGTCCGCCGTTCCCTGGCGGGCGACCCGATGCTGCAGGACGTGATCCTGCGCGGGGAGATCAGCAACTTCAAGTGGCACGTCTCGGGGCACCTCTATTTTTCCCTGAAGGATGAGCAGAGCCGCATCCAGTGCGTCATGTTCCGCCAGCACGCGGAGCGCCTACGCTTTACGCCGGCGGACGGGATGCGGGTCGAGCTTCGCGGATCGGTTTCCCTGTATACCGCGGCGGGCAGCTACCAGTTTTATGCCCAGGGCATGACCAGGGATGGGCTCGGGGAGCTTTATATCCGCTTTGAGGAGCTCAAAAAACGGCTGCTTGCCGAGGGGCTGTTCGACGTCAGCCTCAAAAAGCCTCTGCCGGTTCTGCCGCGCATGGTCGGGGTGGTGACGTCGGGCACGGGCGCGGTGATCCATGATATCGCCCGCGTGGCGGGACGGCGCAACCCCGGCGTGCAGCTTGTGCTGCGCGCGGCCAAGGTGCAGGGCGAGGGCGCCGCGGAGGATGTGGCCGCCGGTATCGCGGAGTTGAGCCGCGTGCCCGGCGTGGACGTGATCATCATCGGCCGGGGCGGCGGCTCGCTGGAGGACCTGTGGGCCTTTAACGAGGAAACCCTCGTGCGGGCGATCGTCGCCTGCCCGGTGCCCGTCATCTCGGCCGTCGGCCATGAAACGGACGTTACCTTGGCCGATTTTGCGGCCGACGTTCGGGCGGCTACGCCCAGCGCGGCGGCGGAGCTGGCCGTGCAGCAGCGGGACGCGCTGCTTTCCCTGCTGGGAGAATTGGAGGCCCGGCTGTTCCGCGCGGGGCTGGACCAATGGACGGCGGGCCAGCAGCGCGTGATGGCGCTGGAAAAACGGCTGGCGCTGGTGCATCCCCTGACGCGCGCGCGGGACTGCGCGGCGCGGCGGACGCTGCTGGAAACGCGGCTCACAGCTTGCGCGGAGGCGGCGATCAGCGACCGGCGGGCCCGGCTTTTGGCCCTGAGCGACAAGCTTTCGGCCCTTGGGCCCCGGGGCGCGCTGGCGCGCGGCTACCTGGTGGCGCTCAACGACCGGGGAGAGGCGGCCGCTAGCCTGGATGAAGTCACGGAGGAAATGACCCTGTTATTGCGGGACGGGCGCGCGCGCGTCCGTACCCTGAGCCGGGAAAGGGGGGAGCCGTTTGGCGGCGAAGCAGAAATCGTTTGAGGATCGGCTGAACGCGTTGGAGGAGCTGGTCCGGCGCATGGAGGCGGGCGGCCAGACGCTGGACGCCACGCTGAAGGATTACGAGGCCGGCATGAAGCTGGCCGCGGACCTGAATAAGGACCTGGACGCGGCGGAAAAGAAAATGCTGGAGCTGAAGGCCGGGAAGCTGGCCCCGATGGAGGACGCGCCGTGAGCTGGCAGGCGTCCTACGACGCTTATAAGGCCAGGGTGGAGGATGCGCTGGAGCGCTTTGTGCCCCAGGGTGTTCCCGGGCCGCTGCGCGGGGCGATGCTGTATTCCCTCCTGGGCGGCGGCAAGCGCCTGCGCCCCGTGCTGCTGCTGGCGTCCCATGCCCTGCTGCGGGAGCCGGATCAGGAGGCGCTTCGGTTCGCCTGCGCGCTGGAGATGATCCACACCTATTCCCTGATCCACGACGACCTGCCCGCGATGGACAATGATTGCCTGCGGCGGGGCAGGCCTACCTGCCATATCCTGTATGGCGAGGCTATGGCGATCCTGGCGGGGGACGGGCTATTGAGCCTGGCGTTTGAGACCATGCTGAGCAGCCGCCACGAAAAGGCGTTGGAGGCAGTGCGGATCATCGCGCAGAAGGCGGGCGTGAGCGGTATGGTGGCGGGGCAGAGCCTGGACGTCGCCTTCGCGCGGGAAACGCCCACGGAGGACCTGGTGCGCCGTATTCACGAGGGCAAGACCGCCTGCCTGCTGACCGCGCCGGTGCTGGCCGGGCTGACGCTGGCCGGGGCGGATGAGCGGGCGCTGCGCGCCGGGGCCGAATACGGCGGGCAAATGGGGGTCGCCTTCCAGATCATCGACGATATCCTGGACCTGACCGGGGATGAAAGGACGCTGGGCAAGAGTGTCGGCAAGGATGAGACCGAGGGCAAGCTGACCTGGCCGGCCCTCAAGGGCGTCGAGCAGGCGCGGCGGGACGCCGAGCGCCTGACCGCCGGGGCCGTTCAGGCCCTGGAGCCGTTCGGGGAGCGGGCCGACTTCCTGCGGGAGCTGGCGCAGCGGACGCTGAACCGTATTCAATAAGCAGACAGGATGAATCAGGCGCGGAAAGAGGCGCGATATGAGTTTTCCCTTCATGGACATTTTTTGAGCTGGAGATGTTTGCATGTTCTTGACGGAGCTGTTATCCAACCGTCCGTTCATCACCGCGGCGTTGAGCTGGCTGGCGGCCCAGGTGCTGAAATTCTTTATCTACTGGGCCATCGAAAAACAGGTGGACTGGCGCAGGGTCTGGGGCTCGGGCGGGATGCCCAGCTCGCACACGGCGTTCGTCGTTGCCCTGATGCTGTCCGTGGGGCTCACGGAGGGGTTTGGCAGCACGCTGTTCGCGATCGCCGCGGCGCTGATGATCATCGTGGTGTACGACGCCATGGGCGTGCGCTATGAGACGGGCAAGCAGGGCCAGATCATCAACAAGATCCTCGAGGAGCTTTTCGCCGGCAAGCCCATCAGCGACGAGCACCTGAAGGAGCTGGTGGGACATTCCCCCTCCGAGGTCGTGGTGGGCGCGACGGTCGGCATCCTGATGGTTTTGATCATGTATTTATAAAAAGGAGGAGCATATCGATGATGGATCAGTTTCTGGAGGAGGTCGCATCCAAGCGCAACCAGACCATGCAGAGCCTGACGATCGTGATTTCCTGGGTCATGCTGGTGCTGTGCGCCATTTGGGCGTTCATCGTGCTGCAGGACGCGCTGTACCTGTTCTCGGTGGACATCGGGGCGGCGATCCTGTATCTGGCGATCGCGCTCTTGTTCGGAGGGGGCGCGCTGCTCATTTTCCTGTTCAAGGACCGGCTGCGCACCGACTATGAGTACACCTTTACCAACGGCACGCTGGATTTCGCCGCCGTTTATAACAACAAAAAGCGCAAGGCCCTGGGCACGATGAACCTGAAGAACATCAAGGCCTGCGGCAAGGTGGCCTCCGGCTCCTTCAACCGCTACATCAACACGCCCGGCCTCAAGCGCAGCAACTGGTTTGCCAACCGCGAGGCGGACCTGTTCTACATCTATTTTGAGAAAAACGACGCCAAGCGGATCATCGTCATGGAGCCCAGCGAGGAAATGGTCAAGCTGATCCGGACCGCCGTGCCGCAGGGCGCCTATCAGGTCAATTGATCCTATGATTTATCTGGACAATTCCGCGACGACGCGGGTTTCGGAAGCGGCCGCCAAGGCGGCCCTGGATTGCATGACGGAGGGATACTTCAATCCCTCCGCCCTTTATCCCCCGGCGCTGGAGGCGGAGCGGAGGATGCAGGCCTGCCGGCAGGCGATCCTGCGCGAGGTCCGCGCCCCCGAAAAATCGCAGGTGATTTTTACCTCCGGCGGCACCGAGGCGGATAACCTGGCGGCCCTGGGCGGGCTGTCGGGCCTCCGCGGGGGCGTGGCGCTCTATTCCGCTGGCGAGCATCCGGCGGTGCGGGAGGCTTGCCAGGCCCTTCGGAACGTGGAGACGGCCGAGATCCCCCTGGCTCCGGACGGGCGGGTGAGCCTGCCTGGGCTGGAGGCGCTGCTCACGCCCGAAACCAGGCTGATCTGCGTGATGCAGGTCAATAACGAGACCGGCGCGGTGATGCCGCTCGCTGAGATCGCCGCCCTGCGCGACCGCGTCTGTCCGGACGCGTTGCTGCACGTGGACGGGGTACAGGGCTTTCTGCGCGTGCCTTTCGATATGAAGGCGGTCGGGGCGGATTCCTATGCCCTTTCGGGGCACAAGATCCACGCGCCCAAGGGCGTCGGCGCATTGGTGCTCGGCCCCCGGGCGCGGGTGACGCCCCGGCAGGTGGGCGGCGGCCAGGAGCGGGCGCTGCGCTCCGGCACCGAGAATACGCCCGGCATCGCGGCGCTGCTGGCGGCGATCGAGCATTACCCGAGGGAGCGCGATACGCGGGCGGTCAAGCTGGCGCTGCTGAACGCCGTCCGCGCTGGAATCCCCGATGCCGTGGTCAACGGGCCCGATCCCGCCTCGGCACTGAGCGCTCCTCACATCTTGAACCTGTCCCTCCCGCCGGTGCGCAGCGAGACCATGCTGCACGCTTTGGAGGGGGATCAGATTTATGTCGGCCTGGGCTCCGCCTGCTCCTCGCACAAGCAGAAGGTCAGCCGCGTGCTGCGGGCCATGGGCATATCCGGCCAGCGCGCGGAAAGCGCGATTCGCTTTTCCCTCTGCCCGGACAATACGGCGGAGGAAATGACGATCGCCGCGGCGGCCCTCGGACGGCATTACGCGCTGCTCAAAAAATATGTGAGACGATAACGGAAGGATGAGCCTGATGGAAAACCTGCTCCTGATCCGATACGGTGAAATTTATCTGAAGGGCCTGAACCGGCCCTATTTCCTGCGGGCGCTGGTATCCCGCGTGCGGGAGGCCGTCAAGGGCGTCGGCGGGAGGGTCTGGCTGAAGGACGCCCGCATTTACGTGGACAATATCACCGACCTGGACGAGTGTGTCCGCCGGGTGACCAAGGTGTTCGGCGTTCATTCGGTGTGCCCCGCGATCCGCATGGACAAGGCGGATTTTGCCGCCATCTGCGCCCAGGCGACGGCGCTGATGCAGGGCAAGACGGGCACCTTCAAGGTGGAGGCCCGGCGGTCGGATAAGCGCTACCCCCTGGATTCCCCGGCCATCAACGCCGAAATGGGCGGGTATATCCTGGAGCATGTGCCGGGGCTCTCGGTGGACGTGCGCCATCCGGATCACGTCCTCTCCGTTGAGATCCGGGACGAGGCCTATCTTTACGCCGAGGTGATCCCTGCCGCCGGCGGGATGCCGGTGGGCACCGGCGGCAAGGCGGCGCTGCTGCTTTCGGGCGGGATCGACAGCCCGGTGGCCGGGTATATGATCGCCAAGCGCGGCGTAGAGCTGTGCGCGGTCCACTTTTATTCCTACCCGTACACCAGCGAGCGCGCCAAGCAGAAGGTGCTGGACCTGGCCCGCATCCTGTCCGAGAGCTGCTGCGGTCTCCGCGTGTACGTGGTGCCCTTTACCGACATTCAATTGCAGATCCATGAAAAGTGCGACGACGAGTATACCACGCTGATCATGCGCCGCTATATGATGCGCATTGCCGAGGCGATCGCCCGCAAGGAGGGCGCGGAGGCCCTGATCACCGGCGAGAGCGTCGGCCAGGTCGCCAGCCAGACCATGACCGCGCTGAACATGACCAATATGGTGGTGGGGATGCCCGTGTTCCGCCCCCTGATCGGCTTTGACAAGATCGAGATCATCCGTTACGCCGAGAAGATCGGCACCTATGAGACCAGCTGCCTGCCTTACGAGGACTGCTGCACCGTGTTTACCCCCCGGCATCCCGCCACCCATCCCAAGCTTGAGAAGATCCTGGAGGGCGAAGCGAAGCTGGACCAGGAGCGCCTCATCGAGGAGGCCCTGAACGGCGTGGAGATCATCAAACTGTAAGCTGGCCCGATCGGATTCGTTACGATTATTTTTCACGAGCCGACTGTCTTTCACGACGGTCGGCGCTTTTATTACGATTTTACAATCAAAATCCCGCGCGATTGAAAAAATGTTGAGAAATTGTTTCAAAATACCTTGATTTTCGTAATGAATTTGTTGTATTATATGAACGGATATTTCTGACTTCGCAGACGCTGCGTCAACGGAAGGATGAGGCACCATGCCCAAACGGATATTGCTGGTAGACGACGAGCCCTCGATCTTGAAGGGCCTCAAATATTCCCTGCAGCAGGAGGGATACGAGATCCTGTCCGCGATGGACGGCGAGGAAGCACTGAACGTGTTCGCCGCCAACCAGGTGGACCTGGTGCTGCTGGACGTGATGCTGCCCAAGATGGACGGTATCCAGGTTTGCCAGCGGATCCGCGAGCAGAGCGACGTGCCCATCATCATGCTGACGGCCAAGGGCGAGGATATGGATAAGATCCTCGGCCTTGAGTACGGCGCGGACGATTATATGACCAAGCCCTTCAACGTGCTGGAGGTCAAGGCGCGGATCAAGACCGTATTCCGCCGCACCACCCAGGCCCCCCGCCCGGAGGAAAAAAAGACCGTCCGCGTGCACGACATGGAGGTCAATCTGGTCAACCGCTCCGTTTCCCTGGGCGGTAAGGACGTCCGCCTGACCGCGAAGGAATTCGACCTGCTCCAGCTGTTCATCCAGAACCGCGGCAAGGTGTTCTCCCGCGAGGCCATGCTGGAAACGGTCTGGAAATACGATTACATGGGGGACGCCCGCACCGTGGACGTGCATATCCGCCGCCTGCGCGAAAAGATCGAGCGCAATCCCTCTCAGCCTGAGTTCATCTTTACAAAGTGGGGAGTGGGCTACTATTTTACGGATAAGGACTGACGGGTTCTGCTCCGGGATCCGCTTTCGGATATCACTCGCCTTTCTGCTGATCGTGGGCCTGTCCTTCGGCGTGACCGCGGGAAGTCTGAACAGCATGGTGGGTGATTTTTTATTTGACGAGCGCGTGCGCAGCCAGCGGACGGAGCTGGAGCGTCTGTCCGTGACCGCCGCGCCGCTGCTGGCCCGGGCGGATACCGAGGCCCTGGCCGACCTGCTGGAGGGCGCGGCCGGGGAGGTCAGCGGCCGCTTCCTGGTGCTGGACGAAACGGGCAAGACCCACCTGGACACCGAGGGCGAGCTGACCGGCACCCTGTTTCAAAGCGAGGAGACGGACGCCATTGTCCGGCGCGGACAGAGCGTCTATTTTGGCGTGCATGACGGCGCGACGGGCGAGTTGGTGAATACTCACAGCCTGATCTTCACCCTGCGGCCCTCGGGCGCGTGGTACAGCTATTGCGCGGCCCGGCTGGTGGACGGCGACGAGGTCATCGGCGTGCTGCTGCTGATGTCCCCCGTAACGGATATGATGACCGGCTTGTTCAGCCTGCAAAGGCAGATGCTGCTGATCTTCCTGCTGGTAGCGCTGATCGCCTTCGTGGTCAGCCTCCTCTTTTCGAGCATCCTGACCCGTCCCATCCAGGATATGACCCGCGCCATCCAGCGCATGGCGAAGGGTAATTTTTCGGAGCGCGTCAAGGTGTCCGGCACCGGGGAGATTCGCCGCCTGGCCGAGACCTTCAACACCATGAGCGAGAAGATCGAGACCCTGGACCTGACCCGCAACCAGTTCGTCGCCAACGCCTCGCATGAGCTCAAGACCCCGCTGGCCGCCATGAAGGTGATGATCGAATCCCTGATCTATCAGCCGGATATGGACAAGGCCCTGCGCACCGAATTTTTGCAGGACACCAACAAGGAGATCGACCGCCTGAGCGCCATCGTCAGCGACCTGCTGACGCTGGTGAGGATGGACGCGAATTCCGTCCAGCTGACGCGGGAGCCGCTGACCATCGCCGAGCTGGTGCAGGAAAACGCCCACCGCCTGGACTCCGTGATGCGCAAGCGGGATCAGACGCTGGAGCTGAAGCTGGAGGACCCCTGCGACCTGAACGCCGACCGCGGCAAGCTCAACCAGGTCATCTATAACCTGATGGAAAACGCCAGCAAGTATACCCAGGAGGGCGGGGAGATCACCGTGACCCTGGCGCGTGTCGGGCGGGACGCCGTCCTGACCGTGGCCGATAACGGCCCTGGTATCCCTAAGGATTCCATTCCCCATATCTTTGACCGCTTTTACCGGGTGGACAAGGCCCGTTCCCGGGAGACCGGAGGCACCGGCCTGGGGCTGTCCATCGTCAAGCAGCTGGTGCTGCTGCACGGCGGCACGATCCGCGTCGAAAGCGAGGAGGGCGTCGGCTCGAGCTTTATCGTGGAGCTGCCGTTCAGCCCGTCCTGACACCATAGAAGCCAAACGGAAAAGGCGCCTGATCTGTTCGATCGGACGCCTTTGGCGAGTATAAAGATATCATACTTCAAACGACTTGTAAAGTAGCATTTATGTAGCATCTGGCAAAAAGAAAATGAAAATATGTCTTGTCGATTTATTTGCTTGTTGTTATTTATGCTATAATATAGAAATTATTTTCTATCCTTGTCAAAATTCACTTCCTCACTTTTCCATGAGAAAATCTTGCCTTATCATGGGGTATGCTGTAAAATAATCTTGTGAGAAGGAGAAAGAGTATGGTGGTTAGTTATGACAGGCTTTGGAAAAAGCTGATTGACAACAAAATGAACAAGACGCAGCTTAAGGACGCATCCGGTATCAGCTTTAATGTGCTTGCAAAATTAAGCAAGAATGAATTTGTCTCCATGGAAAGCGTTTACAAAATTTGTATGGCGCTTAATTGCGAGATCAATGATGTAATGGAGTTCATTGGCTATGAGCATGATTGATCATATTATTCAAGTTACAAATGAGTATATTGCCCATATGCCTAAGAGCATGAGAAAAAAGTATGGGCAGTTTTTCACGAGCAAAGAAACGGCTGTATTTATGGCAGGTCTCTTTGAGATACCAAATACAGCGGAGATTTCTGCCCTTGATCCCGGTGCAGGGTCGGGGATTCTCTCTGAAGCACTTGTTGAGCGTCTGCAAACTAATAAGATTATTAAAACAATTAATTTGGTATGTTATGAGAATGATCCCAATATCCTTGAACTGCTAAAAGAAAATTTGGAGTGGGTTAAACAACAATCCTGCCAAGAAGTAAACTATACGATAGTAACGGAAAACTATATCCTTAGTCAAATGGCAGAGTATAATGGTATGTTGTTTGCAAATCCAAATCCTGTAAATTATGATATTGTTATTGGCAATCCGCCGTACATGAAAATTTCCAAAGACGCCCCGGAAGTATCGGTTATGCAGGATGTCTGTTATGGTGCGCCCAATCTCTATTTTCTCTTTGCTGCAATGAGCTTATTTAACCTCAAGGATCAGGGAGAGATGGTGTATATCATTCCACGCTCCTGGACTTCAGGCGCGTATTTTAAGCAGTTCAGGCAGAAATTCCTGACTGAAGGAGCTGTGGAGCATATCCACCTGTTCGTCGGCCGGGATAAGGTATTTGAGAAAGAGAGTGTATTACAGGAGACCATCATTATTAAAGTTAAGAAATCACAAAAGAAACCTGAGAATATAACCATTACTACCACGCAAAGCAATGCTGATTTCTCCGAAAAAACCACATTCCTGGCCCCATATTCTACAGTAATTAGTGGTGACGATTTATATGTGTATTTAGTAACAAGTCCTGGAGAAGTTGATACGTTAGCAAAAGTTAATCAATGGGATAATACACTTCCGAGTATTGGCCTGCGAATGAAAACGGGATTAACAGTCGATTTTCGGAATAGAGAAGCCTTGCGGGACGCTGATGAGGAAAAGGCTGTACCTTTATTTTTCTCTCAGCACATTCAGAACGGTAAAGTCGTCTTTCCTGCGGGGCGAGAACATGAGTATATTGTGACGGATCAAAAGGGCCTTTTGCAGAACAACACAAATTATCTATTTGTAAAACGCTTTACTGCAAAAGAAGAACACAGAAGACTCCAATGCGGTGTCTATATCGCAAGAAAGTATCCCCGGTATCAAATGATAAGCACACAAAACAAAATTAATTTTATTTGCGGAATGCGGGAATTATCAGATTGCATCGTGTATGGATTATACGTCCTGTTTAACTCGACATTGTATGATTCTTACTATAGGATTCTCAATGGGTCAACACAGGTTAATTCAACTGAGATTAACGCAATGCCCGTTCCTCCCATGAGTATTATTGAGTCAATGGGAAAAGCACTCATTCAGACAAGAGATATGTCTGAAGCATCTTGTGACAATATATTGAGGAGTTATGTATGAGTAAGATTGAAGAAGCAAGAAAGATTCTGAAGGAACTGCAAGTGCCAGCGAAGCAGCAAGCCGATATTTGCTGTTATACATTGTTGGCTATGGCAAGTATCAAGAAAAGGGACAAATGGAGCGAAGCTACCAACCAATGGATTCGTATCCACGATGTTATTTCTTATACAAAAGAAGTCTATGGGACTGCCTATGCCGAAAACAGCAGAGAAACATTCCGTAAGCAAGCTATGCACCATTTTCGGAATGCTGCTTTTATTGAAGATAATGGGAAAGCAACCAATAGTCCTCATTATCGTTACCGGCTGACTGATGAAATGCTTGCTGTCATCAAGAGCTTCGGTACGGATCTGTGGAATAATATGGTGGCTGCTTTTCTAAGAAACCATGAGGCATTGATAAGTCAGTACGCTGCAAAACGTGAGATTCAAAAAATTCCTGTTAAGATTAATGGGGCTGATTTTACTTTTTCTACAGGGAAACACAATCAGCTTCAAAAAGCCATTATCGAAGAGTTTGCCCCTCGGTTTGCGCCAAATACTGAATGTCTGTATGTGGGTGACACCATCGAGAAAGATTTGGTTAAGAATGAGGACAAGCCGAACAAATGACCGCCGGTGTAAAAGCTGGCAAAATATATGTTACCGCTTTTCTCGATTTCAAAACATTCAAAAAATTCTCAGAGACTTTAGCCTGGGAAACGGAAGTTTGGATCGCCGATATGCCGGATCATATGATACATCTGAATGGAGATAAGTTCATCGGACCGAGGAAAAATGCTAATAGTAGGTAAGACTTTCAATACATACTATCTATTGTAATTAACCAATCCATAAAACAGATGCCTTTTCGATTTTTTCATAATACAGTTTTATGGAGTGTGTGCTTTGCGTGTCATTTTTCCGGAAATTTTTTTCGGACGAAGGCGTCCGAGAGCATAAAAAAGCGCGGGGAGTTTTGCCTTCCCGCGCTCTTTTCGGCCTTCAGCCGGGGTGTTTTACTTTTTCTTCACGCAGAAGCTCACCGCGTAGACGACGGCGGCGACGACGGTCAGCGCGAGGGTGATGATCAGGGTGGGCTGCACGACGGTGACGTCGATGCCGCGGATCACAGTGACCAGATATTCCGCGTTGGCGTACAGGATCAGCAGAGCGCCGACGATGTAGGCCGCGAAGGGCAGGGATTCGAGCGTGTTGACGCGGACGAACGAGAAGATCAGGTTGCCGCAGACGGCGATCGCCAGGGCGACGATCGCGCCGGTGGACAGGGCATCGGTGTAGCCGGGGATCACGCCGGTCGCCAGATACAGGATCAGGGCAATGAGGCCGATCGCGCAAGCCGCGATATTGAGATAGAACTTACCAGGGTTGTTTTTGATACTTTTCAGCATTGTGTGTTCCTCCTCATCAGTGCGCGTACTTCTGCGGATTCTTCTTTTCATCCAGCTGGCGCAGCACCATCCACACCACGCCCAGCGCGCACAGCGCGAGCAGGATGTAGTTGACGATGGTCAGCGTCCTGTGCCAGGGAGACTCGTCATAGTAGGCGGTGGCGCCGGGCTTGACGTTGTTGTAGGCGTTGCCGTTGACGATCACGTAGGCCACGTTGTGCACGGCGTTGCGGGCGGCCCACTGGGTGGTCGGGCTATCCAGCCGGATCTCGGCGGGACGGAAGAACATCCAGATGTCGTTGCCGACGCGGTAGCCGAAGTCGCGGTTCTTATAGGTGCCGCCGCCGCTCATGTCAGTGATGACCATGCCGGTGAAGCTCCATTCGCCGCGGGTGACCTCGGTCAGCAGGGTGTAGCTGTTGGTCGGGGACTCGGCGCCGACGTAGCACATGGCGGTCATCAGGGCGCGAGTCGCGGGCACGGTGATGGTCTTCTGGGCCTTGGCCTCGACGTCGTAGTAGGTCTCTTCGCCGGAGGCATTCTTGATGCAGAGCTCGAAGGGCTTCAGGTACAGCTGGCGCAGCGCCTGCTCGTTGACCCAAACGCTGACGCTGGAGCGGTTGTCGTCGCTCTCGTTCAGGATGAAGTGCTTCAGGTAAGCGGTCAGGCCGCCCTCCTGGAAAGCGCCGGAGATCAGCGCGGCGGCGGAATAGCCGGCCAGCACGGGATCCTCGGAATAGTACTCAAAGTTGCGGCCGCCGAAGGGAGAACGCTGGATGTTGACGCCCGGCGCGTACCAGCCGTGGATCTGGTTGGTCAGGGATTCCTGGCCGATCATTTCGCCCATTTCACGCAGCAGGTCCTGGTTCCAGGTGGCGGACTGTACGGGGGAGCAGGGATAGGCGCAGCTGACGACGGGCAGGCTGACCATGCCGAACATTGCGGCCAGGTCGTTGTTGCCGCCCCAGGTTGCGGTCAAGCCGGCGGTGCCGTCGTGATCGGAGGTCTCCACCAGGCCGATGGCGTCCACCGGCGCGGTGCGGTACAGGGCGTGGGTGATCAAGCTGGCGATTTGGTCGGAGCCGTAATCCAGGTTATCCAGCAGCACGTCCCACATCGGGTCGTCGTAGTCCAGGCCGCGCATCGCGCTCAGGATCATGCCGTTGTTGGCGTTGCTGGCCGGGGCGGTGTCCTGGTAGATCAGGGAGCCGGGCACGTCGCCGACGCGGCTGTCGGTCTCGTAATCGAAGCTGGTGACGAGGCTTACGATGTCCTCGGACAGGGCCTTGGCTTCCGGGGCCTGCGGGAAGGTGCCCGCGAAATCGGCGCGGCTCATGACGGTCATGCCGTTGTTTTCCTGGTATTCGGTCATGCTGTCGAAGCGGTTGACGGCGGCGTCTCCGTCGGAGGCGCGCTTGCCCACCGCGCGGCTGCTCAAGGCCTCGTCGGCGTAGACCAGGGTTTCAGGCACGGAGACGGTCTGCTGATCCCAGCTGTTGTGGGAATCCTTCGCCAAGTAGACGGTATAGTCGCCGGATTCCAGGACGTAGGAGCCGGTCTTGGAATAGATGCGGGTGTA
The DNA here is from genome assembly GCA_017469085.1 of Clostridia bacterium. Lineage (GTDB taxonomy): Bacteria > Bacillota > Clostridia > Christensenellales > Aristaeellaceae > UBA4246. The sequence goes on from JAFUHB010000203.1 coordinate 17,979, forward strand.
ATCGTAGGAGGCCATGTCCTCCAGGGCGAAGGTCAGGGTGAAATCCTGCTTGCCGCCCGCGGGCACCGTCACTTTGGTGTAGGAGATCAGTTCCTTGGCGGATTTTTCGATGCCGCCCTTGGTGTAGGGAGCGCCGTAATAAACCTGCACGACTTCCTTGACCTCGCGGGAGGAATCGTTCTGCACGGCGCCCTTGACGGTCACAACGCCGTTCTCTTCCGTCACGCTGGTCAGGGTCTGGGTGACCTTGTCGTCCTCATAATTGAGGCCGTAGCCAAAGGGGTAGAGCACGGCGGCGTCATAATCGCCGGTCTCGCCGAACACGGGGAAGGCGTTGTCCTCGGCGAAGCGGGTCTCGTAATAGCGGTAGCCTACGTAGATGCCCTCTTCATACTCGATGAAGCCGTTCAGGCCGCCCTCGATGGGGTTGGTGAAATCAGTGCTCATGCGGTTGACGTAGGTCGGGTCGCTCGACAGGTCGGCGGGCCAGATCATGGACGTCTTGCCGGAGGGATTGACCTCGCCGGTCAGGATCTGCGCGATGGCGCGGAAGCCGGTGGAGCCGGTCAGGCCGATCCAGAGGATGGCGTCGATGCCTTCGTCGCGCTGCAGCTCAGTGACCTCGATGGCGGAGGGGCAGTTGAGCAGCACGATCACGCGGTCGCAGTTCGCCTTGGCGTAGGCCACGGTGTTCAACTCGTTCTGGGTGAGCTGCATCTCGGTCTCGGTGCCGTCGGCATAAGCCTCGCGGCTGTTGTAGTCAAAGCCCTCCAGGCCGGTGCGGCCGATGATCACGACGCCGGTGGTGCCCTTACATGTATCCTCCGCGCCGGCATAGATGGCGGGGTTATATTCGTAGAGGTTGGTGCCGGTGTTGTCGTCGGCGTAAACCAGCTCCTCCGGCTCCGCCGCGGCCATCCGGTCGATCACGGAGCGGTTCAGGGTAAAGGCCTCGCCGAAGGCTTCCTCCGGGGTCACGATGTAATCGCCGGTGGTGTCCATCGCGGCCGAGCCCTCGCCCACATAGAAGGGGTTCAGGTAGCGATAGCCGAACACGGTCACGTTCGCGCCGTTGTCCAGGGGCAGCGCGCCGTTCTCATTTTTGAGCAGCACAGCGCCCTCGGCCTCGACCTTCTGCGCCACCAGGGAGGCCGCAATCTGGCTTTCCTCGGCGGTAGCGTATTTCTGCTGGTAGTAAGCGACGTCCTTATCGGCCACGTCGCCCACGCTGGTGATGTGGCGCTCGCCGCGGCCCAGCGCCCAGTCCAGTGAAGCGGAATAGGTGGCCGCCGCCTGGTTGGCGATCAGCACGAACGCTACCAGGATCACGAGGACCGGCAGCAGCAGCGACCGGAACTGTCCGTTCGACATCTTCTTTTTCATAAAGTCTCGCACGCTCCTTTGTGTCGTTATCCGCCGCGCGATTGCCCGCGCGGCCCGCAGGGCCGGAAATGTGCACCGTTTTCCCGACTATGCTTTTCATCCATCATAATGATTCGTGGAAAAACGACAAGCGCCGGCGCATAAATTCGGCTTTTGACAGCATAATTTAAGGCATGAGAACAAAAAACCGCCGGCCAGGGGTGGCGGCGGGGGATGTGATCACACGGCGGGGTGGTTTACGCGGCGGAGGCGGCTTCGGCCTGCGCGGCCAGCGGGATCATGATGTTCAGGTTAAATATGTTCCCCTCGGGCTGCACGGCCAGGGTGCCGTGATATTTTTCGACGATATAGCGGATGCTTTTTAAGCCGAGGCCGTGATTGGCCTGATCCTGCTTGGTGGTGAAGGGCAGGCCGGATTCCGAGAAGCGCAGGGTATCCTCAAAGTAGTTGCGCACCTGGATGGTGACGAACTGCCTGACCCGGCATACGCTGACGCCGATCACGCGATGCTCCACGTCCTCGATGTGCCGCACGGCGCGGGCGGCGTTGTCCAGCGCGTTCCCAAAGAGGCTGTAGATCTCCGCCTCGCTCATGAAATTCAGCAGCGCGCCGTCGGCCATACAATTCAGGCTGATATGGTTCTTGTAGCAGTACAGGCTTTTTTCGGTCAGGATGGTGTCCAGCGCGGGGTTGCCCGTTTCGACCGCGCTGTCGTAAATATTGATCGCCTCGGACATTTCCCGCAGGGCAGACTCGTTGATGCGGTTGGCCTCGCCGATGGTGCGGATCTGGTGCTTTAAGTCGTGGCATTTGATGTTGATCAGCTCGATGTTCCGGCGGCTCTGGGCGTACTGCTGCTGCGACTGCTCAAGGAGGCTGTGGATCTTTTCCAGCTCGTCCGCCATCTGCCGCCGGTCCATCAGGCTGAACAGCATGAAGAGGATGAACAGGCAGCACACCGCGTTGTAAATATTGATGACCATCGTCAGCGTTCCGTCCGCCGGGATGAATACCACGAACGCGTTCACGAGCACCGATACCGCGACGGAGAGCAGGCTCACCCACAGCAGCGAGCGGCTGCGCAGCATGGGCGTCTGCCCGCTGCGGATGCGGGAGCCGAAGAGATGAAAGAAGATGTAGTAGCAAAGATAGGTCACAAAAAAGACCAGGGCGTAGGTGATGTACTGCGTCAGCGGGATATCGCCCGCCTCCAGCAGCTGACCGGTATATAGGCCGTATATGCTGCCCAGTGGGTTCAGCGTCAGTTGCGCAACATTGCCCGCGCAGTAGGCGAAGTGCTGGGTGTTGTACCCCGCCAGCATACAAAACAGGAGGCTGTTGGCCGGCACGTCGTAGCAAAGCAGCTGCACGGCGAAGATCAAAACCGAAAGCAGCAGGAAGGCGGCCGCCATTTCCAGCGGGGTGCCCGGCTGCCAGGGCAGGGCGGAAACGCCCAGGCACAGCAGCGCGCCCAGCGCGTAGCGGAGGATGAACCGGGGCCGCCGCTTCAGCCGGCAGGTGTACAGCTGCGTCGCGATCAGCAGCTCCAGCGTAAACAGCGGCTTATACAGGGTAAAATAACTGACCATTTTTTCACATCCGTTCGCCGCACAGGTAATTGACCAGCGCTTTTTCAAAGGCGGCCTTGCGGGGCGCGCTGATCAGCAAGCGGTGTCCGCCCGCGTTGACAAAGCCGTCCTCGATCGCCGTCACATGCTGCAGGTTGACCAGGTAACAGTTGTTGCAGCGCACGAACAGGGGATCGTCCAGCAGCTCCTCCACGCTCTTGAGGGTGCCGTAGGAGGGAATATCGCCCGAGGAGGTGTGGTATGTGATCGCATGGCGCTCGATTTCCACATACAGGATATCGTTTACGTTGATCTTGAGGCGGCTTTCGCCGGAGCGCACCATCACCGCGCGCTGCTGTCGGGCGGCGAGATGGCTCATCACGCGGTCCAGCTTCAGCGCCAGGCTGGCGTCGGCCACCGGCTTTACGATAAAATCGAAGGCCGCCACCTCATACCCGCGGATGGCGTAACGCGCCATGTTAGTCACAAAGATCAGGCACACCTCCCGGTCAAGCTCCCGAAGCTTTTTGGCGGCGGAAAGCCCGTCCAGGTAAGGCATGTCGATATCCATGAAGATCAGGTCGTAATCCGGCGTATACCCGGTCAGGAAATCCACCGCCGAGGGGAACGCGCGGATGGTCATCTGGTCCGAATACCGCTTCAGCGCCTCCATCAGCCGTCTGCGCTCCCGTTCCTCATCCTCCACGATCGCGATGCGGATCATGCCCGAGCCTCCTCGTTTCCGTTTTCATTGCCTGTGCAATAGTATAATACAGCTGCGGGAATTGGGCAAGAGCGAGATAAGAAAGGAGCCGAAGGTGCATGTGGCGATTATGCACAATACAGAATAATATATGCAAAGACAAAGAAGAAAGGGTTTTCAAAGGAAGCTCAGGCCAAGTGAACAAAAACGCATGGTGTGCCAACCACGGGTGTCTTATATTCACTCTGACCAACAACTACTTATTTTTTCTTCAGATAATCCGTTGGCGCACATTGAAAATATTTTCGAAACACACTGCAAAAATAACGGTAATTCGGAAAACCAACCGATTGACCAATTTCATAGACGCGCAATTCATCGCTGTGCAAAAGCCGGACAGCCTGGATCAGGCGATAACGTGTCAAATATTCATGGAGCGTATAGCCGGTTTCTTCTTTAAAAGCGGATGAAAGCGTAGAAACAGATATCTTTAACTCGTCCGCCAGCATACTTTGAGAGAAACGCTCGTGGTAATGCTGTTCTATATAAGAAATAGCCTGCGTGATTGTAGTGGAAATAGAATGATTTGGTAAACGGATTAACGCTGAATCATTCTCTTTATATCTGGAAGCGAGCATAGCGGACACAATCTGCATGCGCTTTTTGCGAATGCTTTCAATTGCCTGAAATAAATCATCCTCATCAATGGGTTTGAGCAGGTATTCGCTTACGCCAATATGGCAGGCCCTTTTTGCAAACTCAAATTCATTATAGCCTGTCAGCAATATGGCAGCATAATCATACAGATTTCTGGTCTTTTCGATCATTTCCAGCCCATCCATCCGTGGCATTTTAATATCACTGATCACGATGTCAGGCCGCAAACTTGCAATCACGTTGCAGCCTGTCAAACCATCCGCCGCCTCACCGACCACCCGGCAGTCATGCTCCACCCAAGGCAGGGAGTGAATCATGCCGTGGCGAATTTGAAATTCATCTTCCACGATTACGATGCGCAGGCTCATCATTGTCTCTCCAACTCGATCCGAACAGTAAAATATTGTTGTGCAATACTGTCAATGATCAATCGATAATGATCTTTGTAAAGCAGTTTTAAACGCTTATTGGCATTATAAATCCCTAAATGTCCAGCTGAATTTTCTTGATTCAGCGATTGCCGGATTTTTTCCAATTGTTCCACGGAGACGCCGTTCCCATTATCCGTAACAACGCACACCAGACGATTTTTTTCAATATGCGCATTGATTCGAATTTCCAGAGGCCTATCAAAACATATTCCGTATTTAATACTGTTTTCAATCAGCGGCTGAATGAACAGCGGTGGCACGCGGCATGCGCCCGCTTCATCATCCATGACGATTTCATAGCTCAGTTCGTTGCCCAGGCGCAGCGTTTGCAGATCCAGATAAGCCTTCGTATACTGCATATCCTCCCGCAATATTGTCATGCTGCTGGCCTTTTGCGATATACTGTAACGCATCAGTCGGCTAAGTTTTACGATCATTTTCTGGGCGGTTTTCGAATCTTCTGCGATCGTATAACGAATCGCTTCCAGCGTATTGTACAAAAAATGGGGCTCAAATTGGGATTGAACAGCTTTGATCTGGGCGATACGGGTTTCATCTGCATAAGCGTTATTTCGCTCTATCAGGCGGCGAATGGTATCCAGGATGCGATTATACTGCTCAATCAGGGGATACATTTCATCTTTCGTACTGACAGAGATTTGGTAATTATAGTGGCTTTTATCAAATTCGTCCACAGCGACAAACAAGCTCGCCAGCGATTGATAGACGCTTCGATATAATCGACGGGACATCAACCGGAACAACACGGCGGAAATCATCGCTGATACTGCCAGCAGCGCCAGAAAAACAAGCAAGGTGTACTGCGTTGCGGCCATTGAATGAACTGCAAATACATGAATGGAGCCATCCGCGGCCTCTGCTTCTGAGAATACATTTTGGACATTGGACCGCAGGAAATCAGCGGTACAGCGACCGTCTGGGAAAGAATATTCCTGATCCGTTTTTTGAAACATGACTCTATGATAGGCATTGGTGAGGATGATATTGCTGCCGGCCGAGCACAACGCGCGAAAATTGCTTTCCCGCATTTCGATCAGCAGATACAGCGTCGGCAGACTGGAAAAAGAAAAGCGCTGCCCGATCGTATAGATCACCCTATCCCCCGAAACCTGATTTTCAAAATGTGGATAATAATACATTCCACTTGTGTGATCCATCCGATAACGCGAATAGCTGTCCAGGATTCGAGGGTTGCCGCCGCCGGACAGTGTGTAATTTTGATTACTCATGAGCATGTTTTCTTCCTGATAGAGAGAAAAATGGCTGATCAACCGGCAGGAAGAAAACAATTCGGCCAGGTAGTGATACAATTCCAGCTTTTCAATACGGCCGTCAGCATAAGACGCCAATTGTTCCGCCGTTTCAGGCTGTGCCATGGCCGAAATACAGAGCCGCATTTCTTTACTCAGCGCAGCTGACAGATAATCGGCCCGTTGAGCGGCGGTCTGCTGAGAATATAAATAGGACCCCACGGGAAACAACAAAATAAAAGCGAGAGAAAAAATCAAAACTGGCGTCAGGGTGGATTTCAAAAACTGCCTTTTGACATTTTTGATAAAGACCGTGCCCTGTTCATCGGTATTCATACAGTTCTCTCCTGTGAAAACAGGAGGCGATATGTCTGTGAATCGCCTCCTGTTTCATTTCGCTATCCCACATCAATTTCCTTCTTGCCGGTTAGCTTAAAGAAAATCATCAGTACGACCGTTGTTGATGCGCACAAGATCATGGACAAAGCAGACGCTGTGCCAAAGTTTGTGCGTACCACTTCTGTATAGATGGCAATCGTCAATGTTTGAGTAGCGGTTACATTCAGAAAAATCGTTGAGCTTAATTCAGTCACTACCGTGATCCAGCTCATGAGTGCGCCGGAAATTACACCGGGCGCCATCATGGGCAGGGTGATGGAACGCAAAGTGGTAAAACTGGTGGCGCCCAGGCTCAACGAGGCCTCGTCAATGGATGGATTGATTTGCTTTAGAAAGCCCGCGCTGGAACGTACGGTATAGGGGAGTCTGCGCAGAATATAGGCCAGCAGCATGATCACTGCGGTACCGGTAAGCAGCAGCGGACGTTTATTAAAGGCTACCAGCAGCGCTATGCCCATGACAGAGCCGGGAACGATGTAGGGGAACATCACCACCGTATCCAGCATACCGGTCAGAGCATTTTTTCTGCGAATCGTCAAATAACCAATGGTGACGCCCAAGATCAAGATAATAATGATCGCTATGGTGCTGTAAGTAAAAGTATTTACAATGGCGGTACCCATCCGATCAAACGCCTTACGATAACTGTCCAGGGAGAATCCATCCACAAACATTATGCCGTTGGTTTTCTGGAATGAATTATAGAAAATTACTAAGAGCGGGAGAATTGCCATAAAGGTGAGAAAATAAACATAAGCGTGAACAAGAACGTTTTTCGCTCCGCTTTCCTTTCGGGGCGAGACGGGGTGCAGCGCGGACATTTCCACCGTCATCTTGGAGGTAACATAACGCTGAATCAGAAAAATGGCGGCAGTAAAAACAATCATGATCACGCTGATAGCGGCGGCAAAAGAAACATCCTTTCCAACGTCGCTGACAAAGGTGTTGTATACCAATACCGGTAATGTGCGATAGCCCTCGCCAATCAGCATGGGCGTGCCGAAATCCGCAAAGCATCGCATAAATACCAACAGCATACTGGCCAACAGCGTGGGCATAACCAGCGGCATCATGATTTTTAATACGATACCCCAACGGCGGCCCCCCATGTTTTCAGCGGCTTCCAGCAAGGAATTATCCATATTTTTTAAAGCGCCTTTAACATACAAATACACCAGCGGTACCATTTTGACAGAGAATACCAGCACAATACCCCAAAAACCGTAAATGCCGTTGAGCCTTGTGTGAAAAAGGTTGTTCAGCAGGGAGGTCAGCACCCCGTTTCGACCGGCCAATACGATCCACGAATAAGCGCCGATAAACGGAGGCGATACAAAAGAAACCATCAGCAGAGTATTGACAAGATTCATGCCGCGGATTTTGACGGTGGTAACAAAATAGGCAAACAAAAAACCCAGAATACAGGAAAAGATGGTGGAAACAGAACTGACGGCAAGGCTGTTCCATATTGCGGAAGTGTAATACTTTCTCGACCAAAATTTTTTGAATGCGGCCAGAGAGAAGCTTCCGCTTTTGTCCAGCATACTTTCCTTTAGGATATTGGCCACAGGATAAATAAAGAAAATCAAGAAAAAAAAGCAGGCAATCAGCAGCATCACATTCCAGAAATTCAGTTTTTTTGCCTTCTTACGCATTGCCGCTTCCCACCTTTGCAAACGCGCGTTCCTCTGTGTCAAATACATTGATCCTATTTTCATTCAGCTCAAGCTTTACCTTGCTGCCTACTGAGCACAACGTTCCATACGCCGCGTCCGATTGTACCTCGGCAGTGATGCCCTGCATTGTTTCAACAGTATATTGATAAGTCATTCCCAAAAAATGAGCGGAGCGAATGACTGCGTCAATGCCGCTGTCTTTGGCAAACATTATTGCATTGGGGCGCGCTGTGACCGTCACCTGCTGGCCGGTCGAGGCGTGATCATTCTGTACTGAAGCAAAGACGGAAGTCCCGTCAGCAATACGGATTCTCATGCCATTGCCGCTTATTTCTTCGATCTCGCCCTGGAACGCGTTGGCTTTCCCAATAAAATTCGCCACAAACAGGTTAGAAGGAGTGCGGAACACCTCCTCTGGAGTACCGATTTGTTGGATTTCACCGTTTTTCATAACCGCGATTCGATCTGAAACCGCCAATGTTTCTTCCTGGTCGTGCGTTACATATACGGTCGTGATACCAAATTCTTGCTGCAACCCGCGGATGGCAGAGCGCATCTCAATTCGAAGCTTTGCATCCAGATTGGATAGTGGCTCATCCATCAAAAGCACGTCCGGTTTAATGACCAACGCCCTGGCCAGTGCCACACGCTGCTGTTGCCCACCGGACATGTTCGTAGGCATCCGCTCAGCCAAATCAGCTATCTTTACCACTTCCAGCGCTTCCATGACCCGCTGCTTGATCTCATTTTTGGCAATCTTGCGCTGCTTCAAACCGTAGGCGACGTTGTCAAAAGCGTTCATATGGGGAAAGATGGCGTAATTCTGAAATACCATGCCGATGTTTCGCTCATTGGGCTGCATGTCATTGATGATCCGCCCATTAAAGCTGATCGTACCGCTCTCGACGGAATTAAAACCGGCAATCATACGTAACAGCGTGGTTTTACCGCAGCCGGAGGAGCCTAACAGGGTAAAAAATTCGCCCCGCTGAATGGTCGCAGACAGGTCCTGGATTACCGTATGATCTCCGAATTTTTTGATCAGATCCTTCAAAATGATTTCTGTGCTCATGCTGCTCCTTTATAAAAACTGGGATATCCCTGAAGATATCCCAGCCATTTCAGATACTGGATTACTTGGTGAAAATATCCTGATACTGTTCGATCAACGCGTCGGTGTTATTCTGCGCCCAGTTCACATCGATCTCCAACAGGGGCAGGGTGCTCATATCGCATTTGAAAGCGGGGGTTTCAACCGAGGGCAGCAAGGCGCGGCCGTAGGTCTTCAGAGAGGTGATGGTCTGACCTTCTTCAGACTGCATAAAATCCACCAGCTTTTGAGCGCTGTACAGGTTCTTGCAGTCCTTTACAATCGCAGCGCCAGAGTTCTGAGGAACAACACCTTCTTCCATATATACCACGCGAATGGGCGCGCCGGCTTCCATGTATTCCAGACCGGGATTCTCATAAGAAACGCCCACCAGATATTCACCGCTGGCTACGCCCTGATGTACAGCGCTGGAGCTGTTGATCTCAATGCCGTTAAGCTGGTCAGTAAATTTATCGATATATTCCCAGGCGGCGGACGGATCGGTGATGGGATCATGGTTTTCGCTCATTGCCCACAGCATGTTGACCAGATGATTGAAGGAAGCGGTGCTGGAACCAGGATCGCCGGCGGCAATACGGCCCTTAAGAGCGGGATTCAACAGATCGGCATATCCTTCGACCCGGATATCACCGATGAGATCTGTATTCACCAACAGCACGGAGAAGGTGGTATTGGTTTTGGAGAACAGCCCGCTTTTGTTGTGGAAGGCCTCAGGCAGCTCGGCATCATAGGGGGAAACATATGGCTGAAAGTATTCGGCGGAAGCATTGATCAGCGCTTCGCCCGCGCCAATGATAATATCCGCATAGGGATTTTCAGCCTCATTGGCGATACGGGACATGAGCTCGCCGGTTTTTCCGGTCTGTACATCTACGGTAATGCCGGTAGCTTCTTCAAAGGCGGGAATGAAATTGTCGATCCACGCCTGGCTGGCGGACGTATACAGCGTCAGCTTTCCGGTTTGTTCCAGCGACTCATCGGCCGCAAAGGCGGAGGCAGCGGTAAGCGTCAGGGTCAGGATCAGAAGCAATGCAAACAGTTTCTTCATAATGGGTGAACCTCCTTTATTTTTTAAGTACTTTCCCGTACTTAAGGATCATGTATTTTTAGCGGCGCGAATGAAGGCTTCCGCTCTCTTAGGATCAATTTCATTATATAAATAGGCGTCACGCTTGATGGTGGTACCTACGATCACGCCGTCGCAATTGGGCAGCAAAGCGGAAATGTTGTCTATATTGGCGCCGCTCCCCAGGATGAGCGGTTTATCCGGGAAAGCCTTGCGAATGGCCATGAATTTGGCCTGATCAGGAGCGAGGCCGGCCCGCGGACCTCCCACCAGCATACCGCTGATGGGCATGGTAGCAAAGCCGCTGGCGATCTGGTCCTCCGTGGAACGAGTATCCAGGCATACGCCGGCATGGGCCTCAAAATAAGTATAAACCTTTACGCGCTCAGCGCCGATCTGTTTTTGATATCGGAAAATATCAGCCGGAATAAACTGCTGATGACCAAAGGTTCCTTCGTAACTGTTGCTGACATAAGTCCGGACAAAAGAAGCGGCAATGGCGTTGGCTACCGCCAGCGTAGCGATCGGATCAATCAGCACGCCGCAGCCGTACGGCGTGTGTAATTCCGGGATCACCTCGCAGGCAATACGCACATAAGTGGCAATGATTTCCGGTGACACATGAGGCTGATAGGGACGATCCCCTTCATTGGCAAATACTACGGCGTCATATCCAAGCGACATCAAGATTTTAGCGTCATTTTTCAGGCGCTGGATATGATCCTTCATGGACAGCCCTGCATCATAATACGGCGTCCCCGGCAGCGCGGACATATGCAGGCAGCCAATAATGGGTTTGCTGACATTGCCAAAGGTTTGTTTGTGCATCTCCATTAATGACATCATTTCGTAGCCCCTTTCAATCATGTTGTATTCAGCCAAATTATAACTAAATTTTTCCCGGCTGACTATGCATGAATTTAACAAAAGTGTATTCAAAAACAATAGATTCGAGATTTATATATAATGCGCCACCGAACAATACGGTGGCGCAATCGGCGCATGGCTGAAAACAGGTTCTGCGCAAGATTTTATTTTGGCTTTTAACCCGATAGAAGTATTATTCCCCGTCAAACAGGAAGGTATTCAGGCCGACCTCCTCATTGAGTCGGCGGCCTACCTCGCCGGGCAGGGTGCGCACCGTCATTTCACAGGTGGCGGCCACGCGCAGCTCGTTCATGTGGCCGCCGTGGGCGTTCAGCTCCCGGTCGCAGACGGTCACGTGCAGGTGGATGTATACCTCGCCGTCCTTGCGGGTGACGGTGCCGCAGAGGTTGCTGATCTCCATCGGGCCGTCGAATTCCTTTTTGAAGAAGGCGCGGGTGGGCACGTCGTACACGCTGACGACGGCGTGGTCCACCGCGCCGAGGGCCTCGACCGTGGCCAGGCGGATGTTTTCCTTCCGGCAGAGCGCCGTCAGCTGGGCGAGCACCTCCTCGCCCCGGTCCATGCGAACGAAATAGGTGTCTCCAAATTTGCGGTACTCCATTTTTTCCTCCTGTGATGACTCCTGTAATGACTTTACGAGACCTTTGCGATTTCCTTGGTTGCGATCACGTCGCTGCCCAGACCCAGCACATCCTGGATCACCACGTCGCCGATATGCGTCGGGGCCTCGAGCGTCTGGCGGTTGATCTCCCGCATGACGTCAAAAATGCGGTCCTTGGGGATGGCGCGGGTCAGGCGAACGCTGCACAGGGGCAGCTCGCCGTTCAGCACGCGCACGCTGGAGGCGATGGTGCGCTGGGGATCCACCAGCTCCTGGGTCACATAAGTACGGCCCTTGGGGCACAGATTGCCGGTCACGGAGAGGACGTTTTCGCCCTCGTATTCGGCCTCGATCTCGCAGCCGTTGGGGCATACGATGCAGGTAAAGGTACGCTTCATTCTACCGTCACCTCCAGATTGGCGTCCTGGGTCAGCTTGGCCGCCTTGACGGCCAGCAGGATCATTTCGGCAGGCAGGGCCTTGCGCATTTTCTTGCGGAGCACCTCCCGCCCGGCCTGGCGGACGACGACGCTTACCTGATTCAGGGGCCTGCGCACGCGCAGATAGAGCGTGAAATCGCGGGTGCCGCTGCACCGCTGGGGGATCACATGGCCTACGTCCTGCCCGGCGACGACCTCGAGGGGGCAGGCGGGCAGGCTCCCGCTCAGGATGTACTCGGCCGCGCTGTCGGCCAGGGCCTCGGCCTCCAGGGAGACGAAGTCCACCAGGTCATGCACGTGCAGCACGTTGCCGGCAGCGAATACGCCCGGCACGCCGGTCTGGCAGTGCTCGTCCACATAGGCGCCGCGGGTGCGCGGGTCCAGCTCGACGCCGGCGGCCAGGGACAGTTCGTTTTCGGGGATCAGCCCGACCGAGAGGATGAGGGTGTCGCAGGGGACCTCCTGTTCGGTGCCCGGGATGGGACGGAAGCGCTCGTCGCACTGGGCGACGACCACGGAGGTGAGGCGCTCGCGGCCCTTGATCTCCACCACGGTGTGGCTCAGGTACAGCGGGATGCCGTAGTCGTTCAGACATTGCTCGATGTTGCGGGGCAGGCCGCTCGGATAGGGCTGCACCTCGTAAACGGCCTGAACATGCGCTCCCTCGAGCGTCAGACGGCGGGCCATGATCATGCCGATGTCGCCGGAGCCGAGGATTACGACCTCCTTGCCGACCATGATGTTCTGCAGGTTGATGTAGCTTTGCGCCACTCCGGCGGTATAAACGCCGGCCGGGCGGGTGCCGGGAGTGGCGAGGGCCCCGCGAGTGCGCTCCCGGCAGCCCATCGTCAGGAGCACCGCCTGCGCCCGGACCTGAAGGAGGCCGCGGGTCTTACTGGCGGCGGTGACGACCTTGTCCGGGGATACGTCGAGCACGGTGCACTCAGTGATATATTCGACGCCCTCGGCCTGAATCCTGTCGATGAAACGCTGCGCGTATTCCGGGCCGGACAGGGATTCGCCGAACCGCGTCAGCCCAAAGCCGTCGTGGATGCACTGGCGCAGGATGCCGCCCAGGTATTTTTCGCGCTCCAGGATCAGGATGTCCTTGACGCCCTTTTCGCGCAGCCGAAGGGCCGCGGCGAGCCCGGCGGGACCGCCGCCGATGATGACCGCCTGTTTTTCCGTCATGCCTGATTTCCTCCCTTCACCGCGCCGGTAAACATTTGAGAGCCCTTGGGCCCAAGCTCGACCTCGGTGACCGCCTTGCCCAATTCCTCCCGGATCAGGGCGGTAATGCGCGTTTCGCAATAGCCCCCCTGGCAGCGGCCCATGCTGGCCCGCGTGCGCACCTTGATCCCGTTCACGGTGAAGACGCCCAGCGGATTGTGGATGGCCCGGCGGATCTCGGCGCAGGTCACCGTTTCGCAGCGGCAGACGATCTCGCCGTAGTCCGGGTCCTCCCGAATCATGCGGGCCTGCTCCTCGGCGTCCTGCTCATGGAAGCGCCGGATGCCGCGGCGGATGGGATCGAAGTGGGGGTTGGGCACCAGCGTCTCCTTTTCGGCCAGCAGGCGCACCACGCGGCGGGCCAGCGGCAGGGCCGAGGTCAGGCCGGGGCTTTCGATGCCCACCAGGTTGATGACGCCAGGTACGTCCTCCCGCGTTTCCAGCAGGAAGTCCTGCACCTCGCCCGTTTGAGGGTCGATGCGCTTGGGGCGGGCGCCTGAGAAGGTGCGGATGTAGTATTCGCGCTTCATGTGCTTGAACATGCGGGCCCCGCTTTCCTGCAGGCCGTCCATGCCGGATTGGGAAACGCTGTAATCCTCGCCGTCCTCCACGTTAAAGCTGTTGGGACCGACCAGCACGTTGCCGTCCACGGTGGGGGTGGCGTGGGTGTCGAAGGTGAAACGGGGCGTGGGAGCGGGATAGACCGGGATCTTGGCGAACTGGCCCGCCTTTTTATCCAGCACGAAATATTCGCCTTTGACCGGCTGGATCACATAACCGGGGATGCCCAGCATGGCGCTCACCTTCGCGCTGTTCAGGCCGGCGCTGTTGATCACCCAGCGGCAGGCGAAATCCCCCCTGCCGGCGGTGTGCAGCAGATGGCGGCCGTCGGGCAGCGCTTCCGCCCCGGCGACCTCGGTGTACAGGTGGTAAACCGCGCCGTTCTGCACGGCGTTTTCGGCCAGGGCGATGGCGTAGATGAAGGGGTCCAGGATGCCGCTGGAGGGACAGAAAATGGCAAAGCTGCCACCGGCGGAGGGGTCGATCTCGTCCATGCGCTTGCGATCGATCAGCTCCATGCCCGGCACGCCGTTGACGCGGCCCCACTCGATGAAGTACCGGAGGCGCTCCTTTTCCTCGTCCGTAAAGCCGACGATGAGCTTGCCGGTGCGCTTGAAGGGCACGTCCAGCTCGCGGGCGACCTGGTCAAATTCCGCGTTGCCCTCCACCGCGCACTGCGCCTTGAGGCTGCCCGGCTTATACAGGAAGCCCGCGTGCAGCATCCCGGTGTTGCGGCCGCTGGTCTGGGTGCAGACGTCGGACTCCTTTTCGAGCACAGCGACCGACAGGCGGTAGCGCGTCAGCTCCCGCGCGATCGCGCTGCCAACCACGCCGCCGCCGATGATGATGATGTCGTAGGATTGCATGGCGTATTCTCCTCTCCGGTAAAAAACGGTTGCAAATTTTCCGGTTCTGCATTATCATACGGGAGGTCGAAGCAGTTGTCAACTTCGTATAAATAATATATGTGTAAGTAATTCTAACATAAGGAGACGCGCCGCATGGACCTGCACCTGATCGAAAACATCCTGGCGATCGAAGAAGAAAAGAGCATCACCCGGGCGGCTGAAAGGCGCTTTATTACCCAATCGGCCCTGAACCAGCAGCTGCAAAAGCTGGAGGAGGAGCTGGGCACGCCGCTGTTTCGCCGCGCGCGCTCCAACTGGCAGCCGACGGAGGCCGGGAAAATCTACCTGGAGGCGGCGCGGCGGATGGTGATGCAGAAGGAGGATGCCTATCATCGGATCGCCGACTGCGCCGAGCAGAGCCGCCGGAGGCTGGCGGTCGGCCTCATCCCGGAGCGCGGCGTGGATATGTTCACCGCGGTGTATCCCTTCTTCCACCGCGCCCATCCGGAGGCAGAGGTCGAGCCCGTCGAATGCAGCGTCCGCGCCATGCAGCGTATGATCACGGCGGGGGAGCTGGACCTTGGGCTGGCCACCCTGACGCCGCAGCAGCAGGATGAGAACACGTATCACCGGATGGCTGCGGAGGAGATTTTGCTGGCCGTGCCCGCAGGGCACCCGAGCTTTTCCCAGGGAGGAAGAAAAAAAGAGGACGCCCCGGAGATCCCGCTCAGCGAGTTTGCCGGGACGCCGTTCGTGCGCATTTACCGGCGCTCCACCCTGTTTGATATTACGGAGCCCTTGTTTGAGGCGGCGGGCTATGCGCCGAAGGTGCTGTTTTATACGTCCAGCAACGTCAGCAAGCTGCGCATCGTGGAGGCGGGGCTGGCGTGCGCGCTGCTGCCCGAGGTCTACGCCGTTCCCTCGGAAAACGTCCGTTATTTTCATCTGCCCGAGCGGCCCGCCTGGCTCATCACGCTGTGCAGCAGAAAAGACGGCTACCTGGGCACGCTGGAGCAGGAATACCTGGCGCTTTGCCGGACGTACTGGCAAGGAAAGCTGGAGTAAAAAGAACGCAGGACACAAAAAACGTCATCCGATCGCCCGGATGACGCAGTCGATTACAGCTTCTCAATGGCTCCTGCCGGGCAGATTTCCCGGCACCGGCCGCAATGCAGGCAGTTTTCGGCTTCGATGCAGGCTTTCCCGTTGATCTTTTTGATGCAGCGTTGCGGGCATACGGGGATGCACCGGCCGCAGCCGATACAGCTATCCGTGCGCACACGGAAGCCCTCCTGATGCTGCCGCGCGCCGCCGAAGGAAAAGCTGGCGCGCTCGATGGGCTTTTTGGACAGGTCGAACCATTCGCCGGTGCCTTTGAAAATCTGGAACACCGTCAGCGCCTGCCGGGAGACCTCCGTGGGATAGATCGTTTTCATGTAAGGGTTCTTTTCAAATAGGTCGGGCAGTTTGTCCGGGCCGATTTCCCTTGCTTCGCCGCGAATGGAGACTGCGACGGAGCGCATGGTGTCCTCCCCCTTCATGGCGGTCAAGGCGATCCGGCCCGAAGCGGTCAGCCGGTCATAAAAGCTTTTGCCCCTGGCAGTCCGGAAGTACAGGCTGTCCTCGTCGCAGTCCATCATATCGATGGCGCAGGTCACCGGCCAGCCTTCCGCGTCCACCGTGGCAACGATGGTGGAATGGATTTCATGAACGATGTATTGGAGATAGCGATCCGCATTCATGACAGCGTCCTCCTCAATGCAGGCCCTTCAGCACAGGGCGAAGCTTTTTGTATACCAGCATGGTGACAATGCTGATCAGCAACCCCTTCAGCAGATTGAAGGGAAAGGCGTTGTAAAGCACCACGTCCAGCTTCGTGTGAATGAAGGGCAGGATGCTGCCGAACGCGGCGATCACCTGCTCCAGCGGCATGAACATTTCAAACATGGGCAGCAGCACGAAATAGTTCATCACTGCGGCCATCCATCCCATGACAAAGCTGGCGGCAAGGCAGGCGATCCAGGCCTGCTTTTTAGATTTCTTCATTTGGTAAATAAATCCTGCCGTAACGGCAAAGGAGGCGCCGATAAGGAAGTTCGCAAGCTCGCCGACGCCGCCGGTGGAGGTGGAGAGCAGCTGGAGCATATTCTTCACCAGCTCCACCAATACGCCGCTTACGGGGCCAAAGGCAAAGGCGGCGATCATCGCAGGGAAATCGGAGAAATCCATTTTCGCAAAGGAGGGGGACAGCGGCACCTGAAAGTCGATAAAGGCCAGCAGATAGGCAATGGCGGCCAGCAGCGCCGTCATGGTCATCGTGCGAGTGCTGATTTTGCTTTTTTGTTTTGCGACAGGGACGGTCATGTTGTTCTCCTTCCTGCGAGAAAGCCCTGCGGGCATTCGCCAGCAGGGCGCTGAGGTTGCAATGCTCTTCTTCCATCCGGACTATACCGTCGGTCACGGAATCGCACCGTGTCAGCCGAAGCTCGCAGACTTTACTGCCGGTCGGGAATTTCACCCTGCCCTGAAGATATGATTTTTGAGATGACGGTTCAGAACTGGTACGGCGGGTTGCCGGAGAAATCGGCGATGACACCGTGCGGCTCGTCCAGATAGAATACCTCGAAGATGGGGTTCGTGGCCTCGCCATACTGACCCTTGACGATGGGGTTGGCGATGCACATTTCCTTGGCCGCCATGTTGTTTTCAAACACAGCCTTGCCATTCAGGCGGATCCGGGCATATTCCGGGCTGGAAACGGTCAGCTCTACCCAGGGGTTTGCCTGCATGTCCTGATAGACGTCCTTCTGGTTATTGGTGCAGAACCAGAGCTTGCCGTCCAGCTCTCCGGCGAACATGAAGGGGCGGGCCTTGGCCTTTCCATCCCGGCCTACGGTGGCCAGATCCTGAACGGGGTTGGCCTTCAAAAATTCGATCACCTTTTTCATAACGAAGCTCCTCCTAAAAAATGTATCCTCGCAGACCTTTCTTTCCTGTCTGCGAGGATACTGTAGCACAGCTCGAAACCCCTGAAAAGTACGCACTTTCAAGTGGTATAGTTACCTGGAGGTATCAATTGCGGCGGAATCTGGGTTTTCCGTTTCAAAATTTTGCGGAAAAGCTTGCAATCGTTCCAATTTGATACTAATATTCCATCAGAGACAAAGTTTCTGATGGAATGGAGGTTTCAAAATGGCTGTCAAAATCTATCCCTGTCCGGTCGAGACTACGCTGTACCTGATTTCCAACCGCTGGGTCGTGCTCATCCTGCGGGATCTGTTCATGGGCACGAAGCGCTTCGGCGAACTGAAAAAGTCGCTGGACGGGATCTCTCAGAAGGTGCTGACCGCCAACCTGCGCACCATGGAGGATCAGGGGCTGATCACCCGGACCGTTTACCCGGAGGTCCCGCCGAGGGTCGAATATTCCCTGACGGAGCTTGGCCTATCCTTGAAGCCGGTGATCGCTTCCATGTTTGACTGGGGCATGGCCTATAAGGAGCAAAACGGCGAAGGGACGAACGTGTTTATCGAGGCCCTTCGGGACGCGCTGCATTGATTTAGTGTTTTGCCATTAATACCCCTTCGTCCGGTCGATCGAGCGGGCGAGGGGGTTTCCTTTTGCGTAGGCCCGGAGGTCCTCCAGGAAGAGGTCGACGATCCGGTCCACGGTGTAGGCGAGGGTCATGTTCCCGGCGCAGTGCGGGGTGATCAGCAGGCGGGGACAGGTCCAGAGCGTGCTGGCCGGGTCGAGCGGCTCCTGCTCAAACACGTCCAGGGCGGCGCCGCCCAGATATCTCTCGCGCAGGGCGGCCTCCAGGGCGCTCTGGTCGATCACGGTGCCCCGGCCCACATTGACCAGGAAGGCGTCGCTTGGGAGCAGGCGCAGGCGGCGGTCGTCGATCAGCCCGGTCGTTTCCTGCGTGCCGGGCAGGGAGATGATCAGCAGATCGGTTTCGGGCAGCAGGCTGTCTAGCCGGTCGACGGGGATCACATCGTCATACAGGCCGCCTGGGTTGCGGCCGCTGCGGTTGACGCCGATGATGCGGGCGGGCTCAAAGGGACGGAGGCGCTTGGCGACCTCGCCGCCGATGTCCCCGGTGCCCAGCAGAGCCACCCGGCTGTTCCGGATGGAGCGGATCGCAAGGTCCCTTTTCCACTGCCGCCGGTCGACGATGGCGGTATATTCCTGCTGGCGGCGCATGAGCTCCAGGGTAACCATGATCGTATGCTCGGCGATGGTCACGCCGTATGCGCCGGAGGAATTGGTGAGCAGGGCGTCCGGGGCCAGGAAGGCCCCCGGCTTTAGGTAAGGCTCGACGCCCGCCGAGGTGGCGCAGAACCACCGGAGCCTGGGCGCGTTGGCCGCCAGCGCGGGAGAGGAGCCCAGGATCACCTCGCTGTCCTTTACGTGCGGGAGGGCCGCCTGGGCGCCGGGATAAAACTCGGCGGTCAGGCCCAGCCCGGCGGCTGCCGCGCGAATCCTTTCCCGCTGGGCGTCGTTCAGCTGCTCGACGGCGACGGTCAGTCTGCGTTCCATCAGAAATTCCTCCTATTTCAAATAAAGCAGGTCGTATTCCTTGAGCTTGCGCCAGAGGGTGGTTTTGCTGATGCCCAGCATGTCCGCCGCCTCCTGCCGGCTCTGCGCGCAGGCCAGCACCTCGGTCACCCGTCGGCGGGTCAGCTCGCGCAGGCTGGCGTTCATATCCTCCTGGGCCTCGGCCGCGGGCCGGCGGGGGCGCTGGGCGGGCAGCACGGTCAGCACGTCCTGGGCCGTCACCCGGTCGGCCTCCGACAGGACGGCCAGCTGCTCGCTGACGTTGCGCATCTCGCGGATATTGCCGGGCCAGGAGTAGCTTTCGGCGGCGGCACGGGCCTCGGGCGTCAGCTCGATGGCGGACTTGCCGAACTTCTGGGCGTAATAGGTCAGGTAATGCCGCATGATCAGCCCGATATCCGCGCCGCGCTCCCGCAGGGGCGGCAGATTGACCGACAGCACCTTCAGCCGGTAATACAGATCCTCCCGGAATTTGTTCTGGGCGATCATTTCGGCCAGGTCGCGGTTGGTGGCGCAGATGATGCGCACGTTGATGGGGATCACGCGGTTCGCGCCGATGCGGCGCACCTCGCGCTCCTGGATGACGCGCAGCAGGCGGCTTTGCAGGGTGAGGGGGATCTCGCTGATCTCGTCCAGGAAAATGGTGCCCTCGTGCGCCGCCTCGAACAGGCCGGCCGTGCCGGTCTTGTTCGCGCCGGTGAAGGCGCCGCTTTCATAGCCGAACAGCTCGCTCTCCATCAGGTTTTCCGGGATGGCGGCGCAGTTGACGGCCACAAAGGGGCCGCCCGCCCGCTCGCTTTCATTGTGGATGGATTGGGCGAACAGCTCCTTGCCGGTGCCGGTTTCGCCGTACAGCAGGATGTTGCTGTCCACGTGCGCGAAGCGCTGGGATTGATGGATGGCGGCGCGGATGGCCGGGCTTTCGCCCAGGATATCGTCAAAGTGATAGCGGGCCTGGTGGCCGCTGACGCGTTGGCGCTCGCGGATGCGGATCTCGGCGTCGGAAATGGAGTTGGCAGCCTGGAAGGTGACCAGCATCCCCAGCCGCTCGCCCTTATGCTGCATGGGCACGCTGTTGAGCACCACGTTGCTGCCGTTGATGCGCACGATCTCGTTCTTGTAGGATTGTCCGCCCCGCAGGATGGCGTTGAGCCGCCCGTCGGGCAGGGCCTCGTCCACGTGGCGGCCCACGCAGTCCTCCGCCCGGCGCTCCAGCATGGCGGCGGCGGCCGGGTTGAACACGCGGATCAGGTTGTCCTTGTCTACGGTGATGATGCCCTCGAACACGTGCTCGGTGACGCTGCGGAAGATGGTGGAGGTGCCGCGCTCCTGCTCGGCCACCTGGGCGCAGCGCTTGGCCTCGGTGATGGCCAGGAAAACGCTCTCCACGGAGGAATAGATCAGGCCGGAGGGGATTCCGTGCTCCAAGCAATAGTTCTGTGTATGGTGGCCGGCCAGGATGATCTGGCAGCCGTCCTTGCGGGCCCGCTCGATCCCGTCGATCAGGTCACGGGCGCTGACGCTCTTGGTCGGGTAGGCGCGGACGGGGGCGGTGTCGCCGAGCCGGGACAAAAGCACCGTGCGCACCGTATTCATCGTGCCGACGACGCCGACGGGTCTTACGCCGTGCGCCTGGAAGGCCCGCTCGATCGAATCCCGGACGTCGGCCTGCGTGATGGGGATCTCGACCACGGGGATCAGCTGGTTGCGCTCCTTGAGCGCCGCCGCCGTTCCGCCGCGGCTGACGATCACGTCCGCGTTGTACCGCCGGGATAAAATGACGTCGGGGGAAACCTCGCTGTCCACCGTGTAGCGGAACTGCCCGCCGTCGCCGAACGAGCTTTCATGCAGCTTCCAGGCCTTGTGAACGACCGGCACCAGCTCCGTGCTGGGAACGACAAAGGCGATATGGGTCATGGATAACACCTCGTTTCCCTCCCATTCTATCAGGCGCAGCTGCCGGTTGCAAGTTGAAATTTTGCCGGTCGAGACGTTTCATATTGAAGCGTTTCTTGTGATCCACTCATCAGAGAAAGATTTCGTCTAAAGATGAGAGGGGAGCGTCGAGGGGGAACACCCTCGACTAAAATCCGCAGCAGCGACATGCGCGGTGCGAGGACCAAATCGCGTCAGCGATTTGTACCTTGCGCCTTTTCCGCCCGTGAGGCCCGAAGGGCCGAGAGGAAAAGGCGTCAGGGGGTGGCGTTGGCGGGGGAAGAATTCCCTCGCCAAGTTACTATGAAGCCGTAGGCGGCATAGTAACCATTTTGAAAATTGCCCGCCGCGGGGAATAGCCTGCGGCGGGCAATCGCTGAGGTCCGGGGCCTCCTTGGCATCGCGATTCAGCCGGGAGAATGCGCAAAGGCAAGGGCTGAAGGGCGGTCGGGGAGGCAGACGGAGCCTATGCTTTCATGGATCAGTCGATGTAGTCGGCCAGGTACTGGGCGTAGATGTCATACTGCTCGCCGTAGTACTGCTCGGTCTCTTCGGGGGTCATGTAGGTGGGGTTGACCAGGGCGTTCGCGCAGTAGGCCTTGAAGGTCTCGCTGGTGATGGCCTGCTGCAGGCCCTCGTTCATCTTGGCGATCACAGCGTCGTCCGCGGCGTTGGGAGCGGCCAGGTAGAAGAACTTGGAGAACACCACGTCATAGCCCTGCTCCTTGAGGGTCTTGAGCTGGAGGTCGCCCAGCTGGAGCTCTTCGTCGGCCAGGATACCCAGGCAGGTGAACTGGTTGGTCTTGAGGTAGTCGCCCACGAGGCCGGCCTGGGTGCCGATCACGTCGAGGCGCTTGCCCAGCAGCTCGGTGGTCTTCTGCGCGGCGGTGCCGGCGTCAACGATGTTGAACTTCACGCCAGCGGCCTGCTCGAAGGCCAGCACGTGCAGGTGGGTGAAGGAGCCGGTCTCGGTCGCGAAGGTGACCTCGGCGGGATGATCCTTCATGTAGGCGACCAGGGACTCGACGTCGGAGAACTTTTCGTTCTCAGCGTTGATCACGAAGGCGTTGGAGTAGTCCAGCACGGGCATGCCGGCCAGCTTGAAATCGTCCAGGACGTTGAAGTCCTCGTACATGCCCATCATCTGGGTGATGCAGGCGCCGGAATGATAGAAAACGAAGCGATAGCCGTCGTCGGGGTTGCTCAGCGCGTCCTCGAAGGCTACGGCGCCGGCGCCGCCGGACATGTTGGTCACGATCACGTTCCAGCCCATGGTTTCATTCAGCGCGGCGGCCAGCGCGCGGGCGTTGGCGTCGGTGTCTCCGCCGGGGTTGGCGGGAACGATCAGTTCGATGGCCCGCTCGGGATAATCGACCAGGGCGGAAGCGGCGCCGAGCAGCATGAGAGCAGCCAGCAGCAGAGCGACAAGTTTCTTCATGAGAGTTTCCTCCTTCAAGAAATTGGGGTTTTCCCCTCTGCCCATATTCAAGCGAAAAACGTGCCAAGCAGGCAAATAATAGGCCCAAACACGAAAAATTTCTTGCGCGCCGGGCGGGTCAAAGAAGCTTTCTACCTATTTTTATAAATAAAAACAAAGACGATGTTTTGCCATTGAAAATATGAAAATCGGAGAGGAACCGACCGGATCGTTCAAAAAATTTCATAATGAAACGTTTATGAAATTTCAATATGAAATCACCTGAAACGAATGAAACGGTATACAAACGGGCGGATCGCTGAAAATGGAATCCCAGAAAAGAAATGGCACTAAGAAAAAGGGGTTTTGACAGTTTGGCACGAAATCTGCATAAAAACAAGCAAGTGGATTCCATTTCATTCTGTAAGGAGGAGTTGTATGTCTTTCAAAAAGTGCAAGGATCTGATCCTGGGCGTCGTGATGCTGGCCTTGAGCGTCGCGTACACGGTCTACGCCCGCCAGATCAAGACCCGGCCCAAGCTGACCCCGTCCTACGCCAGCGCGCAGATCATTCCCACACTGCTCGGCGTGCTGCTGGCGATCCTGTCCCTGTGCCTGATTTTCCAGGGCGTTCGCAAGCTTCGTACCGCAGGAGAAGCGGGCGGCCAGAAGATGAGTCGGGTGGACCTATTGTCCGTCACGCTGACCTTCGCGGCGATGGTACTGTACATCGTGCTGCTGCCCAACCTGGGCTTTATCCTTTCCACCATTATCTTCCTGTTCCTTCAGATCACCATCCTGGCCCCGACCGAAAAACGCAACCTGCTTTTGTTCGCGGTCATCGCGGTGGTGTTCACGGCTATCGCCTTCGTGGCGTTCCGCATCGGGCTGTCTCAGCTGCTGCCCCGCGGGCCCATCGAGGCGCTGCTCGGTTTCTGATGCGGAAGGGAGGATGAACTGAATGTCCGTTGGCTCTTTGATCGCGACCGGCTTTGCGACGGTCCTGACCCCTACGGGGATTTTCCTGATGTTCGTCGGCGTGGCCGTGGGTATTGTGTTCGGCGCGCTGCCTGGGCTTTCCGCCACGATGGCGATCGCCCTGTTCCTGCCCGTGACCTACGCCATGGCCTCGGCGGACGCCATGACCCTGCTGATGGCGCTGTTCATCGGCGCGATCTCGGGCGGTCTGATCTCCGCC
>JAFUHB010000204.1 GCA_017469085.1 Clostridia bacterium
ATTCACGGGAAAATCCCGGTTGATGTCGTACCCGTCCGCGTTGCAGCGGCCAAAGCCCCGATTGGTAGTGCCGGCATAGAGTCCGTCTGGGTTGGCGCAGGGGACCACGTACAGGGCAAACCCGCGCAGCCGTTCCGGCTCCCTGGCGTAGAGGGCGACCGTTTCCTCCGCGATGCGGCACAAAAGCTTCCCGTCGGCGGCAAATTCATACTCCAAGCCGTGAATGGCGAACACCATCAGCACCGCCCGCTCCGCGTCGGCGGGGCCTATGCGATAGCAGACCAGCTCCCGCCCCTGCACCGAATGGCCGTATACGATTTTTTCCGCTTCCATACCGTCCTCCGCAAACACGCCCGCCGGGAAAGAACACGCCAGCAAAAGGATCATCCAAAGGGCCGATAAACGATGCAGCATCCTATTTTTCCTCCGATTTTATCTGCGCACCAGCAGCTGCCCCGGCAGGATGCGGGCCTCCATCCGGTCCGCCGGAACGATCTCCCCGTCCACGTTCACCCGCATGTCCGGCGCGGAAAAGACCACGGAGGAGGCGCGGACGAAATGGGTTTCGGGAAAGGTGAGGATCCTGCCCTTCATCAGGCCGATCAGCCGGCCAAGCAGCTTCCGCCGGGGGATCTTATCTACCACCACCACGTCGAACAGCCCGTCGTCCGCCGCGGCCTCCGGGGCGATGCCGATGCCGCCGCCGATCCATTTGCCGTTGGCCACGCCCACCACGAAGGCGTCCCGGGTGACGCTTTCGCCGCCGTCCACGGCGTAGGTGATGGGGATGGAGTGAAAGCGGAACAGCGTTTGGATCACGCCGTACAGATAGGGCAGCAGGCCCCGGCAGTATTTTTTCGCCTTGGCCGCCCAGTCCAGCACCGACACGTCAAAGCCGGTGCCGATCTCGTTCAAAAACAGGGAGCCGTTGATTTCGCCCACGTCCGTCTTTTTCGGCTCGTGGGATAAAATGTGCCGCAGCGCCGCCTCCGGGTCCTTGGGCAGGCCGATGGTCTTGATAAAATCGTTGCCCGTGCCGGCGGGGATGATGCCCAGGGCGGTTTGGGAGCCCACCAGCCCCCGGGCTACCTCCAGGGCGGTGCCGTCCCCGCCCACGGAAAGCACCGTTTCCGCTTTCTCCTCCTGCAGCTGCCGGGCGATCTGGGTGGCGTGGCCGGGCCGCTGGGTGATCAGCAATTGACAGGCGATGCCGTCCTGATCCAATAGCGCTTTGATTTTTTGCCCGATCTTTTCTCCCCGGCCGCTGCCGGCGGTGGGGTTGCAGATGATATGCAGCATGCGAATCCTTCTTTCCAGGGCGGGAAGCCCATAAAAAACTTTATCGCAATTTCAGCCGATTGTAAAGGAAAAATTGCGTCGCGGCGCTTTGCGTTCCGCGAAAATGCCGAAAACGCGCCTTTGAAATCGCCCGCTGGCTGTAAAATTCGTCGGGATTTTATTGACAAAGCGGGGAGGCTCCAGTAATATAAAGCAGGCGACGGTTCGGCGCGGAAATCGCATAGAGGATGCGCTCTTCCTTTGATCGGACCGCCGAGGGGAAACGGAAAGGAAGCCTGAACGAATGCTGAAAAAATTGCTTTGCCTGACGGCCGTGCTGGCGCTGTTGACGGCGGCGTTTGCCTGCGCTTTTGCGGAGGAAGAGGACGAATCCTTTGGCGACGTGCCCGTATCGCAGGCCCGGGAGGAAGCGGAGGAGCTGCAAGCTGCGGAGAACGCCGCCCGGCAGCTGCTGATCGACCGGATCATCGAAACGGGGCATCAGCTGTATATCGCCGCCAACGGGAAGCTGCAGCGGGCCCATTACGCCGGGGATATTTACGTGTGCAAGAATTTTACCGTGCACGTCTTCCGGGAAAACAGCGCGGACTTTCGCCTGGCGGCCTTTCCGGACGTGAAGCTGTCGGTGCCCGACAATCTGCCCTCCGATGCCTGCAAGCCCTATTCCTACGGCTACTGCTGGGAGGATGTGAAGCCGGAGGACGGCAATCCCTTCTATATCGCCGCCCAGTTTCTGTACGATAAAAGCCTGTCCAAGCAGGAAAACATGGAGCGGGCGCTGGCCTTCATGCGGCAGGTGCAGCGGGGGGATTATTTTCAGATGTCCGCCGAATACTACTACGGCGTGGGGGCCCACAGCGCGATCATGATCTCCGATTACGATCCCGACGCCAACACCGTCCATTGGATGGACAGCAACATGGCCGGAGAAAAGCGGAACGGCATCCGCTACGGCAAGGTGCAGTGGGACGCGGTGAAGGATATTTCCTGGTGGGCCGACGCCTTCTGCAAGCGGGGGCGGGGCGCTACGCTGTACCGGCTGCGGGACGATATCGTGTACGTCGGCGATTGAAGGGAAATTCCGTGAAAAACAGGCCGGAACAGCGAAAACAGGGGATTTACGATCAAGAAAAATTATGCTATAATCTGATCGAATGTTATCAGCACAGCCGGACGGAAGCGCCGTTGTTTTTCTTGATTTCTGTGATTTCTTTTCGATTTGAGGAGGGAGCATCATGGATAATCGCCTGATTTTTCAGCTGGAGCAGGTGTTATCGCTGCTGAAAGCGCCG
>JAFUHB010000205.1 GCA_017469085.1 Clostridia bacterium
ATCCTGTTCCTCATGCTCAAGAAGTTCCTGTTCAAGCCGGTGCAGAACATCATGGCTGCGCGTCAGGCGCAGGTGGATCAGGTCTATGAGGACGCCGACAAGCGCCTTCAGTCCGCCACCCAGATGAAGCAGGAATACGAGCAGCGCCTCTCCAACGCGCGGGATGAAGCGGATACGCTGGTGAAGAACGCCACCTTCACCGCCCAGAAGCGCGGGGACCAGCTGATGAGCGAAGCCCAGCAGCAGGCCAGCCGTCTCAAGCAGAAGGCGGAGGAAGAGATCGAACAGCAGAAAAAGCAGATGCTCAACGAGGTCCGGCAGGATATTTCCGAGCTGGCGGTGGATATCGCTTCCAAGGTGATCGAACGCGAGATCAACAAAGGCGATTACGACGCGTTCGTGGACGAATTTATCAGAAACGTGGGTGACAAGACGTGACGGAATTCGGCCGTGAATATGGGGACGGTCTTTTTGAGCTGTGCGCCGAAGAGGGCCTGGACGAGCAGGTGCTGGGGCAGCTGGAATGCCTGAGGAGCCTGTTCAGGGAGCAGCCGGACTTCGTGCGCCTGCTGATGAACATGACCCTGAGCCGGGACGAGCGGCTCGGCATCGCGGATGCCGCTCTGCGCGGCCAGGTGCACCCCTATGTACTGAATTTCATCAAGATCCTGGTGGAACGCGGCGCGGTCAGCGAGTTCGCGAGCTGTGCCGAGGCTTACCGCGACCGTTACGGGAAGGCGCACGACATCGCCGAGGCGGAGGTCACCACGGCCACCGCGCTCAGCGACGAGCAGCGCAAAGCGCTCAAAAAGCGCCTCGAGGAGATGACCGGGCAGCAGGTCCGGCTCAAGGAGCATGTGCGCCCCGAGGTCGTGGGCGGCGTGCTGCTGGAGCTGAACGGCAAGCGTTACGACAATACCGTTCGCCATCGTCTGAGCGATATCAAGCAGGCGCTCCAGAGCGACGCGAATTGACGTGATTCGCCTGCGCCTGAACGTGAGCCCGACGCCTTATCAATTGAAAGCGGTGATACGATGCAGTTAAAATCCGAAGAAATATCCAAGCTGATCAAAGAACAGATCAAACAATACGGCAATAAGATCGCTCAGAACGACACCGGCACGATCATCATGATCGGCGACGGCATTGCCCTGGCGACCGGTTTGGATCAGTGCATGGCCAACGAGCTGGTGCGCTTCCCCAACGGGGAATACGGCATGGCTCTCAACCTGGAGGAGAACTCAGTTGCCATCGTCATGCTGGGCGACGACGAGGGGATCCGTGAGGGCGACGTGGTGGAACGCACGGGCCGCGTCGTATCCGTTCCGGTCGGCGAGGCGCTGATCGGCCGCGTCGTGAACGCCCTGGGCCAGCCGATCGACGGGAAAGGCGCGGTGGACAGTAAGGAACTGCGCCCGATCGAGCGCAACGCCCCCGGCATCATCCAGCGCAAAAAGGTTTCCGTCCCCCTGCAGACCGGTATCAAGGCGATCGACAGCATGATTCCGATCGGCCGCGGCCAGCGCGAGCTGATCATCGGCGACCGTCAGACGGGCAAAACGGTCATCGCGACCGATACCATCATCAACCAAAAGGGCAAGGACGTCATCTGCATTTACGTGGCGATCGGGCAGAAGCGCTCGACGGTTGCGCAGCTGGTGGACACCCTGGAGGCCGCCGGGGCGATGGAATATACCATCGTCGTCAGCGCGACGGCCAGCGAGCTGGCGCCCCTTCAGTACATCGCGCCCTAGTCCGGCTGCGCGATGGGCGAATATTTCATGGACCAGGGCAAGGACGTGCTGATCGTATATGACGATCTGTCCAAGCACGCGGTCGCTTACCGCGCGCTTTCCCTGCTGATTCGCCGTCCTCCGGGACGCGAGGCCTTCCCGGGCGACGTATTCTACCTGCACAGCCGTCTGCTCGAGCGCTCCGCGCGCGTAGCGCCCGAATACGGCGGCGGCTCGATCACCGCGCTGCCCATCATCGAGACGCAGGCGGGCGACGTTTCCGCCTACATCCCAACGAACGTGATTTCCATTACCGACGGCCAGATCTTCCTGGAGACGGAGCTGTTCCATTCCGGCATCATGCCTGCGATCGATCCCGGTATCTCGGTCAGTCGCGTCGGCGGCGACGCCCAGATCAAGGCCATGAAAAAGGTGGCCGGCAGCCTGAAGCTGCTGTACAGCCAGTACCGCGAGCTGCAGAGCTTCGCGCAGTTTGGCTCCGACCTGGATGCCGATACCAAGGCCCGTTTGGCGCAGGGCGCTCGGATCGTGGAGGTGCTCAAGCAGAACCGTAATCATCCGATCGCGGTCGAAAACCAGGTCTGCATCTTCTACGCGGTGACGCACGATTATCTCAAAGAGGTCGAGGTGCGCCACGTGGCGGAATACGAGGATGCGCTCTATGAGCGGATGGCCGCCCAGCATGCGGACGTCCTGGAGGCGATCCGGACCTCCGGCGTGCTAAATGCCGATACGGAGGAAAAGCTCAAGGAAGCCCTGAACGGGTATACGAAGGATTTCCTGAAGGCGAAGGCGTGAGGAGGTAAGTCATGGCTGGATCGTCCATGAAGGGCATCAAGCTGCGGATCAAGAGCGTGGAAAGCACCATGCAGATCACCAAGGCCATGCAGCTGGTGGCTACCTCCAAGCTGCGCCGCGCCAAGGAACGCATGGAAAGCAGCAAGCCCTACGCTTCGATTTCCCGCGCGGCCATGATGGCGGCTGTCAGCAGCTGCGAGGACCAGAGCGTGCCCTATGTCGCGCAGCGCCCGGTCAAAACCAGGTGCTATGTGGTGATCGCGGGCGAGCGCGGTCTGGCCGGCGGTTATAATGCCAATGTCTTTAAGGCGGTGGCCGCGCACGTGGGGGAAACGCCCTATACGGTGCTGCCCTTAGGGAAAAAGGCCATCGAAAAATTCCATCACCTGGGTGTGCCGATGCTGACGCAGGATTATGCCCATGTGGAAGGACTTTCGGTAGGCGCCTGTTATAGGCTGGCCAAGATGCTGACGGAGGGCTATCTGGCGGAGGAATACGACGAGGTCATTTTGGTCTATACCTCCTTCCAGAACATGATGAATCAGGAGGTCCGCGTCGAGCAGCTTTTGCCGGTGCAAAAGCCGGAGCAGCCCGAGGGGGACCGCCGCATCGTGGATACGGTGTATGAGCCGGACGCGGCGGAGACGCTGGAAGCCGTCATGCCAGATTTCCTGGCCGGCAGGCTGTACAGCGCCATATGCGATTCCTTCGCAAGCGAGGTGTCCGCCCGGCGCAGCGCAATGGATTCCGCCACCAAGAACGCGGGGGACATGATCAGCGATCTGCGGCTCAAGTATAACCGAGCCCGTCAGGGCGCGATCACCCAGGAGATCACGGAGATCGTGGCGGGCTCCGAAAAATAAAGGATCACGGCAATTGAGTGAGTATAATTCCGGAAAGGAGAATCCCATATTGTGAGCGGTCAAAACATCGGTAAGGTAGTGCAGGTCATCGGCCCGGTGCTGGATATCCGTTTTGAGGACGGACATTTGCCTGAGCTGCTTTCCGCTATCGAGATTCAGAGCGGCGATCGCAAGATCGTCGCGGAGGTGGCGCAGCACATCGGCGACAATGTGGCTCGCTGCATTTCCATGAACGCGACCGACGGCATGGTGCGCGGGTTGGAGGCTGTCGATACCGGCGCTCCCATTTCCGTTCCCGTAGGCAACGAGTGCCTGGGCCGTATCTTTAATCTGCTGGGGCAGGCCATTGACGACCAGCCCGATCCGGTCACCGAGGAGCGTTGGCCCATCCATCGTCCCGCCCCCTCCTATGAGGAGCAAGAATCCTCCACCGAGATCCTGGAAACGGGCATTAAGGTGGTCGACCTGATCGCGCCGTATGCCAAGGGTGGCAAGATCGGCCTCTTCGGCGGCGCGGGCGTCGGAAAAACGGTGCTGATCATGGAGCTGATCAACAACGTTGCCAAGCAGCACGGCGGTCTTTCCGTTTTCGCCGGCGTCGGCGAGCGTACCCGCGAGGGCAACGACCTGTACAACGAAATGAAAGAATCCGGCGTCATCAACAAGACCGCGCTGGTCTACGGCCAGATGAACGAGCCGCCGGGAG
>JAFUHB010000206.1 GCA_017469085.1 Clostridia bacterium
CGGCGAAATCTCCGACGAGTTGTTCGGCTACAAATACACCGATTTCGCGCCCAGCGCCGCCGCCTTCCAGGAGGAGGCGGAAAAGCGGATCCGCGAGCTGCACGTCTATGACGTGCTCCGGGCAGACCGCTGCATTTCCGTCAACTCCCTGGAGGCCCGGGTGCCCTTCGGCGATCTCACATTCGTCCGCTATGCCATGAGCGTGGACCCGGAGCTCAAGATGAACCGCCACAACATGGGCAAGTATCTGATCCGCAAGGCCTTCGCCGAGGATCATATCCTGCCCGACGAGATCCTTTGGCGCCAGAAGGCCGCCTTCTCCGACGCCGTGGGCCACAGCATGGTGAACGACCTGAAGGCCCTGGCCGAGCGCACCTATACCGACGAAGAATTTGCCGAAAAGGCCGCCCGATATTCCTATTGTCCGCCCTTCACCAAGGAAAGCCTGTTGTACCGGGAGCTGTTTGAGCGATATTACCCCGGCCAGGCCCAGATGATCCCCGCTTATTGGATGCCCAACCGGAAATGGCCCGGCTGCGACGTGGACGACCCCTCCGCCCGCGTCCTCAGCAACTACGGAGCCAGCGGGCAATAACCCTCCTCGCCAAACAGCGCTCTTGGGCGGATCGTGCTTCGCCTAAGAGCGCTGTTTGGTAGAAAAGCCAGGGGAAACCGCACAATGACGGCGGGAAAACTCAGATCCTCGCCGCCGTCCGGGCAGCCAGGCGGGCGTTATTGTAAACCAGCTGGATATTGGAGGCAAGGCTGTCGCCGCCGGTCAGGTCCTTGATCTTGGCCAGCAGGAAGGGGGTCGTCTCCTTGCCGTGGATGCCCTTTTGATTTGCCTCGGCCACCGCCTCGTCGATCGCCCGGTTGATCGTCTCATAATCCATCGAATATTCCTCGGGGATCGGATTGGTCACCAGCATACCGCCCTTGATCCCCAGCGCGCGCTGCGCCCGGAAAATCGCCGCCAGGTCCTCCGGGGTATCCACCCGGTAATCCACCCGGAAGCCGCTCCTGCGGGTATAGAAGGCGGGCAGCTCCTCCGTGCCGTAGCCCAGGACAGGGACGCCCTTCGTTTCCAGATATTCCAGGGTAAGCCCCAGGTCCAGGATGGACTTGGCACCCGCGCAGATGACCATCACAGGCGTCTGCGCCAGCTCCTCCAGATCGGCGGAGATATCCATGGTGGTCTCCGCGCCGCGATGCACGCCGCCGATGCCGCCGGTGGCGAAAACAGAGATGCCCGCCATATGCGCGATCATCATCGTGGTCGTCACGGTAGTCGCGCCGTCCATGCCCCGGGCCACGAGCACCGGCAGGTCCCGGCGGGAGGCCTTGGTCACCTTAGGACCGGCCTTGCCCAGGTATTCCAGCTCTTCATCGGTCAGGCCCGCCTTGAGCCGGCCGCCCAGGATGGCGATGGTTGCCGGAGTCGCCCCCTCCTCACGGATGATGCGCTCCACGTTCCGCGCCGTTTCCACATTCTGCGGATAGGGCATCCCATGCGAAATAATGGTGGACTCCAGGGCCACCACCGGCTTGCCGGCCGCCAGCGCCGCTTTTACCTCCGGCGAAAGATCCAGAAATTCATTGTAATTCATATGCTTTCCTCCATCATTACTGTTGTGGGCAACGAAGCTCAATGACCTGATTTTTCTTCCCATTTGGCCTGCAGCGTCCGCAGCGCGTCCTGAACCATACGATCCCGTTCGTCGTCCGAAAGCTCCGCCATCGCGGAGGACGCGAAAAGCAGCAGGACCATCAGCAGGCAAAGCAATCTTTTCATATTGTCTCCCCCTATGTATCTTCCTTGATCAGCGCATGCCTCCATGCCGCCGTCAGCCGCTCCAACGACCAGGCGGCGTTGGCCGGGCTGGTGGAGGGCAGGACCTCATACGGAACATCCCATTGCGCCGCTTGCAGCGCATACAGCCGGCCTGAGAGCTTACCGTTGCAGCATACCTTACGAAGCGGCGCTGAAGCGAAGATGGGGCCGAGCTCGGCGCAAACGGCTTGCTTGATGCTGCTGTCCGCCGAGCCCCGGATCTCGCACTCGCTCGCCGCGTCATACAGCGCCAACCGGTGATCCAGCAAAAGCCGGATCTTTTCCTCCACCGTGTCCGGCGTCGGCGTGTCATAGAGCTTGGCCAGGACCTTCCAAAATCGGTTTTGCGGATGGCCGTAATAAAAGCCGTTTTCCCGGCTCTTGACGGAGGGGAACGACCCCAG
The DNA here is from genome assembly GCA_017469085.1 of Clostridia bacterium. Classification (GTDB taxonomy): domain Bacteria; phylum Bacillota; class Clostridia; order Christensenellales; family Aristaeellaceae; genus UBA4246. The sequence goes on from JAFUHB010000206.1 coordinate 2,236, forward strand.
GAGCAGGATCTCCGAGCACTCGTCATAAACGGGCGCAAAGGGATGGACGATCATGCTTCCTCCCGTCGGCGCAGCACGTCGTACAGCATCACCGCGCAGGACACCGCTGCGTTCAGGGACTCCGCGCCGCCGTGCATGGGCAGGCGCACCCGCCGGCCTGCTGCGGCCAGCACTTTGGGCGATATGCCCGCCCCCTCGTTGCCGATCACGACGCATACCCGCTCCCCGTCTTTGGGCCGCGCATAAAAGGGCTCGCCGTCCAGCGCTCCTGCCAGCACGGTCGCGCCCTCGCTTTGCAGTGTCAGCAGCCGGGCAGGCAGGTCCACAACCGCCGTTACCGGCACCCGGAAAACGGCTCCCATCGAGGCCCGCAGCGCCTTGGGCGAAAAGGGATCGGCGCAGTCCCGGTCGATCCAGAGCCGTCCGTCCCCGACGGCGTCCAGCGTCCTCAGTACGGTGCCCACGTTGCCGGGATCCTGCACGCCGTTGAGCGCCACGGTAAAGGAAGCGTGTTCCGCCTCTCCCAGGTCCGGCAAGCGGCAGACGGCCAGGACGCCCTGGGGCGTTTTTGTGTCCGACAGGGCGGACAGCACGCCGCGCGTCACCGCAAGACATTCCGTGCCCCTGGCCCGCGCCGCTTCTATCAGATCATGGTAGCGTTCCAGGCGCTCATCCAGCGTCAGCAGCGTCGCCGCCCAGCCGGTGCGCACCGCCTCCTGCGCCATGTGCTCGCCCTCGGCCAGGAAAAGGCCCTGCCGCAGACGCTCGCCCCGGCTTTTGTTCAGCAGCCGCCATTGCTTTACCCGCGGGTTCTGCGGGCTGGCCAGCGTTTCCATATGCATCACGCGCGTCCGATCGCCCGGAGGAAACGGGGCAGGGCCGCGCTGGGATGGGCAAACGGCTTCCAGTCGGCGCCGGCCAGCAGGACGCGCGGAGCGATATAAATTTCCATCCCGTAATCCAGCGCGGCCGCGACCCCGCCGTCCATCAGCCCCTGCGCCGCCGCCACAAAGGCGTTCAGCCGCGCCCAGGAGCGGGCGGGCAGCGCTGTCCCGGCGGTTTCCAGGGCCCGCCGGGCTTCCTCCGGCAGGCGGGCCGCCTCCTCAGTCAGCGGCTTTACGTTTTTCAGCAGCGCCGCGACCAGTTTTTCCTCATCGACGGGCTCAAAGGCCTGCTCTGGCTTCAGCGCGGCGCAGCCCGATTGACCGGCGCGGAACGCGGGACGGCCCTCCGAGCGAAGGCCGGTCCTCACCAGGGTGCCATCCTTGAGTCCTTCGGCCCGCTCCGTCTTCAATACCGGCGCGGTGCCTCCGCGCAGGAGCCTCGCGTCGGTCGCCAGCACGGCGCCCAGCGCTTCCCGCAGCGCCAACAGGGCATCCTCGGCATCCTCCGCCGTTTCCGCCACGATGTCCATCTCCTGCCCCTGGTGCGCAGCCCAGAAAACCAGCAGTGCGGCGGCCGTATTCCGGTCGTGCTCAAGACCGCGTGCTTTGAGCGCCTGGGTCAGACGATCCAGCGCATCCCGCACGGAAATCTCCTGGCCGACGGCCTCCCGCGCATAATCCGATCCGAGCTTGCCAAGCTCGGCTGCCATTTGGTCACGCTCCGCGATCAGGGCGGCGCGTTCCGAGGTCAGGACGCTCTTTTGCTCCTCCAGCGCCTTGATCTCCTTATCCAACTTGGTCGCGCGGGTCCGCTTCTGGGCGGTCGCGGCCTCCAGCATGGCCTTCTGGAAGGCCTCCTCATCCGCCTTGGCCTTATCCAGGTTCATGACCGCCATCAGCCGCTCGGCCTCGACCTCCTGAAGTTGCGCGCGCAGGGCCGCCAGGGCGGGGTCCTGCACATCCGCCAGCCGCTGGGCGACCGCCTGCCGGGCTCCGGGAAGGGAAAGCAGCCGCTCGACGACCGCCGCGCGTTCCTCGGCGCGGTCCCAGGCCTCGCGAAGGGCCTCCTCCCAGCCGCCTTGCCCGTTCTCCTGCCGGGCGTTTTCCGCCGATTTCGGAGCGGCGGCCGGTTTGGCGCTCGCCGCGCGGGCCGTTTTCCTGCTGCTCTCCACCGCCTTGGCAAGGGAGTTGCGGGCGCGCTTGGGCGCGTCCGTTTCCACCTGGGCGTGGAACAGAGGAGTGCCGGCGTCGTCGGGAATCACGATTTCCTTGACCGGCTTTTGCTCCGGCTCGTTTTCCTCCCGCACCCGCGCCATCACCTCGCCGTTCAGGGCACGGATCTGGTCGATGGCCGTCTGCTCGGGCGATGGGGCGGCAAGCTCCGCCTGCGGCGCTTCCGGTTCCGCAGCAGCAGCCTGCTCCGGCCAGTAGAACAGCTTGACCGAGCCTGAAGGCAGCGTCACCGAAAAGATCCTCGGATGATCGGGCGGCAGCTGCTGCGCGCCCTCCTGATCCCGCCCAGTCAGGGGGTCCACCGGGCCGTGGATCTTGCCGCCCACGCGGGCGTACGCCCGAGGCGTAACGGCGTCGCTCAGCCTGCTTTCCGGGATGACCTCGAAAAAGGCGTCCTCCGGCACGCTTCGCACCGCGTCCGAATAAACGATGAAGCGGTTCTTTTCGCCCTTGGCCGGCGCAAAGCTCCGGTTGGGGCGTATTTTCGCGCTCTCCCCGCTTTCCCGCAGATCGAGCACGCACAACGCGCCCAGCTTGCGCATCCGTTCCTTGAAGGAGCGCTGCTCGTTTTTATCGGGGACGACGCGGATATAGCCGTCCTCCTTCCATTCGGCGATCTGTCCGGGCGTCAGCGGCCCGTCGGCGCGCAACAGCGGCCGCACACGGAAATGCCCGCGCTGAGGATTATCCTCCTCCAAATAACATAAAACCAATTGATTTCCTAATTCCATAAATACCTCGTCTGATTCGTTATATCTTTTTTCTTAATTCATAGGTTACGGGCGGGTGATCCGGGCCTCAAACGTCGCGTTTTCGGCAGGATCGCCAAATACGTCGTGCCCGCCGGAAATCTCTCGGCGGATCACGATCACATCGGGTCCTTCGGACCGGACCGTCAGCCTGCCCGTGCGCACGACAGGCTGTCTGCGCAGCTCCAGCAGGTCGCGGTAGGCCTCCCGAAGGCTCTTATCCTCCCGCCCCCAGGGATAGGTGCCCCGGCAGTAGGGGTCGGCCGCGCCCTGCGCCCCGCACTCGTCCCCATAGTATACGCAGGGGATGCCCGGCAGCGCCGTCACGATCTCCATGGCGGCAAGCAGCCTGCGGCGGCCCAATGCCAGCGCCTCGGCCGATACCTGGATGGCCTCGCCGTTCCCATGATCGTCGTCCCCTGAAACCGCGCCGCAAAACAGGCTCAGAATCCGGGGCCGGTCATGGCTGCCCAGCAAATTCATCAGGCTGTAATAAAAGGGTACGGGATAGTTTTCCTGCTGACTGCGGATCAGGCGGCACAGCGCCTCCGCGTCGGAGCGGCCCATGATAAAGTCAATGATCGCGCTGCGCAGCGGATAATTCATCACGCTGTCCAGCGTATCCCCCAGGCAATAGCTGCGCATCTTGCCGTAGGCCACCTTGTGGCTCGCGTCCTCCCAGACCTCGCCCAGCACGACGGCATCCTCCCGTTCCGCCTTGGCGCTTTTCCGCAGGCGGCGCAGGTAGTCCATGGGAAGCTCGTCCGCCACATCCAGCCGCCAGCCGGCCGCGCCCTGCCGGATCCAGCGGCGCACGATGCCGTCCTCCCCCAGGAAGTATTCCCGGACGTCCTCGTTGCGCTTGTTGAGCTCCGGCACGGTGGTGATGCCCCACCAGCAGGCGTAATCATCGGGCCATTGACGGAAGGTATACCAGGGATAGTACCGGCTCTCCTTGCTTTGGCAGGCGCCCGTTTCCCCGTAATGGCCGTACCAGTTGAAATACCGGCTGTCCGCCCCGGTATGGCTGAAAACGCCGTCCAGCATGACCCGCATGCCCCGCTGCTGCGCGGCCCGGCAGAGAGAGGAAAAGGCCTCCTCATCCCCCAGCAGCGGGTCGATCTGCTCGTAATCGCCGGTATCGTATCGGTGGTTGGAGCGGGCGCGGAAGATGGGATTCAGGTACAGCACCGTGACCCCCAGCTCCCGGAGCGTGTCCAGCTTTTCCTCGATCCCCTTCAGGTCGCCCCCGAAAAAATCCAGGGCATAATTATCCTTGTCCGGCACGCTCTCCACCCGGCGCAGTGGGGTATCCTCCCAGCGCTCGTGCAACAGCAGGTCCTTGCGTTCGGACCGGGGCATGCGGCTGCGATAGAACCGATCGGGGAAAATCTGATACATGACGCCGTTGCGCAGGTATTCGGGCGTCCGATAGGCGGGGTCGTACACTGTCACCTGGTAGGGCACGGGCTCGGGCCCGGACGCCGTGCCGACGCCGCCCAGCCCGTCCCAGGCGTTGCCGTAGTACTCCCCCGCGCCGCTTCGATTTTCCACATAAAAAAAATACTGGCAGATCGCGGGAGCGTCCGGCGCGTGCAGCCGCGCCTCAAAGCAGTCGTCTCCGGCGGGAGACATATCCATGTACTCGCGCTTGCCGTTGACCATCCAGATCAGCTGCGCTCGCCCGATATTTTCCGTGCCGAACAGGCGCAGGCGGATCGGATAGCCGCAGGGCGCTGCCCCGACGGGCGCGCGGCACTCCGGAGAGCGCGAGTCATGATACAGGTTCATGGGGATCACCCTTCCAAGCTCGTGAATTCATCGCTTCTCCGGGCAAAAGGGCAAGGCGCCGCTTCAGCTCTCTTGATCGGAGAAATATATGAGGGAAACGCCGATTAAATGAGGCGGGCAGATGGCGCACAGGTTTTCCCCTGACGCAACCGACCAAAGCGAAGCATATTCAGGCCGGAAAAGCCATACCCCGGATGCGCCGCACAATCAATCAGCGGTCCCTTAGCCCTTCGCCTTCATCCATCGCCTGACCGGTAGGCTGACGAAATACAATACCGCCGCGCACAGCACCACCGCCGCGCCGACGCCGGTATCCAGCTGGTAGGCGAGCACCAGGCCGACGACGCCGGAGACAAGGCCGAAAATCACCGCCAGCAGCGCGTTTTGCGCCGAAGATCGGGATACGTTGCGTGCCGCGGCCGCGGGCAGGATCAACAGCGCGTTGATCAGCAGCACGCCCACCCAGCGGATCGCCAGCATGACCGCCACCGCCACCAGGCACACGAAGGCATACTCGATCAGCGCCGTCCTGACGCCCCGGCTCCTGGCAAGCTCCGGGCTCACCGCCGTCAAAAGCAGGCGGTTGTACAGGAGCACCCAAACGCCCAGCCCCGCGATCAGCGCGACCAGCAGCCACACAAGGTCCTCCCGGCCGATGCTCAGGATATCCCCCGTCAACAGCGAGGAATAATTGGAAAAGCCGCCTCCCCGGGACAGGATCAGCAGCCCCAGCGCAATGCCCGTGGAAGAGAAAACGCTGATGATGGTATCCGCCGAGGCGCTGCCCGAGCGATTGATCCGGCTGATCATCAGCGCCCACAGGATACCGAATATGAGCAGGCTAACCGTGATATCGTGAACGCCCAGCAGCAGCCCCAGGCCGACGCCGGCCAGCGCGCTGTGCCCCAGCGCGTCCGAAAAGAAGGCCATCCGCTGGTTGACCGCCATCGTGCCCAGCAGGGACAAAAGTGGGGTCAACAGCAGCATCGCCAAGAGGGCGTTCTTCATGAACGTATAGCGGAAGCACGCGAAGGGGAGCAGCGCGTCCATCACGCGATAGACCGTTTCCATCAGGCATTACCTCCCCGTTATGTCCGCAGCCAGCCCGCTGACCGGGAACAGCTCCCGGAAGGCCGCGCTTTCAAACACCTCGTCGGGCCTTCCGACGGCGCGCACGGTACGGTCCAGCAGCACCACCTCGTCCGCGTAGCGGCGGACCACCGCCCAATCGTGGGAAACCAGCAGGATCGCCAGGTGGTTCTTCCTCGTCAGCTCATCCACCACGTCCAGGAAGGTGGAAAGGCCGTTCTGATCGACGCCGGAAACCGGCTCGTCCAGGATCAGCAGATCGGGCAACGGGTACAGGGCCAGCGCCAGCAGCACGCGCTGCAATTCGCCGCCGCTGAGCGCCCCCAGCCGCTTATCCATGAGGCCCTCCGCCCGGGCGATCGACAGGGTGCGGGCGACCTCCTCCCGCGTCTTTTTGGAAACGCCCAGCCAAACCGGACGCTTTGTCATGACCGAGGCAAGCAGGTCGCACACCGTGACGGGCATCTGCTTATCAAAAGGAAAGTGCTGCGGCACATAGCCGGTGCGGATCGCGCCGAAGTGCTTTCCCTGCGCGTCCTGGTGCTCGATCGCGCCCTGATAGCCGATCTGCCCCAGCAGCGCGCGGATTAGGGTCGTTTTGCCCGCTCCGTTGGGGCCGACAAGGGCCGTCAGCCTGCCGCAATGGATATGCAGGCTGACGTCCTTGAGCAGAGTGTCCCCCTCGGCCGTCACCGTCAGATGATCGACGGCGACGCGACAGAGATGGCAATTGTGCCCGTTTTCCGTTTTCAGGAGCTCGCTGACCTTCATTCGTTGAAATCGGCTTCCGTCATCTCGGGGATGTCGTCGCCCTCGTCGTCGTTGGTCACGATGCCCTGCTCAAATTCCTTGCGAAGCAGCGCTTCGATCTCCGACGCCACCTCGGGATGCTCCTTCAGGTAGATCCTCGTGTTGTCCCGGCCCTGGCCGATCCGCTGATCCTGATAGGAGAACCACGCGCCGCTCTTTTGGATGATGTCCTTGGCGACGGCCATGTCGAGCAGGCTCGATTCGTTGCTGATGCCCTGGCCGTACAAAAGGTCCACCTCGCAATTGCGGAAGGGCGGAGCCACCTTGTTTTTGACGACCTTGTTCTTGGTGCGGTTGCCGATGACGGTGCTGCCGTCCTTGATGGGCTCGCCGCGCCGGATGTCCAGCCGCACGGAGGCGTAGAATTTGAGGGCCCGCCCGCCGGGCGTGGTCTCCGGGTTGCCGTACATGACGCCCACTTTTTCGCGGAGCTGGTTGATGAACAGGGCGATGGAGTTGGTCTTGTTGACGATGCCCGCCAGCTTGCGCATAGCCTGGCTCATCATGCGGGCCTGCAGGCCGACAAAGCTGTCCCCCATCTCGCCGTCGATCTCGGCGCGGGGCACCAGCGCGGCCACGGAGTCCACCACCACGATCTCGATCGCGCCGGAGCGCACCAGCGCCTCCGCGATTTCCAGCGCGTCCTCTCCGGTGGTGGGCTGGCTGATATACAGATTGTCGATGTCCACGCCCAGGTTGCGCGCGTACTGCGGATCGAGCGCGTGCTCCGCGTCGATATAGGCGGCGGTGTCGCCCGCCTTCTGGACCTGCGCCACCAATTGCAGGGCCACGGTGGTCTTACCGGAGGATTCCGGGCCGTAGATCTCGATGATGCGGCCCCGCGGGATCCCGCCGACGCCCAGCGCGAAATCAAGGTCCAGGCAGCCGGTCGGAACGACGTCCACCTTGAGGGCGGAGCGCTCGCCCAGCTTCATGACGGTGCCCTTGCCGAACTGCTTATCCAGCGCCGCGAGCGCCGATTCAAGGGCCCGCGCCTTTTCCTCCTTCGAGCTGTCGGCGGTCAGGAACTGCTTTTCTTCTTTCTTCTTTGCCATGGTGAAACTCCTTTATTTGTCGTGGAAAATATCTTGAAAATCTCGGAGATACAGCGCGCCGGATACGACCGTCATGGCGACCGCCGCCACGGTGAGACAGGATGTAAATGCGTTTTTCCCGCTCAAAAGCAGGGCCAGCACCAACACAATCTGCAAAACGGTCTTGAGCTTGCCCGGCCATTTGGCCGCGACCACCTTCCCCTGCCCGGCGGATACCATGCGCAGCCCGTCCACGATGAGCTCGCGCGCGGCCACCACCACCGTAGCCCAGCCCGGCAGGAGTCCGCGCTCCGTCAGCAGGATCATCGCCGTCAGCACCAGCAGCTTATCGGCCACCGGATCGGCAAACTTGCCGAAGGCCGTCACCAGCCCGCGCTTTCGGGCGATGTGCCCGTCCAGGAAATCGGTGAGCGCGGCGGCCCCAAACACCGCGGCCGCCCAAACGTCCAATCCCAGCGCGATAAGCGCGCAGGTGACTGGGATCAGCGCGATCCGCACCATCGTCAGCCTGTTGGGCAGATTCATTTACATCACCTCGCCGAACAGGTCATAGGTATCCGCGCCGGTGATCTTCGCCTGATAGAACGCGCCCTCCGCCAGCGGCCCGGCGGACGAAAGGCGGATCACGCCGTCGGCGTCCGGCGCCTCGAAGGCGGAACGGGCCAGGTAATGCTCCCCCTGCCTGCCGCAGATCAGCACCCGCTCGCTGCTGCCGATCCGCGCCTGATTCCGGGCAAGCGAGATGCGGACCTGCAGGGTCATCAGCCGGTCCAGCCGCTCCTGCTTGATCTCGTCGGGCACCTGGTCGGGCATGCCGGCGGCCGGGGTATCCTCCTCCGGCGAATAGGCGAAAGCGCCCATCCGGTCAAAGCAGATCTCCTCGGTAAAGTCCATGAGGCGGGCGAAATCCTCCTCCGTTTCCCCAGGGAAGCCCACGATAAACGTGGTCCGCAGGCAAAAGCCCATCTGCCGCGCCTTTTTGAGCAGCCGCCGCGAGGCCTCCGGGTCTCCCCGGCGGTTCATGCGCTTGAGCAGCGGAGCGGAAGCGTGCTGCAGAGGCAGGTCCAGGTATTTGACCACCCGATCCGTTTCGGCCATCAATTGGAGCAGCGCGTCGTCCGTTTCATCCGGATACATGTACAGCACGCGCAGCCATTCCAGCCCCTCCGTGCGAGCCCCCTGCCGCAGCAATTCGCTTAAGGAAAGGCCGATATCCTTCCCGTAGCGGGTCGTATCCTGGGCGATCAGGATCTGCTCGCGCGCGCCGCCGTCGGCCAGCGCCTGCATTTCCCGCAGGATATCGTCCATCGGGCGGGAGCGATGCCTGCCCCGGATCAACGGGATCGCGCAGTAGGTGCAGCGATTGTCGCAGCCATCCCCGATCTTGACGTAAGCGGAATAGGGCGGCGTGGTCAGCACGCGCCCACATTCCAGGAAGCCCTCGTTGCGCTCGGTGGCGCGGGGGCGGTCGCCGCCCAGGGCCTCCCCGATCAGCTCGGCAATGCGGCCGTATTGGTTGACGCCCAGGAGGCAATCGATCTCCGGGATATCGCGGAGCAGGTCGTCGGCATAGCGCTGCGCCAGGCAGCCCGTCACGCACAGTACCCGGCAACAGCCCTTCTCCTTGTACTGAGCCATCTCAAAAATCGTGTCGATGGACTCCTCCTTGGCCGACTCGATGAAGCCGCAGGTATTGACCAGGATGATCTCCGCCTCGGCGGGATCCATGGTCAATTCATAGCCCGCGCCCAGCATCCTATCCAGCATCTGCTCGGTATCGACACGGTTCTTCACACAGCCCAGTGATACAACGCCAACCTTCATGCGCTCGAAAGTCCCTCGCAATCGTCATAAAAATACAGTTTATTTTACCACATCAAGCGATGAAAACACAAGCGCTTCCCGATATTTACGCGGGGTCTCCCAGGAATTATTTTTGCAATATCCACCCGCTGATCAATAGGCTCTGCTCCGCCTCATTCAGGCGGACATCGTCCCTTCACGCGTCAACCCTGATGATTTGCGAATCAGTTTTTGAATTTTTTATATTCAATTCCTGCAAATTCTAAAATATTTTTGTCAGATAAGCAGGAGAATATGATTTTTTGAAGAATTATAAATTCGTTTTTCTAATTTTTCGTTTGGAGGTCTCACCCATGTCGCTCGGTTTATCCAAAACCTGTCAAGCCATCGCGCCCTCCGTGACGCTGAAAATGAACGCGCTCGTGACCGAAATGCGGGAGCGCGGCGAGGATGTGATTTCGCTTAGCGTGGGCGAGCCCGATTTTATCACGCCCCGGCATATCCGCGAGGCCGGAAAAAAGGCCATTGACGAGGGCAAGACCAAGTATACCGCGGCCAGCGGCATGCCCGCGCTTCGCAAGGCCATCGCCGCCGACCTGCTGCGCCAGAAGGGCCTCAAATATACCCGCGAGGAAATCATTGTGGGCAACGGCGCTAAGCAGGTCATCCTGGGCGCTTTGCAGTCCATCCTTAACACGGGCGACGAGGTCATCCTGCCCGCACCCTGCTTGGTCAGCTACCCGGAGATGGTGGGCATGGCGGGCGGCAAGGCCGTATGGGTGAACACCACCAGGGAGCAGGGCTTCGTGCCGACCAGGAAGCAATTGGAGCGGGCGATCACCCCCCGCACCAAGGCCCTGATCCTGAATTCCCCCAGCAACCCCACCGGCGCCGTCTGGACAGAGGAGCAGCTGAAGACGCTGGCCGACCTGGCGGTGCGCCACCAGTTCTACGTGATCAGCGACGAAATCTATGAAAAGCTGGTCTACGACGGCGCGCGGCATATTTCCATCGCTTCCCTCGGCCACGATATTTTCAACCAGACGATCGTGGTGAGCGGTTTCAGCAAGGCCTACGCCATGACCGGCTGGCGGCTGGGCTACGCGGCCGGTCCCCGCCCGGTGATCGCCGCCATGAGCGCCTTCCAGAGCCACGCCACCGGCAACCCCAATTCCATCGCCCAATACGCCGGCCTCGCCGCCCTCCAGGGCGACCAGACCTGCGTGGAAGAAATGACGGAGGCCTTTTCCAAGCGCCGGATGCTGATGCTGGGCTGCCTTTCCCACGTACCGCTGGTATCCACCTTCACGCCCAAGGGCGCGTTCTATGTGCTGCTGGACATCCGGCAGACGATCGGCCTGTCCCTGAACGGCAAGATCATCCACGACAGCCTGGACTTTGCCGAGCTGCTGCTCAAAAACGCCCGCGTGTCCGTGGTGCCCGGCGATTCCTTCGGCGCGCCCGGCTACGTGCGCCTGTCTTACGCGATCTCCGACGAACGCATCCTCGAGGCCGTTCGCCGCATCGGCAACTTTACCGACCGCCTGTGTGCCAGCCGAATGAGTGCTTGATTTCTTCTGATCCCACTATAAAGAAGCGCCCCCGAGCATCCAGGGGCGCTTTTGCTATGCGTTCATGCTTGATCCAAGGCAGAGGCCGTCAGCACCTCCCGCAGCGTTTCCAGCATCCTGTCCACGTTCAGGGGCTTGGCAATATGGCCGTTCATGCCCGCCTCCAGCGCCTCCTGCACATCCTCCTGGAAGGCGTTGGCCGTCATGGCGACGATCGGCACACGGCGCAGCGCTTCATCGGGCAGCGAGCGGATCGCGCGGGCGGCGGAATAGCCGTCCATTTCGGGCATCTGAATGTCCATCAGCACCGCGTCATAATATCCCGCGTCGGATCGGGCCACCATGTCCACCGCCTCGCGCCCATTCTCCGCCGCCTCCACGGCAAAGCCCGCCTGGCTTAAGATCATGGTCGCGATTTCCCGGTTGATTTCGTTATCCTCGGCCAGCAGCAGCCGCATCCCCGAAAAATCAATGGACTGCCGGGCAAGCGGGCCCGCCGCTTCCTCCTCTTGCTCCTCTTCTCCCGCGGGGAACGGCAGACGGACCGTGAACTCCGTGCCCTTCCCCTGCTCGGTGTTGACCTCGATCTGGCCGCCCATCAGGTCCACGATGCTCTTGGTGATGCTCAGCCCCAGGCCCGTGCCTTGCGTCCGGCTGACGGTGGAGGTGCGCTCGCGCTCAAAGGGATTGAACAGCCTTTGGGCAAACTCGGGACTCATGCCGATCCCGTTGTCCCGGACAAGCAGCGTATAAAGCGGCGTCCCGTCCCCGTCCGGCGCTTGGGTAAGCCGCACCTCGACCCTGCCGCCGGAGGGAGTAAACTTAAAGGCGTTGCTGACCAGGTTCAGGATCACGCGGTTCAGCCGGTTGCTGTCGCAGAGCGCCCAGCGGTCGCGCACCCCATCGGTATCCACCGTAAAGTCGATCCCCTTGCCGGCCATCTGGGCGGCGAACAATTCCTTCGCCTCGTTCATCACGGCGATCAGATCGGTGTTGGCCGGCTCCAGCGTCATCTTGCCGCTTTCGATGCGGCTCATCTCCAGGATATCGTTGATCAGGGCCAGCAGATGGCCGCTGGACGCGTCGATCTTCTGGATATACCCGCGCATGACCTCGGGAGATACGTCCTCCCTGCCCGCCAGCTCCGTATACCCGATGATGGCGTTCATGGGCGTGCGAAGGTCGTGGGACATGTTGAACAGGAATTCCGTCTTGGCGCGGCTGGCGCTCTCCGCCGCCGAGAGGGCCTGCTGGAGCCGGTGCTGCTCCTCTTCCTCGCGGCGATGCAGGGCCGTGACCTCCTGGCAGGCCAGCAAAAGGCGCACGGGCCTTCCCTGCGCCCGCTCCAACGCAATGAAATTATAGGTGAACCACTCGTCGTCCCGAAGGGGCGCGTGCACCCGGACGCTCAGCACGTCCCGGTCAAGCAGCTGCGACCGCAGCTTCTCCGGCGCAAAGCTCTCCGCCGTTTCCCGGCGAAGCTCCTCCTCGGGCACGCGGCGGCAGACCGCCTCGCAAAAATCGCTGTACGCGCCGCTGACGGGCAGCGCGCCCCCCTCGGGAAGGCCGCTGATATAGCGATAGACGCCCGCCTCCAGGTCCACCGTGAGGAAGGTATCGAACAGGGCCGCAACGCCGCTGGAAATGTCGTTGGCATTTTGATTGGCCTGCCGCATCTTCCGCTGGTTGATCACAAAGCCGAAGGCGATGACAAGGACGTACACCGCGAACAGCGTTACCAGCGTCACGATCAGCCGGACGCCCTCCGAATTGGCGTTGACCAGGATCTGGCGGGAGGCCGAGAGCGGGAAATTGCGGATCAGCACCCAATCCACGTTGCCGAGCCCCACGGCATAGCCGGTCGCGCTCTCCCCCTCCTGGGCATAGGTAAAGGAAAAGCTCTCGCCGGAAGCAAAGGCCGCCGTGATCCGGGCCAGCTCGGCCTCGCCGCAGGCGTCCGCCTCCTCCAGGTAGGCCAGATAATTCTCCGGCTCCTGATCAGCCGTCGCCCCGATCACCGTGCCGTCCCGGGTGCAAAGCCAGCCCTCGCCGGAATACCCGAACAGCTCATAATCGAGCAGCCGCTTGACATAGGCCTCTCCGTAATAGCCCACCATGACGCCGATGACCTCGCCCTCGTAATACACGGGCGCGTAAAAAGCGACCTCCTTTTCTCCCGTCACATCCGAAACGGGAACGAAGGCCACGCCGGATTCCCCGCGCAGGCCCGCCTGCACGTAATCCCGGCCGATCAGGTTGGCCCGCACGCCCCGGCTGGTATAGCCGTCGCCGCTCCGGTCGATGAAGCGCAGGTGGTCGAAGGTCGTGTTCTCCTCATAATCCCGGATCACCGCCACGTCGGCAAAGCGGGAGGTCAGGTTTTCCCCGTACAGATAGGCCGTGGAGCGAATGAACGTCAGGTTTTCGGACACCAGGCTGTCGATCGAAACGGCGCGCTGGCTGGTCAGCTCATCCAGGTACATTTCGTTCTGCCGGGCGATCCGGTCCGTATTATCCCGGATAAAAACGAGCAGCGCGATCACAATCCCGACGGCAAGCAGGATCGTAGGGATGATCTGCCGCAGATGGTCCTTGATATATTTGATCATTTTCCCGCTCATCCCCGCTTCTTACCGTTCATCGGTTGCTTACGCTCTGGACGGCCTCATCCACGGCGGCCTGCCATTCAGCGTCGAAGGAAAAGCCCTCCTCGGCCGCCTGCCGCCGATACGCCGCCTGCAGCGCGGTCACGTCGATATCGTAAAAGGTCACGCCCAGCTCGGCCAGTTTTTCCGCCGCCTCGGCGTTCGCCCGGTTTAGCTCCTCCCGCTCCCAACGCACGCCCTCCTGCACGGCGGCCATAAAGGGCTCGCGCAGCTCCTCCGAGATGCGGCCCCACGCCTCGTCAGACATGCAGAGCGCAATATACACGAACGCGTGCCGGGTATTGGTGACGTAGCGGGTGATCTGATAATAGCCGGAGTTCAGGCAGTTGGCCGTCGCGTTTTCACAGGCGTCCACCCTGCCCTCCTGAAGCGCGCCGAACACCTCACCGTAGGCCAGGGCAACGGGCGTCGCGCCAAAGGCCCGGAAGGCCGCCTGGTGATACTTGTTTTCCATCGTGCGGATGGTCACGCCCTCAAAATCCGCCATGGTCTGGATCGGCTTGACGGAAAAGGTGTTCCGAAAGCCCGATTCCTCAAAGCCGATCACATGCAGCCCCAGCGTCAGGGCCCGCTCCCGGATCAGCTCGCCCAGACGCCCGTCGACGGCGGCGTGCGCCTCCTCGGCGTTTTTCCACAGATAAGCCTGGTCCAGGATGTTCATCTGCGGGATATAATTGGTCAGCACGGAATTGGCGCAGGTCGCGATATCCAGCTGGTTGTCCATCGCCCGCTCCACCAGGTCGCGCTCGCCGAGCTCGCTGCTGCCGATCACCTCGATCTCGATCCGGCCGCCGGTGGCGTCCCGCACGAGCTCCGCGATTTTCCGGCCGCCCGCCACATACGGCGAGGTATCCGGATCGACAAAATACATCGTCAGGGAAACGCGCTCCTCCACGGGGGCCGCCGTTTCCTCTGCCTCTCCCACAGGACTTGCCTCAGGCGCAGGCGCGGCGGCCGGCTGCTCCGCCGACTGCGCGGCGCAGCCCGACGCAAACACAAGGAGCAAAAGGAGCAGGATCGACAGCAGGGCTTTCTTCATGGCATGTCCGCCTCCTTGGGCGATATCACAATTCAGTATCAAAAGATTAAGGAAGTCAGCGTCTCGTATAGATGCTCCGGCTCCACGGGCTTGGACAGGTGGGCGGTCATGCCCGCCTGCAGGGATTGCTGCACGTCCTCGTCGAAGGCGTTGGCCGTCAGCGCGATGATGGGCACGCGACCCGCGTCGGCCCGGTCCAGCGCGCGGATCGCCGCGGTCGCCTGCAGGCCGTCCATCACGGGCATCCGCACGTCCATCAGCACCGCGTCGTAATGCCCGATGGGACTCGCGGCGAACATCTCGAGCGCCTGCCTGCCGTTTTCCGCGTGATCCACGGTCATCTCGCGCATGGCAAGCACCTGCTTCATGATCTCCGCGTTAATCATGACATCCTCCGCCAGCAGGATCCGCCTGCCCTTGAGCTCCGCCCGACGCGCGGCGGCCGCCTGCCCGCTCTTTTTCTTGGCGACCGACTCGTATTCCATCAGCACGTTGGAGGCAAAGAGGGGCTTGGCCATAAAGCCGTCCACCCCGGCGTTCCGGGCCTCGTCCACGATATCGTCCCAGTTGTAGGCGGTCAGGATGATCACCATCGTTTCATGGTTGTAGCGGGCGCGGATCTCTCGGGTCACCTCCAGCCCGTCCTGGCCGGGCATCCGCCAATCCACGAGCACCAGGTGATAGGGCTCGTGCTTGGCATGGCGCAGCTCGATCAGCCGGAGGGCCTCCTGCCCGTCCAGGCAGGTATCGGCGGCGATGCCGATCTCCTCCAGCACGATGCGGGCGTGCTCGCAGGCAATGGGATCGTCGTCGATCACCAGCACCTTCATCTCTCCGGGCAGGGCGAAATCCCCCCTGCCCTCCTTGGCCTCGCTGTTGCGCAGCGTCACCGTCACGGTGAAAGTGGTACCCACGCCCTTTTGGGAGGTCACGGAGATCGAGCCGTTCATCATTTCCACGATGTTCTTGGTGATGGTCATGCCCAGGCCCGTGCTGCCGTACTTGCTGCTGCGGCTGCTGTCCTCCTGGGAAAAGGCCTCGAAGATGCGGGGCAGGAAGGCCTCGTCCATACCGATGCCCGTGTCGCTGATCACGAAGCGCAGCGTGGCGTTATCCTCATAGCGGACCGTCTGCTCCACCGTAAAGGATACGCTGCCCGGCGCGTCGGTAAATTTGATGGCGTTGCTCAGGATGTTGACGACCACCTGCTTGAGCTTCATGGCGTCGCCGATATAGCGGTCCGACACCTGGCCGAGGATTCGGCACTCAAACTGCAGCCCCTTGTCCCGGCACTGCGTCTGCACCAGGGTGTTGATCTGCTCCAGCATGGCGCTGAAGGAGAAATCCTCGTTGCGCAGCGTCACCCGTCCGGACTCGATGCGGCTCATATCCAGGATGTCGTTGATCAGGCTCAGCAGGTGCCGGGCGCTGCCGTCGATCTTTTCCAAATATTCCCTGACCTGGGGCGAAAGATCGGGCAGCTGAAGCGCGATGCTGTCCAGCCCGATGATGGCGTTCATAGGCGTGCGGATCTCATGACTCATATTGGACAGGAAGGCGGTCTTGGCCGCGTTGGCCTGCTCGGCCGATTGCAGCGCGTCCCCCAACGCCTGGTTGCGCTCGCGTTCCTCGCGCAGCACGTCCGTGATGTCCGATTTCAGCAGCAGATAAAACTGGGCGTCCCGGTCGACCAGGTAATAGGTGAAGCGCTTGAAATACACTTCTCCCTCTTCCTCGCCGGTCACATCCACGGTATAGGTGTCCTGGTGCTTCAGCTTTTCGATGATGGTTTCGGCGGAGAGGGCCTTTTCCAGCTCCGCCTTGTCATAGGACGAGGACGCGGCGGGAAGCACCTGATCCCGGATATACTCGGAATAAATCCCATCCCGCTTCTTGGGGAAAATGCCGCCCCGCTTGATATTGGCCGGGTCGCCGATCACCACGCCGTAATGATCCCCCACGATATAGGAAACCATGTCGTACTGCTGGGCCAGCACCCGCTGGTTGAGGACCTCCGTCACCTTTTCGGTGTTGTATTCCGTCTCCACGCCAAAGGCGATCACATCCCCGGTCAGCGGGTCGATGGCCGCCGAGCCCGAGAACTTGACGAAGCACTGCCGCCCCGATTGCCGCCGGCAGTACCCCACGAACACCGCCGGGCCTTCCCCCTTGTAATACCTGTCCACCAGCTTTTCCAGCCGGAAGGTGTCGCTGTACCGCTCGGCATCCCCCGGCACCAGGAAGCTCTTGGCGCGGATCGCCGCGCTCTTGGCGATGGAGCCGCCCGGATAATCGGTATCGTACAGGTCGCGCCCCCGCGCCTCCTCGATCACGCCGGTCGTGATATTGGTGCGGAACACCGTCAGGCTCTCGTCCGCCAGCATATTGAGCTGCTCGCGCATCCCCTCGTACACCTGGGCGCGGCGGTTGCTTTCCGCGCTCGCGTTGTGTTTTTCGGTGATATCGCTGATAAAAACGTAGTAAACGTCCCCGTAGCCGGGCAGGTGGGTAAAGTGGCCGTAATCGTCCACCCAGCGCACGGAGCCATCCTTGCGGACGATCCGGTATTCCACATAATCCAGGCTTTGATTGTCGGGGTTGGCGATCTGCTCCTCAATGGAGGCCTGGATCCGCTGATAATCGTCGGGGTGCACGAGCCCCTGGAAGGTAAAGCCGGTAAGCTCCCGGAATTCCGCCTCGCTGTTGCATCCGAACATGCGGATGCATACGTCGTTCACATAGATCAGCTTGCCGCTCGCATCGGCCAGATATACGAAGAAGCCTCCGGGAATCTGCTCGGCCATCCAGCGAATGGCGGGGATGAGCATCTCCTCGTTCAGGGTCGCGCGTTCCTTGCTGCCGTCTGCCATCGTCTGCTCCTTTCGTATCACCGCTTGGCCTCGGCGAGTACCTTAGCCAAGGTTTTCAGCATCTTCTCCACGTCCAGCGGCTTGGCGATATGCGCCTGCATCCCCGCCTCCTCCGCGGCCCGCTCGTCCTCCTTGAAGGCGTTGGCGGTCATGGCCAGGATGGGGATACGGGCCAGGCCCTCGTCCGGCAGCGCCCGGATCGCCCGGGTCGCCTGATAGCCGTCCATCTCCGGCATCTGGATGTCCATGAGCACGGCGTCGTAGTAACCGGTCTCCGACGCGGCCACCATTTCCAGGGCCGCGCGGCCGTTGACCGCCGTTTCCACCGTGAAGCCCGCCTGGGTCAGGATCATGACGGCGATCTCGCGGTTGATATCGTTATCCTCCGCCAGCAAAAGCCGCGTCTTGCTGAAATCGACGCCAGCCTCCGGGGTGTCGGTCGGCGCTTCCGGCTTTTCCAGGGCCGGCAGATCGTTTTCCTGCGCCAGCTGGAGCTTCAGGCGGATGATGACCTCCGTGCCGCTGCCGGGCGAGGTAATGACCTCGATCGTGCCGCCCATCAGGTCCACGATGCTCTTGGTGATCGCCAGTCCCAGGCCGGTGCCCTCGATGCGGCTGACCGTCGAGGTGCGTTCCCGCTCAAAGGCCGTGAACATTTTTTCGGCAAA
>JAFUHB010000207.1 GCA_017469085.1 Clostridia bacterium
CCTCACGGCCCGATCGCCGTGGACGATATCGTCGGCCAGCTGCTCGAGACCGAGGAGGGCTTCGACAAGGCCAAGGCGGAGATGCTGCGCGAATGTCTGCTGGCGGCCAAGAAATACGGCCTGGCCAACCTGCCGCTCAAGGACAAGGCGCGCATGGGTCTGG
The DNA here is from genome assembly GCA_017469085.1 of Clostridia bacterium. Lineage (GTDB taxonomy): Bacteria > Bacillota > Clostridia > Christensenellales > Aristaeellaceae > UBA4246. Next base: position 164 of record JAFUHB010000207.1, read on the forward strand.
CCATGACCCTCTTTGGCATGACCTTTGAGGACGGCGTCCAGCTGTATAACAAGTACATCGGGAACTGGGGCAACCGCGTGATCTCCTGGCGCTACGACGCCCTCAAGGACGGTGAGGTGGTCGCCTCGCGCACCTGCTGCCCCTCGACGCGCCTGCACCTGGAGGCCAAGGTCAGCCACGATCACCTGATCGAGGGCGATACCTACGACATGGCGCTGATCCGCCTGCGGATCGCCGATGAATTCGGCAACACCGCCTCCTACGCCCAGCTTCCCCTGCGCCTGGTGCTGACAGGCCCCGCCGAATTGGTCGGCCCCACCGTGGCCGTGGCCGAGGGCGGCTGCACCGGCACCCTGATCCGCACCACCGGCGGCGAAGGCCCCGTCCATCTGACCGTCGTCGGCAAAAATATGGAGCCCATCGAACTCGACTTGACTGTTACCAAGAGAGGAGAACCCCAATGAAGCTCAGCCTCGGCAGGAAAATCGCCTTCGGCATCGGCGCCGTCGGCAAGGACATGGTCTACGCCCTGTCCTCCTCCTATGTCCTGTTCTATTACCAGGACATCCTCCATCTGGACCCCGCCTTTGTCGGCCTGATCCTGATGATCGCCCGCGTTTTTGACGCGCTGAACGACCCGTTCATGGGCGTGCTGGTCGCGAAAACCAAGACGAGGTGGGGCAAATTCCGGCCCTGGCTGTTCTCCGGCACGGTGCTGAACGCGCTGGTGCTGTACGCGCTCTTCGCCGCCCCGGCGGTCGAGGGAGCCGCGCTGATGGTATATTTTACCGCGGTCTATATCCTCTGGGGCGTCACCTATACGATGATGGACATCCCCTATTGGTCCATGATCCCCGCCGTCACCGATACGCCGGCTGACCGGGAAAACCTCTCTGTCATCGGCCGCACCTGCGCGGGCGTCGGCTCGGCGCTGATCGCCATGGGCGCGCTGCTCCTCGTGGGTATCCTTGGCGGCGGCAACGACCGGGAGGGCTTCCGCTGGGTGGCGCTCATCGTTTCTGTGATCTTCGTGATCACCGAGATCATCTGCTGCCTGTTCATGAAGGAAGAGGATCGGGGCGAAATGAAGACCGCCTCCGTCAAGGAAATGTTCCAGGCCCTCTTTGCCAACGACCAGGCGCTGGTCGTGGTGCTGACCATCGTGCTGATCAACATGTCCCTTTACCTGACCAGCAACTTTATCATCTACTTCTTCAAGTACGATTTTGGCGGCGCTGGCTGGAAGGGGGATTATACCCTGTTCTCCACGGTGGGCGGCGCCTTCCAGATCCTGGGCATGATGGTGGTCTATCCCCTGCTGCGCGGCCGCCGGCTGTCCAACGAACGCATCTTCAAGGTCACCGCCTCGGTGGCGATCGCCAGCTATTTGGTGCTGCTCGTGATCTGCCTGACCGGGTATACGCATAACCTGGTCGTGCTGTGCATCCCCGGCGCGTTCGTGTTCATGGCCAACGGCATCCTGTCGGTGCTGACCACGGTCTTTCTGTCCGGCTCGGTCGATTACGGCGAGCTCAAGAGCGGCCGCCGCGAAGAAAGCGTCATTTTCTCCATGCAGACCTTCGTCGTCAAGGCCGCCTCGGGCCTTGCCGTGTTCCTGACCGGTATCGGCCTGAGCATGATCGGCCTGGTGGGCGACACCGAGGAAACCGGGGAGATCATCGCCCAAAGCGCGCAGACACTGACTGGTCTTCGGCTGCTGATGACCATACTGCCCATCATCGGCCTGGCGACGGCGCTGATCTTCTTTATCAAGCGCTTCAAGCTGACCGACTCCTACGCCGAGGAAATCAGCCGGCTGCTGCACATGGACACCCATCGCGATTGAAAGGACCTGACCTTCTTTGAAAAAAATCGTACTGACCGGGGGCGGCACCGCGGGGCATGTGACCCCGCACCTGGCGCTGATCCCCCACCTGCTCGAAAGCGGCTATGAGATCCATTATATCGGCACCGAGGACGGCATTGAGCACCGCATGATGAACGAGGTGCCGGGCGTCACCTATCATGCCGTCAAAAGCGGCAAGCTGCGCCGGTATTTCGATTGGAAAAACTTCACCGATCCCTTCCGCGTGCTAGCGGGCGCCACGCAGGCGCGTCGCCTCATCCGCAGGCTCCGGCCCGACGTCTGCTTTTCCAAGGGCGGCTTCGTATCGGTGCCCGTGGTATACGGCGCGTGGCGCTGCGGCGTCCCGGTGCTCTGCCATGAGAGCGATCTGACGCCCGGACTTGCCAACAAAATCTGCGCAAAATTCGCCATGCGCATCGCCACCACCTTCCCTGAATGCGCCAAAGCCCTGGGCGAAAAGGCCGAAATGACCGGCACGCCCCTTCGCCCCGAGCTGTTTAACGGGGATCGCGCCAAGGGCCTTGCCCTGGCCGGCTTTACCGGCGATAAACCCGTGCTGCTCATGACCGGCGGCAGCCTGGGCGCGCAAAGCATCAATAAGGCGCTGCGCGCCGCCCTGCCTGCGCTCCTGCCCCAGATGGACGTGATCCACCTGTGCGGCAAGGGAAACCTGGACGAGGCGCTGCGGGACACCCCCGGCTACGCGCAGTTTGAATTCCTGAGCGAGGACCTGCCCGACGCGCTGGCCGCGGCGGACTGCGTGCTCTCCCGCGCGGGCAGCAACGCCCTGTGCGAGCTCCAGGCCCTCCACAAGCCCATGCTGCTGATCCCCTATCCGCGGAACGCCTCCCGCGGCGACCAAATCGTGAACGCCGAAAGCTATCGTGCCCGCGGCCTGGCCATGGTATTGAACCAGGCGGATATGACGCCTGAAACGCTGACCCAGGCGATCCTATCGCTGTTCGAGCGCCGGGAGGAGCTGGCGGAAAACCTGAAGCAGGCTCCCGCCGTCAACGGAACCGACCGCATTTTGGCGCTGATCGAAGAGGTACAGCGGTGAAGCTTCCGATGTCCGCGCGGCGAACAAACGTCCTGTATTGGGCCTTTGTCTCGCCGTGCTCGGCTTTTTTGGCCTGCGCCGCGCTGAGCGGACGGCACGGAAGGCTGACGCTTTGGTACGTCGATCGGGACAGCGGGGAGAACGCGGTTTTTTCCGCCTCCGGCATCAAAAACGCATTGCCGGAGGCGCCGGACCATCCCTTTTCCTGGGAGGGCAAGGACGCTCTGCTGCGGCTGGAGCAGGCTCAAGGCCGGGCCTTGCGCCTGTACGGTCGGCTGGAGGAACGCAAACAGGACAGGCAACTCCTGTTCGACCTTGCGCTGCTTGGGCCTCCTCCCTGTCCGGCGGAGGGAAGGCTGTATCTGAATGACCGGGAAATTCTGTTTCCCCGAATCCATACGGTCTGCCTGGCTGAGAGGATATTTCAAAAAGAGGATACTCCCCACCTGACCGCTCTGACCCCCGCTGACGCCCCACGGACCATGGCGATCGCCCGGCCCATCAGCCAGAGCGAACAGCTGCCCTGGCATCCGGCAGCATTCGAAGCCCGGCTGCCGGTCCTGCGCAAGGCCGACCTTGCCGTTCAGCTCGGATCGCTTCAGGGAGATAACCAGCTGCTGTTGGCCTGTCGCGCTCAGCTCTTGTAAATAATTTGTAATAAAATCGTAAAAATAGTTGACATTTTTGTCCCTTTATCGTTAAATATTCATGGTGGGTCGATCTGCCCGCCATGAATATTTTTACTGCCGATCGCAACGAAATTCCCTTGATCGGCCATACAGGAAGCAAACCATGAACGCAGACGTCATTATCGTTGGCGCAGGTCCGGCGGGGATCTTTACCGCCCTGGAAATGCTGCGCCGGGGCTCCAGATAGCGGATCATCCTGCTGGAAAAGGGCGCGGCCATTGAGCGGCGAGCCTGCCCCAAGGTCAAAACGGGCCGATGCATGAACTGCAAGCCCTATTGCCACATCACCACCGGCTTTTCGGGAGCCGGCGCTTTTTCGGACGGCAAGCTGTCCCTGAGCGCCGAGGTGGGCGGTATGCTGCCCGAGCTGATCGGGTTTGACCACGCGCAATCCATGATCGATTATACCGACAAGATCTACCTGGAATTCGGAGCGGATTCCCATGTGGAGGGCGCGGAGCAGACCGAGGAGATCAAGCAGATTCGCCTTCGCGCGATCCAGGCCGGCCTCAAGCTGGTCGATTGTCCCATCCGCCACCTGGGCACCGAAAAGGCCCAGGCGCTCTATGGGGAGATCGAACGCTGGCTGATCGAGCGCGGCGTCGATATCCGCTTCGGCGTATCCTGCTCCAACCTGATCCTGGACGGCGACCGCTGCCTGGGCGTCACGATCGAGGATGCGCAGGGACATTCGCTCGGAGAGCTCCGGGCGGACTGCGTGGTCGTGGCCACCGGCCGCCGCGGCGCGGATTGGCTGGAGCAGCTGTGCGAGGAGCACGGCATCGCGCATCAGCCGGGCACCGTGGATATCGGCGTGCGCGTCGAGGTGCGGGACGAGGTCATGGAGGTCGTCAACCGGGCGCTGTATGAAAGCAAGCTGGTGGGATATCCGGCCCCCTTCCGCAACAAGGTGCGCACCTTCTCCCAGAATCCCGGCGGCTTCGTCGCGCAGGAAAATTACGACAACGACCTCGCCGTCGTCAACGGGCACAGCTATAAGGAGCTCAAGAGCCAGAATACCAACGTGGCCATCCTCTGCTCCCATAACTTTACGGAGCCCTTCAACCAGCCCATCGCCTACGCCCAGAAGGTGGGCGAGTTGACCAACATGCTGGCCGACGGCCGCATCCTGGTGCAGCGCTTCGGCGATATCCTGGCCGGCAAGCGCACCTGGCAAAAGGAGCTCAGCCGTTCCAACGTACGCCCCACCCTGCCGGACGCCGTCGCCGGGGATATCACCGCCGCCATGCCCTACCGGGCCATGATCAACATCATCCATTTCATGCAGGCGGTCGTTCAGGTGGTGCCGGGCTTTGCCGGGGACGAGACGCTGCTGTACTCCCCCGAGCTTAAGTTCTATTCCAACCGCGTCAAAATGGACAGGGAGCTGACCACCAATATCCATGGGCTCTACTGCCTGGGCGACTCCAGTGGATGGACTCGCGGCCTGATGATGGCTTCCGTGATGGGCGTCATCATGGGACAAAAATTAACGGAAACCGAGGTATCAGCCTGATGAAGCGTTCACTTCTTTTGTGCGTCCTTTCCCTGTTGGTATGCCTGTCCGCCTGCCTGGCGCTGGCGGAAGAAACCGGAGAAGCCGTTCCGCAGGATTTTGTCACCTTAAATCTGGGCGACGCTTCCGAGGCGGTCACCGCCCTGCAAAACCGGCTGCGCGACATCGGCTACCTGACCGAAAAAGCGACCGGCTCCTATGACGAGGCCACCCGGGACGCCGTGCTGCGCGTGCAGGACAACTATGGCATCGAGGAGACCGGCGTCGCCGACCCGGACACGCAGGAGCTGATCTTCGGCGAATGTTACATGCCCCTGAAAAGCGGGGACAGCGGCGACCTGGTCAAGGCCCTCCAGCAGCGCCTGAAAGCGATTTCGCTGTACTCGGACGCCGTGGACGGCAAGTACGGCGCGACCACCGAGCAGGGCGTGCAGATCTTCCAGAAGCTGTACGGCCTCGAGGTGACCGGCGCCGCCGATATCAACACCCTGACCATGCTGTATTCCGACCTGAACGACCGGGAGATCCTGCCGGCGCCCACCCCGACGCCCCAGCCCGGAGCGATCACGGTCACCACGGGCGAAACGGTCAAATTCACCAAGAAGCTGGCTTATGGTTCCACCGGCGCGAACGTGCAAAAGCTTCAGGAGCGCCTCAAGGAGTTGGGCTTCTTCACGTACAAAAAAACCACCACCGGCTTTTATAAAAACACCCAGGCCGCTGTCAAGCAATTCCAGGAATACAACAGCCTGCCAGTGACCGGAACGGTGGACGAGGCCACCTGGAACGCCATCTTCAACGACGCGAGCGCCGTACCGGCTTCGGCAACGCCCCGTCCCTCTCCCGAGCCCACACCGGTCCCTTATTTCGTGGATGTGGACGTCCGCAACCAGGTGACCAAGGTGTTCACCTATGATGAAAACGGCGATTATACCGTGCTCGCGCGCGTGATGATCTGCTCCACCGGCACCACCAGCTACCCCAGCAAGCCCGGCACCTATACCCTGACCGGCCGCAAGGCCCGCTGGTGCACCTTCCCCAAATGGGGCGGCGGCACCGCCCAATACTGGACCAAGATCAATTCCGAGATCGCCTTCCATTCGATCATGTACATCAATTATGATCCGGACCGGCCCAACATGTCCACCTTCAACCATTTGGGCAAGCGGGCGTCCCACGGCTGCATCCGCCTGCACACGCAGGACGCCAAGTGGGTATATAACAACATCGGCGCGGGCACGCAGGTATACATTCACAATGACAGCAATACCGACAGCGAGCTGGTCGCCTTTGCCAAGTACCGCAAATCCAACCCCGGCGATACCGTGCTGAGCGCGGAGGGCTATGATTTCAACGCCGCCCCGCCCGCCTATCGCCGGATGCGCTCCGGGGCGTTCGGCTCCGACGTGCTCTGGGCGCAGCTGACGCTTGAACAGCTGGGCTACTTCAAGGATACCACCGCCACCGGCTACTACGGCCCGCTGACCGCCTCCGCCGTGAAGCGTTTCCAGAAGGCCAACGGCATCAAGGTGGACGGCGTACTGGGCGAAAAGACCTACGCCGCCCTCTGCGCAGCCCAAATCAAGGCCCAGCCGACCCCCGTGCCTGCCGATACGCCCGCGCCTACACAGACCGCAGCGCCTGAGACAGCGGCTAAGGCGCAATAACATTGGACCACAAAGCTTGTTACCACAAAGCGGCGGAGCCCCAACAGGCCCGCCGCTTTGCTATACCGCTTTTTGCTTGATACTAATCTTCTTCTGAAAAGTATGCAGATGTGGGATGGCTTTTGTGCCAGATCAAGGAAGATGTCCGAAAGCGTACCCGGTGGTACGGTGAGGACAGCTGACGCAGATATGACACAAAAGACGCCCACAGATGTGTACGTTTTAGATGAAGATTAGTATAAGCTACCCCTTCCTGCGAATGGCCCGCGCCAGCGCGTAAACCGCGCCAAAGGCGACCCCGGCGACCGGCCAGACGATCCAGGTGCGCTGCCAATCCTTCGAGATGAAGCTCCAGGCCAGATAGCCCGCCGTGACCAACAGCCAGTAAACACCGGCGATGTAGCCATGCTCCTTTCGATCGCTCTTCTCTTCTCGGGTATAGTCCCCCTCCTCCAGCAGCATCTGGAAGCCAGTCCAAACGGAGCTGACCCGCACGAGCAGCAGTACGCCGATCGCAACCAAGGTCAGCAGGACCGCCACGGAGACCACCTGCGCAAATTCGTCCTGGGGCTTGAGGATCATCCCCACCAGGAACAGCGGGATCACCGATACCACGCACAGCACCACGCCCACGGTCAGTTGGCTGGAATAGGTCGGCTGAAAGCGCTCCCGCCGCTCCCGGACCATGCCGTCCACGCCGTACAGCGTTTCGATAGGCTCCTTCTCCAGGTATTCAAAGCGGTTCAGCCGTATCCCGCTTTGGATGAAAATAGCCACCGCGCCGCCTACCATGAGCATCAGCACGACCAAGCCCAGGCCTGCCGCCTGCTCCTGCGTCAGGCCTAGCCTGCCGTACTGCTGCGCTCCGGCCAAAAGGATCAGCAGTACGGGCGACAGGATGCACAGCATGACGCCTATGGCGATCCGCCGGGAGGTAATGTCCCGCAGACTTAAGAAGGCGTTGGCCTCCTCCATGCTCACCGTCCGGACCTCGGCATCCGTTTCCACGACGGCGATCTCCTCGCTCTGCGCGACATCCTCCCGCAACAGATAATCGGTGCTCACCCCGAACAGCTGCGCCAGGCGCACGACCCGCCCCATGTCGGGCATGGACTGCGCGCTTTCCCACTTGGAGATGGATTGACGGCTCACCCCCATCTTGTCCGCCAATTCCTCCTGCGACCATCCTGCCTTCTTCCTGAGCTCGATCAGCTTGTCCGCAAAAATCATCTGTGTCTTTCCTCCTGTGTTATATATTTGAACGGGTTCAGCATAGCAGATTCATCCCTTGCCAGGCCACCAATTTCGCTTGGAAATTCCGCAACTGCCGGTTGCGCCCGCCGATTTCTCCTCCACATGGCCGCAAAAGGCGCCCGATCTCTCCCCATCGGACGCCTTCGATATGATCCAGTGAAAGTTTTTATTTCCCCAGCTTGTCCTGATCCTGCAAAACCCATTGCCGCCAGGCGTTTTCGTCCGCGCCGACCGTCGCCAGCCTGCCGTTTCGCACCACCGGCGTGATCATCAAAGAAGGATCCTCCGCGATATAGGCCAGGATATCCTCCGCCACCGGCGTATAGCAGGCGGGATGGGAGCGCACCCGCTCGCTGCCCTTGTCCAGCAGGCGGTCCGCCCCGCCGGCTGCCCGGGCAAACAGCGTCAGTTCCTTGACGCCGGGGGCGTGCTTTTTCATGTCTACCAGCTGATAAGGGATCCGCCGCTCCTTGAAAAAGCGTTCGGCCTTCTGAACGTCAAAATTCTTCTTCAGGCAGTAGATCTGTATATTCAGCATGCCTTATTCGCCGTCCTCTGCGGCCAACCCCAGGTCGATCTGGTTGGTCCCATCCGACCAGAGCCGCTCCAAATGATAAAATTCCCGCGCCTCCGGATGGAAAATGTGCACCAGCACCGTGCCGTAATCCAGCACGATCCAGCGTCCCTCCTGATAACCCTCCCGGGTACGGAGCGGGACGCCCATCTCGGCCATCTTATCGTCCACCTCGTCCGCCAGCGCGCGGGTCTGCAAAACGTTTCGGCCGCTGGCGATCACCATATAATCGGTGATTACGGTCAGCTGCCCCACGTTCAGCGCCACGATGTCGTAGGCCTTTTTGTCATCCAGTATTTTGGCGATCGATTTGGCGAGAGCTGCTTCTTCCATAGCTTCCTCCTAATAATTGTTCAATCTCCCGACGCGTAAGTCAGGCATATGAGCTCCTCCGGCACCCTGCCCCGCAGCCAGCGCGAGGTGGCGTCCGAAAGCGGATTAAACGGTTTCCCGGCGGCGATCACATAGTCCCTGGTCAGGTTGAGCGAGAGCAGCGCCGCCGCCTCCAGGCTGCGCCCGGCCAGCTTCCGCAGGCGCTTGAGCCCGGGATAACTGTCCCGTCCCGGCTCGATGGCATCCGCCACGAACACGCACAGCTCCAGGCCGCTCATGCCTTCCCGCCCCATGGTATGGTAGGTGATGGCGTTCAGCACGTCGGGCTGGCGCACGCCGAAATCCCTTTCGGCCAGGTAAGCGCCTACCGGCCCATGCAGCATCGCGGAGGAGGACAGCAGGTTTTCATCCTGAATGCCCGCCTCCTTGGCCAACGCCAGCATTTGATTGAAGGGCAGGCATTTGGCGCAGTCGTGCAGCAGCGCGGCCAGCGCCGCGTGCTGGATGGAAAGGCCGTACAGGGCCGCCAGCTCTACCGCCGTATCCCGCACGCCGAGGGTGTGTTTCCAGCGCTTTTCATTCATCAGCGCGCGCGCCTTCAGCACGCTTCCGTCATGATACAGCCAATGGCGGGCGATGTAGGCGGCCGTTTCGGGCGTCAGCTCCCGCGAATCCTCATAAGCGCCGATCTCGCGCTGGATCTCCGCGGAGGATGCCGCCAGTTCGGGAACGTCCAGTACCCGGATGCGCGCGCCCTGACGGATCGCCCGGTCGGAGGAAGCCTTGATATCCACCCCGTCCCGGGGACAGACCAGGAACTCGCAGAGGGAAAATATCTCCTGTGCGTCCGCCCAATCCGCCAGATGCTTAAGCTTATCCGCCCCGATGATGAATACGAGCCGGTCGTTCCGGTATTGCTTGCGAAGCTTGCGCAGCGTCTGCGCGGTGAAGGCCCGCTCCGGGCTTCGGGCCTCCAGGTCCGAAACCTCCATGCGCTCCATGCCGGCGACGCACAGCCGGCACATGTTCACCCGATCCGTCGCCGAGGCGATCAGCGTACCGCGCGCCGTTTGCTGGGAGGCGGGCAGGATCACCAGCCGATCCACCTCGCCGGATTTCAGCGCAGCCTCCGCCACCGCCAGATGTCCCTTGTGCGGAGGATCGAAACTGCCGCCGAAGATCCCGATGCGCAAGGCTCCATCCCCCCTTTTCCTGCTCTTAGTATACATGATTTTCCGCGTTTTGAAAAGGGACGGATGTACGTTCGCGTCATTGTGCCCAAATAAACTCCGCGATATCCCGAACCACCCGGGCGTCGACCGTTTCCGGCCTGGCGTAAGCGGCGGGCCCCTGGTTTTTCTCCCCCGGCGCAAAGGTATGCGTAAGGCCCGGATAGGAAATCAGGCGCCAGTTTACCCGGCCGGAAAGCTTCTCCTCCCACAGGCGGAAGTCCTTCATCGTCACCTGATAATCCTCCTCGCCCTGGATCACCAAGCAGGGGGCTGTGATCTCCTGCGCCGCCGCAAGGATGTCATAATCCGCCAGCCATTGCCAGTAAGCCTTGTAGGCCCCAAGCACGCTCTCCCCTTCACGCAAATCGTCCGGTTCCCGCAGCAGCTCCAGCTGGGCGTAGGTCTGATCCCGCTGCGCCAGCTGCTCCGGCGTCGGCTCCGACACAAGGGAGTAAAGGAATTCCACCTGCTCCCGCATCAGCTCATCCAGCCTTCGCGGCGAGGCGGCCATCAGGATATATCCCGCGGCAGGGATGGGCTGCTCCCGCAGCGCCCGGTCGATCGCGGGGATCGCGCTGCCGCCCAGGCTGTGCCCCAGCACAAAGATCCGGTTCGGATCGATCCTCTCCTGCTGCGCCAGGAGCTGGACTGCCGCCGCAGCGTCCTCAATCGTCTCCTCCACGAGCGTCAGCGCTTCGTCTTTGGCCAAATCTTCGCCATATACCAGCGTGCGCTTATCATAGCGATACACCGCGATCCCCTGCTCGGCCAGGCCCTCCGCCAGGTCGCGGAAGGGCTTCTGCGCCATCAGCGTTTCATCCCGGTCATTGGGCCCGGAGCCATGCACCAATACAACGGCGGGAAAGGGTCCCGCCCCTTTGGGCAAGGTCAATGTTCCGGGCAAAGCGCCGTCCAACGCGGGCGCCGGCAAGGACAGCGGAAGCTGCTCGTAGGCCTCCAATGCCGAAGCCCGATCCCCGGTATATGCGCCGGTGCTGAGCCCCGCGACCGCGCCCTGATCTGTGATCAGGATCAGATCCATCGCCGCTTCAGTGAACATACAGGGGATATAATAGGCCGTATATCCCTGAAGCTTTCCGGCATAGGCCGGGCTCCTCTGCTGAAGCTGCCCCAGCCCGGCCAGAGAAGCCGCCAGCCCCTGCCATCCTCCCGAGGCGGCGACGGCCTGCGCCATTGGCTCGGTCGCAAGCCATTCGTCGGCCAGGACCTCGGGGTGCTCGCTGAAAAACGCGCTGACCCACAGCTCAGCGTCCTCCGCCGAACGGATCGAACGCGCTTCACATCGGGCGAAAGGGACGGGAACCATCAACAAAACCGCCAACAAGCACCCGACCAAGGAAAACATGATCCGTTTCATCGCCACCGCCTCCTACATGCTTTTGAACTGATGCATTCCCATCCATCATACCACACAAAATAGCAAATTCAAGCCCAAGGTTCACGCGCGCATGATATATAGTATTGGCATATGATAGCTTGTAGCAACCTTATGTCAGCATCCTTTAACCGTCGAACAGCATCAAAAAGCCGCCTCCAGTTGGAAGCGGCTCTTCAGCTTTCAGTAAATCAGAACTTCAGGCTGTTCAGACGGATGGAGGGGCCCATGGTCGTGCTCATGTAGAGGGAACGAACATAGGTGCCCTTCGCGGTCGCGGGCTTGGCCTTGATGATGGCGTCCATCAGCGCGCGCAGGTTCTCGGTCAGCTGCTCATCCGTGAAGGAAGCCTTGCCGATCGGGCAGTGGCAGATGGAGGTCTTGTCGACACGATACTCAACCTTACCGGCTTTGATATCGTGTACGGCCTTGGCCACATCCATCGTCACGGTGCCGGACTTCGGGTTGGGCATGAGGCCCTTGGGGCCCAGCAGGCGGGCGATGCGGCCGATCGTGCCCATCATGTCAGGGGTCGCGACGCAGGCGTCAAAGTCGAACCAGTTTTCGCTCTGGATCTTGGCGACCAGGTCAGCCTCGCCGACATAGTCCGCGCCGGCAGCCTCGGCTTCCTTGGCCTTATCGGCCTTGGCGAACACGAGAACCTTGACCTTCTTGCCGGTGCCGTGGGGCAGGACCACGGTGCCGCGGACCTGCTGATCCGCGTGGCGGGGGTCGACGCCCAGACGGACGGACAGCTCGATGGTCTCGTCGAACTTGGCCTTGCTGATCTGCTTCACCAGGGCGACGGCCTCCTCGGGGTCGTACAGCTTGGCGGCGTCGATCAGCTTCTTGGAATCGAGATATTTCTTTCCGTGTTTCATCTTATTTCCTCCTTGTGGTAATAGCGGCGCAGCGTCCTCCCACATTCCTTATCGTAAACGGCGATTATTCGTCAGCGACGGTAACGCCCATGCTGCGGGCGGTGCCCTTGACCATGCTCATGGCCGCCTCAATGGAGCCGGCGTTCAGGTCGGGCATTTTGGTGGTCGCGATCTCGCGCACCTGTGCCTGGGTCAGCTGGCCGACCTTCTGCTTGTTGGGCACGCCGGAAGCCTTGGACAGGTTCAGGGCCTTTTTGATCAGCACGGGAGCCGGAGGAGTTTTGGTGATGAAGGTGAAGGAACGGTCGGAATAAACGGTGATGACGACCGGAATGATCAGGCCTTCCTGCTTGGAGGTGCGGGCGTTAAAATCCTTGCAGAAGCCGGGAATGTTCACGCCAGCCTGGCCCAGCGCCGGACCGATCGGGGGCGCGGGAGTCGCCTTCGCAGCGGGGACCTGAAGTTTGATGACTGCGGTAATTTTCTTTGCCATGGGAATGGCACCTCCTTATCACTTGTGGTATTGGCGGCAGGGGCGCTGTCCACCTCCCACCCTGGGACGCACGAAACGCCGGATCTTACGGGATTTCCCGTAGCGCCCATTCCGGCTGATGATCAGCCGATGATCTCAGGCGTTTTCGTCTACCTTATCGACCTGGTCGAGATCGACCTCGACCTGCATTTCGCGGCCGAGGAACATCTTCACGCGAACGTGCATCTTCTGCCGCTCGGTGTCGATGTCCTCCACCACGCCGGTAAAGTTCTCAAGCGGGCCGGACAGGATGCGGACCTCCTCGCCGACGACGATCTTATAATCGACGCGGGTCGAGGGATTGTTCAGCATCACGTCCAGCTCTGCTTCGGTCAGCGGCACCGGCTTGCTCTCGGGGCCGACAAAGCCGGTCACGCCGCGCGTGTTGCGGACGACATACCAGCTTTCGTTGGTGATGATCATCCGGACCAGCACGTAGCCGGGGAAGGTCTTGCGCTGGGTGATCCGGCGCTTGCCGTTCTTGACCTCTACGACCTCCTCCACCGGGACGCGCACATCTTTGATCAGATCCTGCATCCCGTTGTTCTCAACGGCCTTTTCAAGGTTGTCCTTCACCTTGTGTTCGTAGCCGGAATAGGTATGGACCACATACCATTCCAGCGTGCCGGGACGATCACTGTTGTCAGCCATGTTCAAGCTCCTTGCCGCAATTTGGGGGACCTATAAGCACTTCGGACGCTGATCAGATCAAAGCCCTGATCAGAGAAGAAGCACCCAGGTCGAGCAGTCCGATCACAACACCCATGAACACCATGAACGCCAGGACGATCAGGGTATAATTGATCACGTCCTTCTTGGAAGGCCAGGTGACCTTCTTGAGCTCATGATACATGTTCCGGAAAGGCCGGGCGATATTCGCCGGCAGATTTTTGAAGAAATTCACAAACCGGGTCCCGAAGGAGGGCTTGCCTGTCTTCTGCTGTACGCTCTTCTCGTCTGCCATGATTCGTTCCTCCGTTACTTGGTCTCGCGGTGAGCGGTGTGCTTACGGCAGAAACGGCAGAACTTTTTCAGCTCCAGGCGGTCCGGGGTATTCTTCCTGTTCTTTTTGGTGTTGTAATTGCGCTGTTTGCATTCCGTGCACGCAAGCACAATGTTGGCGCGGGCATCTTTCGCTGCCATTTTGAAAACACCTCTTTCGTTCAGTCAGCCCCTTCGCCGGGGTGATTCCCCGGCGAAAAGGGTCGGCAATTATTCTTCGGTACGGGTAACGGAGCCGGCGCCTACGGTGTGGCCGCCCTCGCGGATAGCGAAGCGCAGGCCCTTCTCGATGGCGATGGGGGTGATCAGTTCGACTTCCATCTCGACGTTGTCGCCGGGCATGACCATCTCAGTGCCCTCGGGCAGCTTGATGGTGCCGGTCACGTCGGTGGTGCGGAAGTAGAACTGCGGACGGTAGTTGTTGAAGAACGGAGTGTGACGGCCGCCCTCTTCCTTCTTCAGCACGTACACCTGGCCCCAGAAGTGGGTGTGGGGCTTGATGGTGCCGGGCTTGGCGATAACCTGGCCGCGCTCGATCTCAGTGCGCTGGATGCCGCGCAGCAGCAGACCAACGTTGTCGCCCGCCTGGGCGTCGTCCAGCAGCTTGTGGAACATTTCAACGCCGGTAACGACCGTCTGACGGCTCTTTTCAACCAGACCGACGATCTCCACGGTGTCGTTCAGCTTGACCATGCCGCGCTCGATACGGCCAGTCGCCACGGTGCCGCGGCCGGTGATGGAGAACACGTCCTCAACGGGCATCAGGAAGGGCTTGTCGGTCGCGCGTTCCGGAGTCGGAATGTAGCTGTCAACAGCCTCCATCAGCTCGTAGATGCACTGGCACTCGGGCGCATGCTCGGGGTCAGAGCCGTCGTTCTGCATGTATTCCAGCGCCTTCAGCGCGGAGCCCTTCACCATGGGGATGTCGTCGCCCGGGAAGTCATAGCTGCTCAGCAGATCGCGGACTTCCATTTCCACCAGCTCCAGCAGTTCCGGATCATCCATCAGGTCGGTCTTGTTCATGAAGACCACGATGTAGGGCACGCCTACCTGACGGGCCAGCAGGATGTGCTCGCGGGTCTGGGGCATCGGGCCGTCC
>JAFUHB010000208.1 GCA_017469085.1 Clostridia bacterium
CACGCGGAGCAGAACGCCATCATCCAGGCGGCCCGCATGGGTGTCAACATCGACGGGGCGGAGCTGTACTGCACCACGCAGCCCTGCGCCATCTGCACCAAAATGATCATCAACGCGGGCATTAAGCGCGTTGTTATAAAGGAGCGTTACCCGGACGAGCTCGGCCAGCAGATGGCTGCCGAGGCCGGTCTGGAATTTGAACTCCTCGGAGAGAAAACGAACGCATGATAAAGCTGATCTGGGTCTTTCTGACGGCGGCGGCAGTCACCGCGGCATTGACCCCACTGGCTATCTGGATAGCGCCGAAGATCGGCGCAATGGACATTCCCAAAGACGGTCGGCGTGTCCACAAAAAGCCCATCCCCCGCTTTGGCGGCATCGCCATTTTTCTGGGGATCCTGGCGGGCTTTGTTTATAATGCGCCTTGAAACCAGCAGATGCGCGGCCTTCTGGGCGGCGCGGCGCTGATGCTGCTGCTCGGCATTGCGGACGACCTGAAAGACATTCCGCCGCGGCTGAAGCTGCTGGGGCAGATCCTCTGCGCCTGCGTGGCCTGGTTCTTTACGGTGCGTATCCTCGGCATGGCCAATCTCTTCGGCGGAGCCTATATTTCGTTCTCTCCGCCTGTTTCCCTCATCGTGACGGTCCTCTGGATCGTGGCGATCACCAACACCATCAATCTGATCGACGGCCTGGACGGCCTGGCGGGGGGCATCAGCTGCATCGCCGCTCTGACCGCGGCCTATACGGCCTACATGACCGGCAACAGCCGTACGAGTACCCTGATGCTGGCCATCGCCGGCGCCACGTTCGGCTTTTTGCTCTGGAATTTTTACCCGGCTAAGATCTTTATGGGCGACGCCGGTTCCATGGTGCTCGGCTATCTGCTGTCGACGGTCTCGCTGATCGGCGACTACCCGACCAAGGGCACCACGCTGTTTGCGACCATTACGCCGATGCTCATCCTGGCTTTGCCGATCTTCGATACCGTATTTGCCATCATCCGGCGCGCTGCCAACCACCAGCCGATCATGAAGGCCGACAAAGGCCACCTGCACCACCGCATTATGCGCATGGGCTTCGGCCAGCGGCGCACGGTGCTGGCGCTCTATTCGATCAGCGCCATCATGGGCATGGCCGGCATCCTCTGGACCATCCGCCGCAAGCTGGAAGCCGTTGTGCTGGCCGGGATCGCGGCGGTCCTGATCGTCGTGTTCCTGGGGATCGGCGTCAAGGATCTGCGCCGCCCGCCGCGCGAAGCCTCCGAGGAAGAGCTGGCAAACGCGCCGCAAAGCTATGCGGACGCGCCTGCGTTTGGGCATGTGCCCCCGCGGGCAAAGGACAGCGCCGAAAAAGGGCCGGCAGACAAGTAGAAGGGGAAAAGCATGAAGGTAATGACCGTTTTCGGGACGCGTCCCGAGGCAATCAAAATGGCACCGCTGGTGCGCGCGCTGCAGGCGGACCCGTTCTTTGAATGCGTGCTCTGCGTGACCGCGCAGCACCGCAGCATGCTGGACCAGGTCCTGGAGCTGTTTGAACTGACCCCGGACTACGACCTCAACGTCATGAAGCAGAACCAGACGCTGCCGATGATCACATCGTCCGTGCTGAACGGGCTGGACGAAGTGCTGACGAAGGAGCAGCCGGATCTGGTGCTGGTCCACGGCGATACGACCACGACCTTTGCCGCCGCGCTGGCCGCTTTCTACCATCAGATCCCCGTCGGGCACGTGGAGGCGGGCCTGCGCACCTACGACAAATATTCGCCCTTCCCGGAGGAGATGAACCGGCAGCTGGTGAGCCGCATCGGGGACCTGTTCTTTGCCCCCACGGAAGCTAACCGGCAGAACCTCGTCAAAGAAGGCACCGACCCCGCCAAGGTCGTCGTCACGGGCAACACCGTCATCGACGCGCTGCAGCAGGTGGCCGGCAAACCCTACGAATTTGAGGACGAAACGCTGCGGACCATCGATTTTGAAAAGAAGCGCGTCATCACCGTCACCTGCCACCGCCGTGAGAACCTCGGCGAAAACATGGCGGCCATTTTTTCCGCTATTGCGGACGTGGCCCGCGAATTTGACGATGTGGAAGTGGTCTATCCGGTCCACCTAAACCCCAAGGTCCGCGAGGCCGCCGCTAAGTATCTGGCGGACATTTCCAACGTACACCTGATCGAACCGCTGACTTACCAGCCCTTTGTGAATCTGATGGCGCGTTCGTTCTTTATCCTGACGGACTCCGGCGGCATGCAGGAGGAAGCTCCAGCGCTCGGAAAACCGGTGCTTGTTGTCCGCCGCGAGACCGAACGTCCGGAGGCCATTGCGGCCGGCACCGCCAAGCTGGCCGGCGTGGAACACGACGCCATCCGCGACGAGATGGAGACGCTGCTCACCGACCCCGCCGCCTACCATGCCATGGCCCATGCCGTCAATCCCTACGGCGACGGCCACGCCTGCGAACGCATTTTGGAAGCAATCAAAACCGCCTTCTGAAGCAATGTTTGAAACATACCAATAACAGTTATCGCGGAAAAAGTGCGCCTATAATACACTTTTTCCGACGAAAAAATGTATGTCCAACACACTTTTTCGTCGATAAGTCTTGAAACCTCCATTGCCATGCCGTAAAATGCAAGTGCAAGGGAGGCTTTTTATATGCAGCGATTTCTAATGAAACAATTAAAGGAGTGGAAGGAAAACCCAAACCGAAAACCGCTCATTCTTCTCGGTGCAAGACAGGTCGGGAAAACCTGGTTAATGCGTGAATTTGGCCGCGAATCCTTCGAAAGCAGCGCGTATATCAGTTTTTATAATAATTCCGCCGCGTCCGCACTTTTTGAACAGGATTGCGATACGGCGCGCATTATCAAGGGGCTCTGCGCGCTGACGCATACAGATATCCATCCGGAGAAGACGCTGATCATCCTGGACGAGGTCCAGAATGCGCCGCGCGCGCTGGAGTCGCTGAAATACTTTTGCGAAGACGCCCCCGAATACGCGGTTATTGCGGCAGGGTCTCTTCTCGGTGTGGCCATACATCAGGGGGTATCCTTCCCTGTAGGCAAGGTAGACGAGCTATCCCTTTATCCTATGACTTTCCGGGAATTTTTGCTTGCTCTCGGCGAGGACGGGCTGGCAAACGCTCTTCAGGACTATA
>JAFUHB010000209.1 GCA_017469085.1 Clostridia bacterium
CTTCCTCGACGATATCAAGGATGCGCTGAAAAAGATCATCCCGAACCCCTTTGAACCCCCGAAGCCGGTCATCCCGATCCCGAAATTCCCGGAACCCGTGATCGCGAAAAAGGATCCCGTCTTCCCGAACATGCCGGAACTGGGCTGAGCTCAGCGATCCATCCAATCCATGATCCCCCCGGAGGGCTGCGAATGCGGCTCTCTTTTTTTGCGTCCGGGTGCGGCGTGGAAGCAGAACCAAAGGCCTGCGGCAGCCAGGCGGGTCGTTTGACTCTGGGCGGTTCGATAGGGCTGAGGCGTTTTTTTGTTTTGGGGGACATTTGACCGTGATGACAGGCACGAAAATGCTTTCGATCCGAAACATCATTCAAGTGATTATGCAATCGAAAATCAAAATTGCATTCTGTTCGAAAAAAAGCACAGTCTGCACGGATTTTCGGTTTCGTTCTTGACTTATTTGATATACAATGCTATCGTCTATTCGAACCAATTTTTCCGGGAATGTGTTTGACTTCTTTAATCTGGTCTATCCGAAGATTACTGCAGATTTCAAGAAGCCATTCATGACGGAAGGACCGTATCGCATAGAAGAAACGCCAAAACATCTGGCTGTTCGGGAAGCCATTGCAAACTGTCTTGTGAAACAGGTCAGAACGGTGTTGGATCAGATGAAAGATCAACAAATTCTTCGTTTCGAGAGACATGGCCGAAGTGGAAGATGGATTTTAAATGACTCGATAATAGAATGAGTTTTGCCCAGTAGTAAAACATTGGCTGTTTTACTACTTTTCTACTACTGTTGGAGGACACGATTTGCAGCGTTTTGCCCCCATTCTGCCGCGATTTATTCATGATGAAGATGCCATACGGACAGAATGAACAGAATGCTAAACGCCGGAGCGTTTTGAAAACGCGGCAAATCGAGGCAGGAGGAGGCTTTTTTTGACCCAAACGTGTATACTTTTTATCTGCCACGGCAACATCTGCCGGAGCGTGGCGGCGGAAATGATCATGAACAAGCTGACGCGGGAAGCGGGGCTGGAAAAGCAGATCTGCGTTTCGTCCGCGGCCGCGACGACGGAAGAGATCGGCAACGATATCTATCCGCCCATGAAGCGCGTGCTGCTTTCGCACGGCGTGCCCTGCGCGCCCCACGCCGCGCGGCTGCTCACGCGCGCGGACGGGGAAAAATACGACCTGATCATCGGCATGGATCAGGAAAACCTGTGGGACATGCGGCGCATCCTGGGGAAGCAGGCGGAAAGCAGGCTGCACCTCCTCATGGAATACGCCTCCGCGCCCGGCAGGGAGGTGGCCGACCCCTGGTATACCCGCGATTTTGAGAGGGCGTACAGGGATATCCTCGCGGGCTGCGAGGGACTGCTCAAAAGCATCGCACCCGGGCCGTGACCCCTGCTCGAAGCCAGGGATCTGATCCATCCGGAATCATCAACCCGCAAGGAGGCGTCCGCCATGAAAACCATTTGCTACGAATCCCAGCTCTGCCCGCTGCCGGAGGATATCGAAAGGCTGAAAAGCGCCGGCGAATATGATGAAGCGCTGCGATTGATCGGCGAACGGCTGAAAAGGCCGCTGCCGGATCTTTTAAAACAGCGCCTGGAAACAGAACAGTGGCTGCTGCCGCAATGGGCGGCGGAGTATCCGCTTTCGCACGATCAGCTGCTCAGGGAATTTGAAGAAAAAGTGGAAGGATTTACCGCGCGGGAGCTTGACGGGCTGCTCCTTGACGGCAAGCTGGATTTTCTGTACATAAACGGCGAGCGCCGCTATTACAGGCGGCTTTGCGATTCCGTGATCAAAACCACCCCGGCGCTGCAGGCGCGCGCAAAAGCCGGCGCGACCGCCTTCGGCCGGAAAGCGCTTGACGCGGTGATTGCCAGGATGATGGATCACGGCGTCGTTTTCCGATACCGCCTGCAGACCAGGGCCTTTCTGGACCCGCCCGGGGAAGGCGCGCTGTGCCGGGTGCACCTGCCCATCGCCGCCCGCAGCATGCAGCAGGAAGCGGCGCAGGATCTTGCCTGCACCGTTCCCCTCGCCCATGTGGACGACGAGGACGCGCCCCAGCGGACAGCGTATTTTGAAACCACGGCGCGGGAAGCCGCGCTGGAATACACCGTGATCCAGCGCCCGGTCTATGTGAACGCGCTGGATGAAACCGTGCGCCGCGTGGTCTATCCCAATGCAAGGCCCGTTTGCCCGGAGGACCTGATGGAGCAACCGCCCCACCTCGCCTTTACGCCGTACCTGCGTTCGCTCGCGGCACAGGTGCGCGGGAGGGAAAGCGATCCTGTCCGCATCGCCTGGCAGTGCTATCTGTACATCACCACGCAGGTGCATTACGCCTTCATGCCGCCCTATCGGCTGCTGCCCTCCGGCGCGGAATACGCCGCCGTGAACCTGCGGGGCGACTGCGGCCTGCAGGCGCTTCTGTTCATCGCCCTGTGCAGGCTGAACGGGATCCCTGCCCGCTGGCAAAGCGGGCTTGCCGCAGAACCGGGCAGCATCGGCAGCCACGACTGGGCTGAGTTTTATTCGGAACGCCTCGGCTGGCTGCCGGTGGACTGCTCCTACGGCGGGACGGCCGCGCGGGCGAAAAACGAAACGCGCCACCGCTTCTATTTCGGCAATCTGGACCCCTGGCGCATGGTGGCCAACCGC
>JAFUHB010000020.1 GCA_017469085.1 Clostridia bacterium
CGCCTATGCCGAGCAGGCCGGTTATACCGAGGAATACTATCAGGAAACCGAGAAGGAAAACGCCATCCTGAGCAAGGTGCGCGAATACGCGATCAAGGACGTCGCCGTCACCGAGGATGAGCTCAAGGCCGAGTACGACAGCCGCGTGGCGAGCGCCAAGGAATCCTACGAGAGCAACCTGAGCGCCTATGGAACCTCCGTGATGAATGGCGAAACGGTGTACTACGCGCCCGCGGGATATCGCTATGTGCGCCAGATCCTGGTGGGCTTCACCGAGGAGGACAGCGCCGCGATCTCCGCCGCCAACAACGAGCGGACTTCCGCCCAGACCGTGCTGACCACCGCGCAGAATGCCCTGACCGAAAACCAGGACGCCCTGGCCGCTGAGGAAGCGACCGAGGAAGAGAAGGAAGCCCTGACCGCCGCGCAGCCCGAACTGCAGACGGCCGTGGATGAAGCGCAGGCCGTGCTGGATGAAAAGGCCGCCGCTGCCGAGGCCGCGCTGAACACAGCCTTTGAAAACATCCAGGCCAAGCTGGACGAGGTCAAGGAAAAGCTGGCCGCCGGGGAGGATTTTGAGGCCCTGATCGAGCAGTACAACGACGACCCCGGCATGGCGACCAACCCGAACGGCTACGCCGTCTGCGAGGGCTATTCGAGCTTCGACCCGGCCTTCGTGACCGCGGCGATGGCGCTTGAAAAGGTGGGCGACGTATCCGAGCCCGTGCGCAGCGACAGCTACGGCTGGTACATCATCCGCTACAACGCCGAGATCCCCGAAGGCGAGGTTGGGCTGGACGCCGTGCGCGACCTGATCGAGAGCGAGCTGCTGGACGAAAAGCAGGACGCCGTGTATGACGAGACGGTGCAGAACTGGATCAGCGCGGCGGACGTCAAATCCTGGCTGGACCGCCTGGCGGACTAAGATGATTCCTGATCCATCGAAGGAGAGTATGCTACGTGAAGAGCTTCGGGCTGAAAATCGTCGAGGTAGTACGACTGCGCGTGGTACTGGCGCGAATTAGCGCCGGCAGCCATGCTGAAAGCCATACCCGTTGATGCTGGACGCGCCGAGGCCGTTCCCTTCGGAAAAACGCGATCACAGGGCCCGGGGCTGACTTTCAGCTCCGGGTCCTTTTTCCAACAAGAAAGGCAATGAGTGACCATGAAGATGACAGGCGCGAGGATTCTGCTCGAATGTCTGCTCGAACAGGGCGTGGATACGGTGTTCGGCTATCCGGGCGGGACCATTCTGAACGTATATGACGAGCTGTACGGCTTTGGCGACAGGATCCGCCACGTACTGACCGCGCATGAGCAGGGCGCCTGCCATGCGGCGGACGGATACGCCCGCTCCACCGGCAAGGTGGGCGTGTGCTTCGCGACCTCCGGCCCCGGCGCGACCAACCTGGTAACGGGCATCGCGACGGCCTACCTGGATTCCTCGCCCATCGTGTGCATCACCTGCAACGTCAGCGCGCCGCTGATCGGGAAGGATTCCTTCCAGGAGGTGGACATCACGGGCGTGACCATGCCGATCACCAAATGCAATTATCTGGTGCGGGATGTGAATGCCCTGGCCGACACCGTCCGCGAGGCCTTTGCCATCGCGCGGTCGGGCCGCCCCGGGCCGGTGCTGATCGACATCGTGAAGAACGTGACGGCGGAGCGGGCGGAATACGAGCCCCTTGCCCGGCGGGAGCACGGCACCTCGGGCCGCCTGGGCGAATTGATGAGCCGCTATGATTTTAAGCCGCCCGAACCGGATATGGACGATATCCGCAAGCTGGCGGCCATGATCAAGGAATCCAAGCGGCCTTTGCTGATCTGCGGCGGCGGCGTCGTGCGCAGCCGCGCCGACCGGGAATTTAAGGCCTTCGCCCATAAGATCGACGCGCCGGTCGCCATCACGCTGATGGGCGCCGGCGGCTTTGAGGGCCGCGACCCGCTCACCACCGGCATGATCGGGATGCACGGCTCCCAGGCCTCCAACATCGCCGTGGACCTGTGCGACCTGCTGATCGCCGTGGGCTGCCGTTTCTCGGATCGGGTGGCGTTAAAGCCCGATACCTTTGCCCGCAACGCCAAAATCGTGCAGATCGATATCGACCGCGCCGAGATCAACAAAAATGTGGAGACCGACCATCATATCATCGGCGACGCCAAGCGCGTGCTGAGCCTGCTGACCGAGCTGGTGCCCGAGCAGATCCACGACCCGTGGAAGAAGGAGGTCTTTTCCCACCCGACCGAGACGCACTACGACGAGCGGGAGGGCACGCTGACCCCCGGCCAGGTGCTGACCACGATCGCCCGGCTGTGCCCGCAGGACACGATCGTTTCCACCGACGTGGGGCAGCATCAGATGTGGGCGATCCAGCACTTCCATTTTGATTATCCGGGTCAGCTGCTCACCTCGGGCGGCTTTGGTACGATGGGCTTTGGCCTTGGCGCGGCCATCGGCGCGCAGGTGTCCCATCCGGATAAGACGGTCGTACACATCACCGGCGACGGCAGCTTCCGCATGAACCTGAACGAGCTGGCGACGGAGCAGTATTATAGGCTGCCCATCATCAACGTGATTTTCAACAACGGCACCCTGGGCATGGTGCGGCAGTGGCAGAACCTGATCTACCAGCAGCACTACTCCCAGACCACCCTGGACCGCGCGCCCGATTTTGTGAAGCTGGCCGAGGCGTTCGGCCTCTCCGGCTTCCGGGTGACGGACGTTACCCAGTTTGCGGAGGCGCTCAAATACGCGCTCAAGTGCAAGCACGGCTGCGTGATCGACTGCGCCATCAACATCGATGAAATGGTGCGGCCGATGGTGGGCGGCGGTGAGCACATCACCAACTTTATGATCAACTGAGGAGGACGGCAGGCATGAACGCACAGCGAAATACCCTGGCTGTCCTGGTGGACAATGAGGCCGGCGTCCTGTCCCGCGTGGCGAGGCTGTTTTCGGGCAAGGGGTATAATATCGAATCCCTCGCCGTCGGCACGACGGACGACCCCCGGGTCTCCCGCATCACCATCGAGGTCATCGCGGATGAAAAGCAGATCAGGCTTTTGTCCAATCAGCTGCGCAAGCTGATTTGCGTACACTCGGTCAAGGCCCTGAAGCCGCAGCACGCCATCCGCCGCGAGCTGGTGCTGATCAAGGTGCTGGCGGAGGATTTCGGCCAGCGCAACGAGATCATCCAGATCGCCAATATCTTCAGGGCGTCCATCATCGACGTCAGCAAGTCCTCGCTCACCATCGCCCTGATCGGCGACGAGAGCAAGGCGGAAGCGATCCAAAACCTCCTGAAGGAGTTTGGAATCCTCGAACTGGTGCGCACCGGCATGGTGGCGCTGGAACGCGGACAATACACCATCGACGAACAAACCAAGGAAAAAGGAGAATTCGACTATGGCAAAAATGTATTACGAGAAGGACTGTGACCTCTCCCGCCTGGACGGCAAAAAGATCGCCATCATCGGCTACGGCTCCCAGGGCCATGCCCACGCCCTCAACCTGCGCGATTCCGGCTGCGACGTGGTGGTCGGCCTGCGCAAGGGCGGCAAATCCTGGCCGGTCGCCGAGAAGGACGGCTTCACCGTGCTGACCGTGCCCGAGGCCGCTCAGGCTGCCGATATCATCATGATCCTGATCAACGACGAGAGCCAGGCGGACATGTACAAGAAGGACATCGCGCCCTACCTGACCGAGGGCAAGGCGATCGCCTTCGCGCACGGCTTCAACATCCGCTATCAGCAGATCGTGCCGCCCGCCAACGTGGACGTGTTCATGGCCGCCCCCAAGGGCCCGGGCCACACCGTCCGCAGCACCTATGTGGCCGGCAAGGGCGTGCCCTGCCTGGTGGCCGTGGAGCAGGATGCCTCCGGCAGCTGTAAGGACATCGCGCTGGCCTACATCGCCGGCATCGGCGGCGCGCGCGCCGGCATCATGGAAACCACCATGCACGACGAGACCGAGACCGACCTGTTCGGCGAACAGTGCGTGCTGTGCGGCGGCGTGGTCGACCTGATGAAGTGCGGCTTCGAGACGCTGGTGGAGGCCGGTTACGAGCCTGAAAACGCCTATTTCGAGTGCATCCACGAAATGAAGCTGATCGTCGACCTGATCAACAAGGGCGGCGTCGCGGCGATGAACTATTCCATCTCCGATACGGCGGAGTTCGGCGAATATGTGTCCGGCCCGCGCGTGCTGCCTTATGAGCAGACCAAGGCCAACATGAAGGCCGTGCTCAAGGACATTCAGGACGGCACCTTCGCCGGCCGCTGGATCGCCGAGAACAAGAACGGCCGCACCTTCTTCAACTCCAAGCGCGCCCAGCTCAAAGAGCACAAGATGGAAAAGGTGGGCCGCGAGCTGCGCGAGCAGATGCTGTGGAAGAATGACGCCGACCTGGATACGGCAAGCAACTAAGTAAAGAAAACGGAGTGAGGCGAAGGGCCGCGTATCTCCTGCGAGGAGGCGACCCTTCCCTCCGTTCCTTTTTGAGGTAGTCCAGTGAATCACGAAATCAACCGACTGATCCTGTACAGCGACCTGGGGGAGGATGAGATCTTGCGCCGGGTGGCCGATGTTTTTGAGGGCCTTGAAAAGGGCAAAGATCAGGCGGAGCTGCGCAGCCGGCTGCTGTGGCAGGGAAAGCGCATCCTGGATCTGGCGACAGCTTACGGCTTTGACGAAAACCTGTGGCAGAATTACCTGACCTTCCTGATGATCGGGCATGTCCATTCCTTTGCGCTGACCTGCGAGGGCCGGGGCGCGGGGGACGGCTCCATCAACGCCATCGCGGAGGCAGATTTCGGGGTGTTCCGCCGGCTGTTCCATTATGATTTTTCGGCCTTGGAGAGCGCGCTGGACACGGATCTCTTGACGCGGCTCAGCGCTTATCGGGCCATTCCCAAGGGCGAAAATATCTATAACCGGGACGTGTCGGAGCGGGTGCGCGAGCTTTCCCGCGCGATCGCCGCGGCCAGCAGCGACCGCCAGGTGTTCGACCTGATGGTGGATCATTACCGGCGGTTCGGGGCGGGCTTCTTCGGGCTCAACCGGGCCTTCCGCGTCAAGGAAACGGCGGAGGGGATCCGCTTTGAGCCGATCAGCAACGTGGATCATGTAGTGCTGTCCGATCTGATCGGGTATGAGCTCCAGAAAAAAGCCCTGCGCGAGAACGTGGAGGCCTTTGTCGCGGGCCGCGCCTTTAACAATATGCTGCTGTACGGCGACGCGGGCACCGGCAAATCCACCTCCGTCAAGGCCGTCATGAACGAGTATTGGCGGCAGGGCCTGCGCGTGATCGAAATCAACAAATATCAGTTTGGCCTGCTCAGCCAGGTGATATCCCAGATCAAGGCGCGCAATTACCGCTTCATGCTGTTCCTGGACGACCTCTCCTTTGAGGAGGATGAGGCGGAGTACAAGTACCTGAAGGCGGTCATCGAGGGCGGCCTGGAAACCCGTCCGCGCAACGTAATGATTTGCGCCACCTCCAACCGCCGCCATCTGATCAAGGAAACCTGGAAGGACCGCGCCGATATGGAGCATGACGGCGACGTGCATCGCAGCGATACGATGGAGGAAAAGCTGTCCCTTGCGGCGCGCTTTGGCTGCACGATCAGCTATTTTTCTCCCGACAGGAAGCTGTTTGAGAGCATCGTCCGCGCCCTTGCGGAGCGTCATCCCGAGATTCGCATGGATGAAAAGGCTCTGCTGGCCGCCGCCTCCCGCTGGGAGCTCCGGCACGGCGGCCTGTCCAGCCGCACCGCCCAGCAATTCATCGATGATCTGGCGGGAAAGAGCGCGGCGGAGCAGGAACAAAGCGAGCCCTGAAAATGGATGAAGAAGGAGAACACCAATCGTGCTGACGCTGGATAAGATTTACCATGCGGCGTATGTGCTGAAAAACGTGGCGCGGCGGACCGACCTGATCGAGGCGGCGGCGCTGAAGAGCCCCTGCCGCATGTATCTCAAAACGGAGAACCTGCAATTGACCGGCTCCTTCAAGCTGCGCGGCGCGTATTATAAGATCAGCCAGCTCACCGAGGAACAGCGCGCCGCGGGCATCATCGCCTGCAGCGCCGGCAACCCTGCCCAGGGCGTCGCGCTGGCGGCCTCCCGGATGGGCATCCGCAGCGTGGTCTGCATGCCGGACGGCGCGCCCATCAGCAAGGTAGAGGCCACCAAGGCCTTTGGCGCCGAGGTGTGCCTGGTGAAGGGCGCGTATGACGACGCCTACGCCTATGCCTGCCGCCTGCAGGAGGAGACGGGCATGACCTTTATCCACCCCTTCAACGACGACGAGGTGATCGCCGGGCAGGGGACCATCGGCCTGGAGATCCTGGATCAGCTGCCCGATGTGGACGCCGTGCTGGTGCCCGTGGGCGGGGGCGGCCTGATCTCGGGCGTTGCCTTCGCGATCAAAAGCCTGAACCCGGGCGTTCAGGTTTACGGCGTGCAGGCCGAAAACGCGGCCTCGATGGCCCGGAGCCTGGAGGCCAAAGAGGCCCTGACCCTGGACGCCGTCAATACCTTTGCCGACGGTATCGCCGTCAAGCATCCGGGGGACATCACCTTCCGGATGTGCGAGGAGTATGTGGACGGCATCGTGACCGTGACGGAGGACGAGATCGCCTCGGCCATCCTGGCGCTGATGGAAAAGCAGAAGGTGGTCGCCGAGGGGGCCGGAGCGGTCAGCGTGGCCGCCGCTCTTTCCGGCAAGCTGCCGCTTTCGGGCAAGAAGGTCGTCTGTCTGGTATCGGGCGGCAACATCGACGTCAATATCCTGAGCCGCGTGATCACCCGCGGCCTGATGACGCAGGGCCGCAACGTGACCCTGCAGATCGCCCTGGAGGATAAGCCCGGGCAGCTGGTGGGCGTCAGCCGCATCGTGTCCGAGTGCGGGGCGAACGTAGTCAGCGTGATCCACGGCCACAGCGACAGCTCCATGGCCGTGACCTCCTGCTTCCTGACGCTGGGCCTGGAGACCCGTGATTTTGAGCAGATCAACGAGATCCGCTCCCGGTTGACCGAGGCGGGTTTCCGGATCGTGAATTGAAAGAAGGTGCCTGAATGACTTATATTTCCACCCCCAACGCGCCGGCGGCGATCGGGCCGTATTCCCAGGCGATCCTGGCGGGCGATACCCTGTACGCCTCGGGCCAGATCCCCGTCGACCCCGCGACCGGCAAGCTCGAGGCACAGGATATCGCCGGCCAGGCGGAGCAGGCCTGCAAAAACGTGGGCGAGTTGCTGAAGGCCGCCGGCATGACCTATCAAAACGTGGTCAAGACGACTTGCTTTTTGCAGGACATCGCGGATTTCGCCGCCTTTAACGAGGTCTATGCCCGCTATTTCACCGGAAAACCGGCGCGCTCCTGCGTGGCGGTACGGGACATTCCCAAGGGCTGTCTCTGCGAGATCGAGGTCATAGCGGTCAGGGAATGATACTGAAGCAAAGAACTGTCGGAAGGCTGTCGTGATGATGCGGCAGCCTTTTCACTTGGAGTTAAAACGGACCTCGTGAGCTGCGTTACCTGATGAATTTTATAAAAATTAAATGAAAATAAAATTATTTTGAAACAATTTGAAATAAAAATATTTCAATTATATTAAATGCTTCTATTTGGCAATAACTTATAAATAAAAAAGACTATATTTTGTAATATTTTTGTAACAATTATCGATTGGCATCGAAAAATGTTGCTGGTTTTGCCAAAAGGCCCATTTGGCCGGGCTTTTGGGCGCTTTCCCGATCGGCGGACCGGCGAGGGTGGCTGTGGCTCGCTTGCGTCCGGAGCCGGGTTTGGGTATACTGAACGCGTACCGGATGCGCAAGGGAAACTGCGGCGCCGCTCCCTGCAGCCGGATCCACAGAAAGGGGATTGAATGATGAAGCAGACAAAAGCATTGGCGATCCTGATCGTGATCGTATTATTGGCCCTGTTCTTTTACACCACCTGTACCGCCCGGGTTGAAACCGGCTTTACGGGCATCGTCACTACGTTTGGACGGGTAGAGGATTATACGATGGAGGCTGGCTTCCATTTCAAGAATCCCTTCCAGAAGGTCATCCAGATGGATAACCGCGAGCAGAAAACCTCGTTCAAGACGCAGTCCTTCTCCAGCGATATCCAGCAGGTGGATATCGACGGCTCCGTCAATTACAGCATCAACAAAGCCACCGCGATGAACCTGTATAAGGAGGTCGGCACCAATTACTTTAACACCCTCGTGATGCCCAGGCTGCTGGAAAACACCAAGGCCGTATTCTCCAAATACACGGCGGAAAATCTGGTGGGCGCTCGGGAAACGCTGTCCATCTCCATCCGCGACCATCTGAGCGAGGAGATGGCCCGCTACGGCATCAATATCATCTCGGTCAGCATCGAGAACATCGATTTCACCAACAGCTTTACCGACGCCGTCGAACAGAAGCAGGTGGCGGCCCAGAAGAAGCTGCAAGCTGAGATCGAGCAGGAGCAAAAGACCATGGAAACCCAGCAGCAGGCCGAGCGCCAGCGCATCACGGCGGAGGCCGAGGCGGCCGTCCAGAAGATCAACGCCGACGCGGCCGCTTATGCGACCCGCGTGCAGGCCGAGGCCGAGGCGGAAGCCAACCAGAAAATCGCCGCCTCCCTGACCGAGAACCTGATCGAGTGGCTCCAGGCCAACCAGTGGAACGGCCAGCTGCCCCAGTTTGTCGGCGGCGACGGCGCGACCCTGCCCATCCTGAACCTGGGAGCAGGCGCGGCGGAGGAATGAGCGACGCCTGATTCATAGCTCCTCAATGGAATACCGCGCGATTCATCGGCGCGAGCGGCGGGAATTTTCCCGCCGCTCGACAGAATGAGCTGCGCGGTATTTTCATGACTTATGGGTTGTGATACAATGCTGAGGCGGATGGCAAAACACAGGGCCGGGTGTATCGGGCACGGCGACCTGATCCCGCTACCCCCGGAGGAAGCGCCCGCCCTCGCGCGTGACCTCGACGGTCAGGCGTTCGCCCCTCCATACGATGGGAAAGCGCAGGCGGCTGATCTGCCGGGGCAGGCTGGGATGAAGCTCGGGGCGGCCGTCGCGTATCCGCAAGCCGGCGAAGCCGAGGGCCGCAATCATCCAGGCCCCGCCGTTGGCGGCGGGGTGGGTGCCGCCGATATAGATTTCGCCCGCCCATTGCTTGCTGCTGCCGCTGACATCGATATTGGCGGTGCGCAGGAAAAGCTCCCAGGCCTCGTCCGTCTTTCCGATGCGGCAGGCCGTCAGGGCGTACATGCAGGCGGACAGGCTGGAGCCGTGCTCCGTCCGGGGCTCGTAATACTGCCAGTTATCGGCCACCTCGCGGTCGGTAAAGTCGCCGGGGAACAGCGCCAGCAGCGCGATCACGTCTGCCTGCTTGATGATCTGCGTGGGGCCGGCGACGCCATGATCCCCGCCCCAATATTCGCGGGGGTCGCGCAGCCTGGCGCGGACGTCGTCCAGGGAGCAATCCTCCAGTTCAAAATATCCGTCGAACTGCTCGATCACGCCGTCGCGCAGCCGGGGCCGCCTGATGCGGGCGATCAGCGGGGGGATCAGCGCCCAATCTTGCTCGTAATTGAGGTCCTTCAGCAGGCGCGCAAACCATTCCGGCCTGTCCGCGAAAAGCTCCCGCAGCATGAGGGCGCTTTTCAGGCAATGCAGCGCCATGGCGTTGGTAAAGGCGCTGTTGGCGACCCGCTCGTGGTACTCGTCCGGGCCGATAACGTCGTTTAAGTCGACCGTATCGCCGTCCAGGCGTGCGCTGGCCCGGCTGATATAAAAGCGGGCGCATTCCAGAATCACCTTCGCGCCGCCCTCCTCCAGAAGGGAACGGTCGCCGGTGATCTCATAGTAGCTGCGCAGCGCGTAAGCGATATCGCCGGAGATATGGATCTGCTTGTCCCTGAAGTAGGTGCGCACCGGGCGGTGCGTGAATACATCGACCACGTTAAAATCGGTGCAGCCCTCCTGGCCGCCCTCCTGGCTTTCCCAGGCGTAAAACGCCCCGCGATAGCCGTAGGAGGCGGCCTTTTGCCGCGCGCCGGGCAGGGTGTCGATGCGGTATTTGAGCAGGACGCGGGCGATCTCGGGCTGGGTATAGGCGAACATGGGAAAGAAAAAGATTTCGGAATCCCAGAAGATCGCGCCCTTATAGGTCTGCCCGGACAGGCCGCGCGCCGGGATGGACATGGCGTCCGAGTGACGCGGGGCGATGCTGTTTAGGTGATATTGGCTGGCGTGCAGGGCGCGGGCGGCCTCCTCGTCGCCCGTCAGCTCGACCAGGGAGCGCCTCCAAACGTCGGCCCAGGCATCCTCGTGCGCGGCAAGGCAGGCGGCAAAGCCGAGCTCCTTCATCCGCAGGCAAAGCCGCGCGGCCTGCTCGCCTGGGGCAGGGTGATCCAGCGAGGTATAAACGGCGGCAAACAACGCAACCGTCAGCGTTTCTCCCTTTCGCACGGCGCGGCGTAGCACGCGAAAAGAGCCTGCCGCGGTGGTTTCAAAGGCTTCCTGCGCCTCAAAATCCGGGCGGACAGCCTGCGCGACGGCTACGGTAATATGCTTTTCTCCGGTCACGGCCTCGGTCAGGAGCGCTTCGCCCTGCTCATGCCGGAAGTCGAACAGGTGCGGGCCGTTGATATCCCAAATTTCGGTGGAGATGCCTGTATACAGGGTCAGCTCCCCGTCCCGGCGGAACGTCATTTGATAACGGTCGGCCAGGAGGTGGCATTGCGCGAGGGAGGCAAAGCGCTCGCTCTCGATCAGGACGGCGTCAAACTCCGTGCGTCGATGATAGACGCCGTTTTGATAATGGAGCTGCGCGCTGTGCATAAGCGGCTCGGCTTTCCCGAGCGACAAGGGCAGCCCATCCAGAAAAAACTGGACGAACAGCCCGTTCGGGGCGTTGACCGGCTCCCGCCAGCGGTCCTGAAAGCGGTCGTAGACGCCGGCCAGCGTGACGGCGGGGAAGCGGTCGGCGCCCGCCTCCTCCGGCACGCCGCGCAGGCCCATATAGCCGTTGGCGGCCAGGAAGCGGTTCCCGTCCTGGGCGGCGTCCTCGGGATGATCACCTTGCTTGCTGAGCGACCAGACGTCCATGTGTGTTCCTCCGAGCGGTCATGCCTGCGGCCGGGGCACGAATTGCCCCGCTTCATTCAGCGTATAGGGCTGATCGTAGATGAGCAGGGGCAACGGCTCTCCCTTGCTTAAACAAAAGCGGGTGCCCGCCTGAGTCATCTCGATCTCGATGACCCGGCCCTTGTACAGGATGGAGAAGCGGAGCCGCTTCCAGCGCTCCGGCAGGCGCGGGGCAAAGCGCAGGGGCTCCCCGTCGCTCCTGAGGCCGGCAAAGCCGTATACGATATTGGCCCAGGCCATGGCGATGCTGGTGATGTGCAGGCCGTCGCGGGTGTTGCGGTTATAATTGTCCAGGTCCAGCCGCGTGGCGAA
Source organism: Clostridia bacterium (assembly GCA_017469085.1). GTDB lineage: Bacteria > Bacillota > Clostridia > Christensenellales > Aristaeellaceae > UBA4246. The sequence goes on from JAFUHB010000020.1 coordinate 11,477, forward strand.
GCCGAACAGCCCGACCGCGTCGTCCATCTTATCCAGCTCCGCGGCCAGGATGGAATGGATGGCAGGGGACAGGGAGGATTCGTGGATGGTGCGCGGCTGATAGAAGTCGTAATTGACGCGCTTGACGTCCTCGGTGAAGGAGGTGTTGTACAGGTACAGCATCATCAGCACGTCGGGCTGCTTGATCATGTCCGTGCGATAAATGCGGTCGTAGGACCAATGCTCGTACAGCGGGAACTCGCTGACGGGGATGGCGTCGATATCGGTGTGGGGGAGGTTCAGGAAATCGTCGTGCTGCTCGATCAGGCCGTCGGGCCGAAGGGGGATGTACATCTGATCGGCGATGGTCCGCCAGAGGTCAAGCTCGTTCTCGGCAAGGCCCGTCTTTTCCCGCAGCGCGGCGAAGCGTTCCGGCTGCTCCTGGCGCATCGTTTGCAGCGTTTCCACGGCGTACAGCAGGGTGCGCTGCCCCATATAGTTGGTGTAGGCGTTATTATTGACCATCATGTGGAACTCGTCAGGCCCCATGACGCCGAAAAAGCCGTACTGCCCGGTGCGGCTGCCGCGGCCTGCGCGGCTGGCCAGGAAGCGGGCAATCTCCAGCAGCATCTCCGCGCCATAGGCCCACAGGAATTCCCGATCGTCGGTCAGGCGCACATAGTGCCAGATGCCGTAGGCCACAGCCGTGCTGGGCTGCAATTGGAGGCTGGCGTGCTGCCACAGCGAGCAGGCCTCCTTGCCGTTGAGCGTGGCGATCGGGTAGCACGCGCCCCGGCAATCCAGCATCTTTGCGCGTTCCCGGGCCATGGGCAGCGTCTGGTAACGGAACAGGAGCAGGTCGCGCGCGGCCTCGGGATTGGTGAACAGGTAGAAGGGCAGGCAGCAGGACTCGGTGTCCCAGAAGGCATGGCCGTTATAGGCTTCGCCCGTCAGGCCCTTCGCGCCGATATTATGTTGCATGCTGCCGCCGTTGTAGGTCTGGGCCAGCTGGAAGCTGCAAAAGCGGATGCCCTGCTGCTCCGCGGCGACCTGGGCGGCGTCGGCCGTCTCCGAGGGCTCGAGCTCGATATCCGAGGTGCTCCAATACCGCGCCCAGTATTCCCGCTGGGCGTTCAGCGCCTCGTCCAGGGAGACCTGCTCGCTTTGCCCGAGGGCTTCAAGGCCGGACGTCCAAAGTGCCTAGCCCGCTTCCCCGTTATACAGGAGAACCACCCGCTTTTCGATTCGTACGCTTTCGCCCTGCCGGAGCAAAAGGGTCGCGGAGGCGCTCGCTTC
>JAFUHB010000210.1 GCA_017469085.1 Clostridia bacterium
CGGGCGGACTTGCGGAAGGGCTTATCGGGCGTCATGCCCAATTCGTTCATGTCGTACAGGATGCGCCGATGGACGGGCTTCAGGCCGTCCCGCACGTCCGGCAGGGCGCGATTGATGATGACCGCCATCGCGTAAGCGATGAAGGAGGTCTTCATTTCTGTTTCCAGGTCCGCCGGAAGCAGGCGGTCGTTGATTTCACTGCTCATTTGTGGTAGGTCCTTTCAAAAAACGGGGAAACGGGAAGAAAACATAAGATACGATCAAGGATTCGCTCCGCCGGCGACAGGCAGGGGATAGGCGGTATAGAGGTCGCCGGACGTCTGGCCGGAGATTGTCAGCAGCCGGGCAAGCTGATCGGCGGAGCCGGCGGGAATGGGCATCAGGCTGGCCGAGACGATCCCATTTTCATTCAGCACGAAGCTGCACGCGGCGTCATAGTCGCCGCCAAAACGCAGAACCACTAACGCATAATCGGGACAGCCCGATGGGGCTAAATAGGCCTCGCCAGAGCGCAGGATGCTGGCCGCAGCCAGGGAGGCTGAGCTGCCAAAGTTCCCGCTCAGTATGCTGGGCAAGGAGGCTGGAATTGCGCTTCTGAGCTTCCGGGCGACGGCTTCAGGCAGGGATGACAGCTCCACAACGGAGGCGCTCAGGTATGCGGAGAACAATGCCTCGTTCAGAACGTATAGCGTTCCGGCCTTTGGGGCGCCGCGTAAGGTCTCCGCAATCGCGCGGGCCGTGCCGGTGATGTCGCTGGAGCCGGTCATGGCGGCCAGGTACACGTCTGACAGACCGCATTCCACCGTCAGTTCCGTCAGCTTAATCGCCTTTTCGGCCATAAAGCTTTTCACATCCGCCGAAGGCTCTTCAGCGTGAGAAAAAACAGGCAAGCAAAGGGAAACAGCCAGGACCAGGACGAGGAGACGCTTCATGCAACGCCTCCCTTACAGGTCCAGGTCAGTGACGAGCGTCGCGTTCTTTTCGATGAACTCACGCCTCGGCTCCACCTTGTCTCCCATCAGCAGGGAGAAGATCTCGTCCGCCGCGATGGCGTCGCTCAGCGTGAACTGCTTCATGGTGCGGGTTTCCGGATTCATTGTGGTGGACCACAGCTGCTCGGAGCTCATTTCACCCAGGCCCTTGTAGCGCTGGATCTCCGGCTTGGAATCCCGGCCGATCTCGTCCAGCTTGCGGTCCTTTTCTTCATCCGTATACACGTACCATTCCTGCTTGCCCTTGGTGATCTTGTACAGGGGCGGCATGGCGCTGTACACGTAGCCCTGCTTGATCAGCTCGGGCATATAGCGATAGAAGAAGGTGAGCATCAGGATGCGGATGTGGGAGCCGTCCACGTCGGCGTCCGTCATGCAGACGATGCGGTGGTAGCGCAGCTTATTGATGTTGAAATCGTCCCCGATCCCGCAGCCAAAGGCGGTGATCATATTCTTAATTTCCTGATTGACCAGAATCTTGTCCATCCTGGTCTTTTCAACGTTCGGGATCTTGCCGCGCAGGGGGAGGATGGCCTGGAAGTGCCGGTCGCGGCCCGATTTGGCGCTGCCGCCGGCGGAGTCGCCCTCCACCATAAAGATTTCACACTTGGCGGGATCGCACTCGGTGCAGTCGGCCAGCTTGCCGGGCATGGAGCCGCTCTCCAGCACGCTCTTGCGGCGGGTCAGCTCACGGGCCTTGCGGGCGGCCTCGCGGGCCCGGGCAGCTCCCAGACAACGCTCCAGAATGATTTTGGAGACGGCGGGATTTTCTTCCATGAAGGCAGTCAGGTGCTCGGATACCAGGCTGTCCACGATACCGCGGACCTCGCTGTTGCCCAGCTTGGATTTGGTCTGGCCTTCAAACTGCGGCTCGGGCAGCTTGACGGAAACGATGGCGGCCAGGCTTTCCCGGATATCGTCCGATTTCAGGTTGCTGTCCGCATCCTTGAGGATCTTGTAGCGGCGGCCATAGTCGTTCACCGCGCGGGTCAGGGCCTGCACGAAGCCGGTCATGTGGGTGCCGCCCTCGGGCGTGTGAATGTTGTTGGCGAAGGAGAAAATGCTCTCGGCGTAGGAATCGTTGTACTGAAGCGCTACCTCCACCATGACCATGTTCTTGACGCCCTCGACGTAAATGGGCTCGGGGAACAGCACTTCCTTGTTTTTGTTCAGGTACTTGACGAACTCGCGCAGGCCGCCCTCGTAATGGAAAACGTTCTCCTGCTCCTGGCCCTCGCGCTCATCCCTGAAGACGATGCGGACGCCCTTGTTCAAAAATGCCATCTCGCGCAGGCGGGTTTTGAGGACGCCGTAATCGAACACGATGCCCGGATCGAACACGCCGTCCGGATTTTCTTCGGAACGGATATCAGGCCAGAACTGGATGCGGGTGCCCGTATCGTCGGCCTGGCCGATCACGCGCAGATCGTACTCGATCTTGCCGCGGTTGTATTCCTGCTCATAGACCTTGCCGCCGGTATGTACCTCCACGCGCAAATGGCTGGACAGGGCGTTGACGACGGACGCGCCGACGCCGTGCAGGCCGCCGGACACCTTGTAGCCGCTGCCGCCGAACTTGCCGCCGGCGTGCAGCACGGTCAGGCATACCTCGACAGCCGGGCGGTGGAGCTTGGGATGCTCGTCCACCGGGAAGCCGCGCCCATTGTCCCGCACGGTCACGGAGCCGTCGTTGTTGATGGTCACGTGAATCTCCGTGCAAAAGCCTGCCAGGGCTTCGTCAATGGCGTTATCTACGATTTCATATACCAGGTGGTGCAGGCCGCGGGCGTCGGTCGATCCGATGTACATGCCGGGGCGCTTGCGAACGGCCTCGAGACCTTCGAGCACCTGGATTTGCGACGCGTCATACGTTTCGCCGGTCGCCGTCGTTTGGATGATCTGTTCGTCTGCCATGAAAAACCTCCGATTTGGTCGATGTACGGCCGGTTTTGACGGTTTGGGCCATACAGCTTATTATACCACAAATCACCGAAAAATGGAAGTGTTTTTCACGGGTTTCTTCATCTATATGCGAAAGATGAAGTTGTCATCCGCAAGGGCGTATGCTATAATCAGAACGCTGCGCCAATTGGCCGGCTGAATGGAGATGCACATGGAAACACAGGTCGTGGTGATCGGCGCGGGGCACGCCGGCTGTGAGGCGGCGCTCGCCTGCGCGCGAATGGGGCTGGATACGGTCCTGCTGACGCTGAATCTCGAGTCCATCGCCCTGATGCCCTGCAATCCCTCGATCGGAGGGACGGGCAAGGGGCATCTGGTGCGCGAGGTGGACGCCCTGGGCGGCGAGATGGGGCTGGCGGCGGACGACGCGCTGATCCAGGGGCGGATGCTCAACACGGGCAAGGGCCCGGCCGTCCGCTCCCTGCGCGCTCAGGAGGATAAACGGGCCTATCATCTTCGCATGATGCGCGCGCTGTTCGCGCAGGACAGGCTGACGGTCGTGCAGGCCGAGGCGTCCGAGCTTTTGACGGAGAACGGCAGGATTTCCGGCGTCCGCACCGATTACGGCGATGTGATATCCTGCCGGGCGGCGGTCGTCTGCACCGGGGTATACCTGAAAAGCAGGATCATCATCGGTTCATCCATCTGGGATCAGGGCCCGCAGGGCCTTCTTCCTGCCAACCTGCTGTCCCAAAGCTTAATGGATCTGGGCTTTTCATTGCGGCGCTTCAAGACGGGAACGCCCGCGCGCGTGGACGCGCGGAGCATCGATTTTGATAAAATGGAGCGGCAGCCCGGCGACGAGCCGGTCACGCCCTTTTCGTTCATGACGGATATACCGCCCGAAAATAAGGCCTGCTGTTATCTGACCTGGACCAATGAGCGCACCCATGAAATCATCCGGGAAAACCTGCACCGCGCGCCCATGTATTCGGGCCTGATCCATTCGACCGGAGCGCGCTATTGTCCCTCGATCGAGGACAAGGTGACCCGCTTTGCCGACAAGGACCGGCATCAGCTGTTTGTCGAGCCGGAGGGCCTGGATTATCCGGAGTGGTATATCCAGGGGATGTCCACCGGTATGCCCAAGGATGTGCAGATCGCCATGTATCGGTCGATCCGGGGATTGGAGCGGGCGCGGCTGGTGCGCCTGGCTTACGCGATCGAGTACGACTGCATCGATCCGACCGGGCTCTCCGCCGATTTGGGCTCCCTTTCGGTCAAGGGGCTCTATACCGCCGGGCAGATCAACGGTACCTCCGGCTATGAGGAGGCCGCCGCGCAGGGCATTTTGGCCGGGATCAACGCGGCCCAGTACGTTCGCGGCGAGGAGCCTCTGATCCTGACGCGGGATCAGGCCTACATCGGCGTGATGACCGACGACCTGACCACCAAGGGCACCGACGAGCCCTATCGAATGATGACGAGCCGGGCGGAATACCGGCTGTTCCTGCGGCAGGATAACGCCGACCTACGCCTGACGGAGCGTGCCAGAAAGCTGGGACTCGCGATGGACGAGCGGATGCGGCGCACCGAGGAAAAGGCGAGACAGACGGAGGAATTGATCGGGCGCATCCGGGCCGCGCATCAGGATGCTCTGCTGCGGCGGCCGGAGGAGCATCTGACCGTGCCGGAGGAATGGGGAAGCTATTCGGCCTCGGCGATCGAGGAGGCCGAGCTGACCGTCAAATTCGAGGGCTACCTCAATAAAGAACTCAATCAGATCAAGCAGGCCCGCGTGATGGAGGAAAAGGCGCTTCCGGAGGACGCGCCCTATATGGATATCTCCGGGCTGCGGATCGAAGCGAGGCAGAAGCTCAGCAGGCAAAGGCCCCGTTCGCTGGGGCAGGCCTCCCGGATTCCCGGCGTATCGCCCGCCGATATTGCGGTGCTGATGGTATGGCTGACCCGATGGGAGCGGCAGCGGAAGGAAGAGCAGTCATGAAGGAAATCACGGTGGTATCGATCGGCCCGGGAGATCGGGAGTATCTGACCCTCGGCGCGATCGAGACCATGAAAAATGCCCCGCGCCTGATTTTGCGCACCGGCAGGATGGACGCGGCGCAGTATCTTCAGGAGCAGGGGATCCCCTTTGAAACGCTGGACAGCCTGTATGACGCCGCGGAGGATTTTGACGAATTGACCCAGGCTTCCGTCCGGGCGCTTCAAAAGGCGGCTGCCCGCAAGGCGGTCGTTTACGGGGTGTTTGACGCCGAGCGGGATGAAACGGTAGCGGCCCTGCGGGCAGCCGGAGCGCCGCTGCACGTCGTTCCGGGCGTTTCGGTCGCCGCCCCGCTGCTGGCGCTTTCGCCTCATGCGGACGCGCGGGTGTGCGCGGCCGCTTCCCTGCCCGAAGCGCTGGGTGACGCGCCGCTATTGCTGACCGAGCTGGATTCTTCCCTGCTGGCGGGGGAGGTCAAGCTGCGCCTGCTCGGCGCGTTTGGGATGGAACAGCCCGTTCTGTTTTTCCCGCCCGCGCAACGGGGAAAAGCGCGGGAAATGAAGGAGATCCCGCTGGAGGAATTGGACCGGCAAAAGCGTTACGACCACACCTGCGCCGCGCTGATCGTCCCGCGGGTCCTTACCGAGAAGGAGCGCTTTACGTTCAACGACCTGGTCCGGATCATGCGCGTCCTCCGCGCGCCGGGGGGCTGCCCCTGGGACCGTGAGCAGGACCATCATACCCTGCGTCCTTACCTGATCGAGGAGGCCTATGAAACGGCGGCCGCCATCGATGAGGAGGATTGGAGCCATGTGGCCGAGGAGCTGGGCGACGTGCTCTTGCAGGTGGTTTTCCAGGCCGATATCGGGGCGCAGTACGGCACGCTGGAGCTGTCCGACATCACGACCGGCATATGCCGCAAAATGATCGAGCGTCATCCCCATGTTTTTGAGGGGCTCAAGGTGCGGGACGCCGGCGATGTGAGCGCCAATTGGGAGGAAATCAAGCGCAGGCAGCGCCATCTGCGCACGACCGGAGAAATCATGGATGACGTATGCCGGACGCTCCCGCCTCTGATGCGCGCGCAGAAGGTACAGAAAAAGGCGGCCGCCGCCGGCCTGGATGCCGGGCGGACAGACGCTGCGGAAACGGTTGAACGCCTTGCCGAGGCGGCAGTCGAAGCGGCCGAAGGCGGACGGGCGGCGGAGGAATTGATCGGGGATCTTTTGTTTGCCTGCGCCGGCCTCGCGCGCCGCTGCGGCGTGGACGCAGAGACTGCGCTGGTGGATGCGACGGAGCGCTTTACGGCGCGTTTCAAACGCATGGAAGAGGCGATCAATTTGTCTGAAAAATCAATAAAAGACTTGACATCTGAGGAATTGGCTGTATACTGGGAGAGTAGCAAACGCCGCTGATCGGACAGGTCCGATCGGACGTCTACCACATTAGTTTGGAGGTAAGATTTTATGAACAAAACTGAGCTGGTTGCCGCTGTCGCGGAAAAGGCCGGGCTGACCAAGGACGCCGCCGCGAAGGCTGTGAACGCTTTGACGGAAGTTGTTACCGAGACCCTGAAGGCTGGCGACAAGATCGTGATCGCCGGTTTCGGCACCTATGAAGCCAAGAAGCGCGAAGCCCGTGTCGCTCACAATCCCCGTACCCGCGAGGAAATCAAGATCGCCGCGACCACCGTTCCCGCTTTCAAGGCCGGCAAGACCCTGAAGGACGCTCTGAAATAATTGACGGTTTAACGTCTGTGCCGCTCCGCCCTCGGGCCGGGGCGGCTTTCGCTTATTCGCTGACTTATGAGGGAGAACGATATCATGAGATTGGATAAGTACCTGAAGGTATCTCGCATCATCAAGCGCCGGACGGTCGCCAAGGAGGCCTGCGACGGAGGCCGCGTGACGGTCAACGAGCGAGTCGCCAAGGCCGGGACCGACGTGAAGGTGGGGGATATCATGACCATCCGCTTTGGCAACCGCCTCGGGAAATATGAGATCACCGACATCAGCGAGGTCGTCCGGAAAGAAAACGCCTCCTCCATGTACCGGGTACTGGAGGAGGACGAAGTGATGAAGGCCGAGCGGGAGGCCTGATCAGGCCAGCCTTTCCACCGGCATTTTGGGACGGAGCTCGTCGTAGATCATGCGGGTGCAAAGCAGCGTGCCCTCGCGCGTCAGGGAGCCCTGCGCCATGGTCATGCCGTTGCGCAGAGTCTCGCCGGGGTCCATCCCTTCAAGGCGACCGATGCACAGCCCGGCTACCAACGCGTCGCCCGCGCCCTGAAGGCCCTTCACGTCGATTTTAAGCCCCTCGGAGGACCATATGCCCCTCTGGGTCACATAGACGGCCCCCTCGGCTCCTAAGGACAAACAAACGGCTCCTACGCCGTTTTCCGTCAGGCGCTTGGCTTCGTCAATGGCGTCCTGACGGGAGGTCAGTTCGCGGCCGCAGAGCGTTTCCATCTCAAAGCGGTTGGGCTTGATCAGGTCAGGACCGGCCTCGATGCCCAGACGGAGGCGTTCCCCGGCGGCGTCCAGCACGGTGATGACGCCGCGGGATTTTGCCATCTCGATCATCTGCCGATAAATATCGTCGGGCACGCCCGGGGGTACGGAACCGCTGAGCACCAGGAGATTGGTGTCCGACAGGATGGTTTGAAAGCGCTGCATAAAGCGCTTGAGGGAGCTCACGTCCACCGGCGTGCCCGCTTCGTTGATTTCCGTCATGTCGCCGGTCGTTTCATCATACACCTTGAGGTTTTCGCGCAGATGCCCCGGCACGGGCACCATGACGCTGAAGATGCCCATCGAGGTCAGAGTGTCCGTCAAATAGGTGCCGCTGTCCATGGAATCCAGGCATAGGGCGCGGCTCTCGTAACGCATATTGTGCAGGGCGACGCTCACGTTGATCCCCTTGCCGCCGATGTCGGTGCGCACCCGGGAAACGCGATTGTAGCCTCCCACGTTGAGTTTGGGGATCCGGATGCTCCGGTCGATGCAGGGGTTCATGGTGACGGTCGTGATCATGAAATAACTCCTTGGCTAATTGGTTACATTCTTTCCACTGATTCCATTTTATCCTGCTTTTTATGGTCTGTCAAGCATGGAACAGACCGGACAGTCATTCGGAAACCTTATATCGATCAATGCAATCGTTTTATTGACTTTGCAATTGGAAGGGAGGCAGTATGAAAGAAACGCTCTATCGGCTGGGGGCCGATATCGCCGCGCCGATCAACGCCGCGCTGCTGACCGACCTGCACGACAGGCCGTTTGACTCGATCCTCGCCTCCCTTGAACAGAATGAGCCTGACCTGATCCTGATTGCCGGCGACCTGATCGTCGGTCGGCCACCGCTCGATGAGGACAGTCTGAAAATGGCCGAAGCCAAGCATGCGCTTTCCTTCCTGCGCGCCTGCGCCCGGCAAGCGGACACCTTTGTTTCGCTCGGCAATCATGAATGGATGCTGTGCGAAGAGGATCTTGCCCTGATCAGACAGACCGGCGCGGTGCTGCTGGACGATGAATGGCAGCCGTGGCGAGGCCTGGCGATCGGCGGTCTGACCCCGGAGCGGGTGCGGCATTATCGGGCGTTCCGCGCCGAGCAAAGAACGCCTGGGACAGGGGCATGCCGATACCCGCAGGGGGATTGGGGTAGGCCGGATACGGATCATAGGCGATCTGCTCAGGATTTTTTGGACCGGTTTGAGCAGGCGCCGGGCTATAAGCTGCTTTTATGCCACCATCCGGAATATTGGACGCAAAAAAATCCGCCGCTGCGTGACCGGCGGATCGATTTGACCGTCAGCGGTCACGCCCATGGCGGGCAATGGCGGTTTTATTGGAGGGGATTCTGGCGAGGCGTTTTCGCGCCGGGGCAGGGCCTGTTTCCCCAATATACGGAAGGACTGCATGAGGGCCCGATGGGCCGCCTGATCGTCTCCCGCGGCCTGTCTAACACCTGCGCTCCAATCCCGCGGTTCATGAACCCGCGCGAGATCGTATATATCAGGCTCGAGCCTTGAGCAGACGCCGGGCAGTATCGATCAGCTCGCGGAAGGTGGGGCGGTCCGTGATATAGACCCAGCCTACGCATACGACGAGCAGGACGACGCTGCAAAGCAGCGCGGTCAAAACCCAGTGCAGCAGGTCGGGGCACCGGAAGGGAACGGCGAGGCTGATTGCCAGGCAGAGCAAAAATAGCGGCAGCCAGGCTGCGATCTTTTTCCAGAATACGCGGGGTTCACGCTTCAGAATGGCGCGGTTGGCATAACGGATCAGGATCGGCGTTCGGTAGGCCGCTCCGACAATCGTGCCAATCAGCACGCCGTAAATGCCCAGGAAGGATACCAGGACGAGCGATAACGTAAGATTGATTACAGCCTCCCACACGGCATACATTTTGACCTGCTTGAAGTGGCCGGCCGTGTTGACGGCGACGATCGCCGGGATCCGGAAATTGACCAGCATTTTCGCCAGGATAAACATGATCGGCAGGCCGATGCTGACGTACTCGGCGTCCATCCGGGCGGTATATACCTCGATGAATGGGGTAAACAGCAGGATGCAGACCGAATACAGGTAAAACACCAGGAACAGGTAGACGGATTCAAAGCGGTCCATGCGCTGCCGGTATTGTTCAAAGTCCTGGTAATAGGTTTTGCCGATGCCGGCAAAGACGGCCTCGCGGCAGGAGGAAAGGATATTGCCCAAGCCGCTGACGACGAAATGATAAACGGAGTAAATACTGGCGCTGACCAAACCGCTGAAGGTGCTGAGGACCAATAGATCGGTGCTGTCGATCATCATGCCGGCGATTTCCGCGATCAGCACGTCCTTGCGCTTTCCGTCCGTTGACGGGGCGTAGGCCGGCAGGACTGAGCGACGCAAAAAAGGAAAATGCTTTCTTACATAGACGCTGACGATCAATAACAGAAGCAGCGTCACGACGAGCGCGACGCTTTGATAAAGGATGATGTTCCGGGCTGTAAAAAGAACGGCCAGATGAAGGCAGGTCCCCAGCAGAAGGAGCAGGATATTGATCCAATAGACGACATAGCTTTTGTTGTGCGCGATGAGGATGAGACTATATTTTGTCTGGAAAAAGTATTCCATCGCCGAGCTGACGCTGCGCAGCAGCAAAAATAGGACGATGACGCGGTAGGGAAGCTCGTCGCGGATCAGGAACGGGAAAAGGAAGGTTACCGGCAGGATGACGCTTAAGAAAACAAAGCCCATCCTCCGGTATTGTTTTTCCGCATCCCGGTAGACGGCCGCGATCATCCCCTGATCCTGCGCGGCGATATAACGGAACATTTGCTGAATGGCCACGGACGAAATGCCAAATTGCAGGACGGACAGCAAGCTCATGATCTGCGAGATCGAGGAGTTCAGGCCGTTGTAGACGGAGCCGAAGATCTCGGTGTAGTATTTGGGGATCAGCAGCCCGACCAGCAGGCTCAGCAGCTGATAGCTCAGCGATGAGATAAAGTTGATGAGGGCTCTTTTTTTCACGGCTTCGATCCCTTGCCTTGCGCGTCGATGCCCATCAGCGCCAGCTGCTCCCGGACGTGGTCCGTGGTCAACAGCTTTTCGACGATCCCGGGTACCTCCAAGCGCCCGGTGTTGTGGCTGGTATAAGCCTCAAGCTCTGTCGGGGATAACGTCCCCTTGACGAAATACTGATCATAGTTCAGGCTCCGGTTGTCCGCCGACACCCGGAAATAACGCTCCATGTCCTCGGAGCGCAGGCGCTCCTCCTGCGTCATGAGCGTTTCAAATAGCTTTTCCCCATGCCGCGTGCCGATCAGGCGCAGGCCGGTATCGCCAAACAGCTGCTGAACAGCGGCGGCCAGGTCGCCGATCGTGCTGGCATCCGCCTTCTGGATAAACAGGTCGCCGGGCTGCGCGTGCTCAAAGGCAAATTGGACCAGGTCGACGGCCTCGTCCAGGTTCATCAGGAAGCGCGTCATATCCGGATTGGTGACGGTGATGGGCAGCCCCGCCTTGATTTGCTCGATGAAAAGGGGAATCACGGAGCCGCGGCTGCACATGACGTTGCCATATCGGGTGCAGCAGATCACCGTCCCTCCGTGCTCCGCCGCGACCCGGGCGTTAGCAAAGATCACATGCTCCATCATCGCCTTGGAAATGCCCATGGCGTTGATGGGATAGGCGGCCTTATCGGTGGAAAGACAAACGACGCGCCGGACGCCGGCGTCGATGGCGGCGTGCAGCACATTGTCGGTGCCCTCGACGTTGGTTTTTACGGCCTGCATCGGGAAAAATTCACAGGAGGGCACCTGCTTCAGCGCGGCGGCGTGAAAAACATAATCGACGCCCGGCATGGCATCAGCGACCGATCGCGGGTCACGCACGTCGCCGATATAAAACTTCACCTTCTGCGCGTGATCGGGATATCGGGCCTGCAGGTCATGCCGCATATCGTCCTGCTTTTTCTCGTCTCGGGAGAAAATGCGGATCTCCCCGATATCCGAGGTAAGAAAGTGTTTGAGAACCGTATGCCCAAAGGAACCGGTCCCGCCGGTGATGAGCAGAGTCGCCCCGTTGAAATGTGACATATAGGCTCCTTGACTTTTTTCTGATGGGTAGTTGATAGTTAGATCGGCAGCTTATGCGCCTGACCGGATCAACGGTCGTTCCTTCGCTTTTTCATTACGCCTTCTCGTCAATGGGAAGCTTCAAAAACCTGCCCAGCGCTTCATCCCATTCATCCGGGTAAAAATGCTCCATCCCACCCGCCGGATATAAAGTGATTTCGCCCCACCATACATGTCCGCCGACCTCATAAAAATCGATACGGGCGAAAGGAAGCGTGACGGAAAGCTTTTCCGCCATGGCTCGCATTTCCTCATAATGCGCTGGTCTGGTAATATCCCTGGCCGATATGGGCCGCTCCCGCCGAATGGGCAATCGGCGCCATTTGTTGTCATAAACGGTCACGGTCATTTCCTGATCGGAAAAGCGATTTTCGCAGACGAAGGTGCATTGAACCTTGCCGTTAAAACACATCAATTTATAATCAATCAGGCCGCCGGGAGAGGCAGGGTCTGTCAAATAAGCCTCCGCCAGGATCCTGCGCGGCACATCGCGATACGGCCATTCCCGATCTACCTTGTAATAATCCTTTCGCAGCGCCTTCGTCAGCCTGCTTCTGGCATCCTTTCGATCGAAGAAAGCCTTGTCGGGGCAGATGACGGCGTCTCCCGAGCTGTGCGTTGTTTTGAGCACGAACTGATCGGGCAACTGATCAAAATCAATGGCACCGAAGGAGTCCCAAACGCCCAGGGTCGGGATGATATGCTCGTCTCCGATGATGGCCGCGACGTGTGCCTTGGCTGCATATTTATCGACCAGGGTCGTATATTCCGGCCTTCGGTCATACAGCTTCAGCCATTGCAGCTTTTCATTAAAGGTCTGCGGACGCCTCAGGTTCAGCGGACGGCCAAACACGTTGTGGTAGCGGATTTTGAGCGCAAGCCGGTCCGGAAATAGTCGAAACAGTGGACTGCCTGCCAGCTTGATCCAGAAGATGCGCGGCGTGTGCAGCAGGGTATGCAGTTTTCTTTGAAGCGTTTGAATGTTCATGTGATATTAACGAATGGACTTGTCTGAATGAGAGGAGGAAAAGGCGTGCTGATACTGACGCAGAGTACTTCCCTCAAAGCGCTCTGCCGCGAAGGCAAAGAGCGCTTCCAGGTCCGCGTACAGCTTTTCAATAGAGTCTTTGTAGGGGAAGGTTGGGCTGCCTCCCGGCATCAGCTCGGAGGAGTGCAGCATAAACATGGCGTAATCATCGTTTTCCGAACGGTGGACCGTTTCCAGAAGATAGAGCATCTGGCGTAAATTCCGTCCGTTGGGCCGCAGCCAGAGCGCACGCGGTCTTATCCCTCTGTATACGCTTTTCGCCAGTTCAGTTGCTGAAAAACGCTGAGGCGGAAAGATGCGGCGAACTGAGCGAATAGTGACGGGCGTTTCCAGCAAGCGATCGATCATATACGGCTGCTCCGGAGCGCATTGGTAATTGCTACCGCCGGAGCAGGCGGTTTGCCCGGGCTGACGGCTCCAATCCACATGCGGAGTAACGGAGCAATCGACAAGATAACCGTGCTTTTGTAACAGGACAAAGTAGTTGGAATCGGTCGCCCAACGACCGGCCCGATGGGAGACGGGCTGGATGCCGACCGCGGATCGAATATGGTCGGTCAGGCTGCTGATTTTCTCGTCCATGATCCCAGGCGGGTACTCGATCAGATAAGGGGCATGATTCGTTTGAACAGGAAGCGCATAATCCGGCGGGCTGTTCCAGGCGTGCAGATGCATACCTATTTCGCCTAGGTGATCCCGTTCGACAGGCCGGATAAAACGGATGAAGCGCTGGTCTGAAATCATTTCTTCATTTGCCAGCCAGACCGGGTAAAAGCCGTATCGATTGGCCGTTTTCTGAAAACGCGGCAGAAAGAGCGTGTTTTCTGTTGTGATCGGTTGCCCCTGACGCCAATGCCAGAGGTCGTCTCCCTCCGTGTCGATTGTAATGATTAGCTTTTTCATAGCGCTTCCTCCGCTTGGACGGTGGTAGTGTCAAATGCACCACCTGTTTATTGTTCAAAATCCTTGATTTTACGGGAGATTCAAATATAAAGAGCATTGAC
>JAFUHB010000211.1 GCA_017469085.1 Clostridia bacterium
AGCGGCAGGCGGACCCCCTCCAGGGACACGGTTTTGCAGCTGGCTTTCGGTTTTTCGCTGACCATCGCCGAAACACAGGAATTATTGAAGGTCGCCGAAAAAAGCCCCCTGTACCCGCGGGTCAAGCGGGATTCCGCCATTATTTACTGCCTGTATCACGCCGTCTCGCTCATCGATACGCAGGTCATCCTCTATGACCTGGGCCTGCCCGCTTTGGGAGAAGGACGAAAAAAATGACGGACGCAAAGCTTGCGGCGCGGGAGATAGAAAGCGCGTTTTCAAAGCTCGGCTATCCGGAGGGCTTCCTGGCCGATTACGATCAGCTGGAATGTCTGGCGGCCCACCGCGGGCGCGAAACCTTTCTGGTGGCAGAAAAGGGAACGGGGAGGCTATGCGTGGCAAAATGCTATGATACCGCCCTGTTCCGCGACCCGAAGGCGGAGTGCTTGCTGCGCGATCTGCGCCACGAGGGCCTTCCGGCCTTTTGCGGCAGCTACCGCAGCGATTCCATGCTTGTCCTGGTGCGGGCCTACGTGGAAGGCGTTCCGCTGAGCGAGTATGCCCAAAGCCGGGAATTGTCCCAGGCGGACGTGGTACGGCTTTGCGTCAGGCTGGCGGATATCCTGATCTATCTGCACAGCCGGGAACCGGCCGTCATCCATCGCGATATCAAGCCGGAAAATATCATCGTCACCGCCCGGGAAGAGATCGTGCTGATCGACTTTGATATCGCAAGAACATATAAAGGCGCGGAAGAGACGGACACCGTTTTCTTCGGGACGAAAGGATATGCACCGCCGGAGCAATACGGCTTTTCACAGACGGACTGCCGATCCGATATATACGCCTTTGGCGTGCTGCTTCGCTTTCTTCTCACCGACAGCGTGCGGGAAAACAGCAAGATCCGCCTGTACAGGCCGCTGAAAAAAATCATCTCCCGGTGCACGGCCTTCGCGCCGGAAAACCGCTATCCCAACAGGCGGCAGGTAAAGCAAGCGCTGCTGCTGGCAAACCCGCGGGCCCAGGCCCTGCGGATGGGCAGGCTCGCCGTTTGCGCAGCCGTTATGATCGCGCTCCTTTCCTTTGCCGGAGTGAAGCTCGCGGAGCGGATCACCTACAATCCCTTCACCGATGGCTCCGTCATTCCGCTGGTCATGCCGGATGAAGACCGCCAGCGGGAGGCCGTATCCTATCTTCAGGACAAATATGCCGCCCACATCTTTGATGATCCCGCCGCCTATTTTACCGTGGGCATGCTGAAGGATACCCTGATCACGGTATACGGCATGGAGGAAAGCTACGTCCGCGTTCCCAGCCCGCTGGAGCCGCCCCGGGAAAGCGAGGCACACTTTCTCCCCTGGTCTCTGGACGACGCCCAGTACATCGACAGGGATTACCTGGCGTACTTCGTAACAAAGGCCTATTGGCCGGAGATTGCCGCCGATTGGTCGTCTGTCAAGGGAAATCCGGAAACGTATCCCGGTATCACGGTATCGCTGCGCTGGTGTGAGGATCACGGGATCCTGACCGGCGTGAACCGGCCAAGGGACGTTTCCTGCGGAGAGGCGGCCATCGCCATTGCCAACGCGGACAAGGTATACACGGTCCTGCAGGACAACAAAAAATAAACAGCAGCAGGTGGGCGTGACGCCCACCCCTGGCAAATTTTCTTGTGCGCTTAACAGCGCACGGGCAGAAAATTTGATAGGAATGAAAAATTCTTCCGCGGGGCTCGCAGCGCCCGGAAAATGATCCGGTGGATCATTTTCAGCGAGAGCGGGCCGGAAGGCCCCGGATCAAG
>JAFUHB010000212.1 GCA_017469085.1 Clostridia bacterium
CGATCCCGACGGCAACGGCGTGAACGACACCTATGGCCTGACCGGCGACGGCCTTGGCACTCTGCGGTATTTCTTCGCCTCTACCGGCGTTTCCAACCGCTACTGGAACAAGGATGCCGACGGCAACTGGTTCTACGGCGCGCTGGATGACAGCAACATCGTGCCCCTTGAGTGGCTGCGCAAGATGTATGAGGACGGCTCCCTGGACCCCGACTTTGCCGCGACAAGCTGGAAGGAAGGCCTCCAGAAGTTCTCCTCCAACACCTTCGGTATCTGCGTGCGCAACGCCGACGCCGACTGGATCCACAACGTGATGGTCAAGTACTACGGCGCCGCCAATCCTGACGTCAACCCCTTCGACCGCGTCAGCCTGATCGGCGCGCTGGGCAACAACAAGGGCGACCAGAGCCACATGGAGGCCTATATCTCCTGCATGGTGGCCGTTATGTTCGCGCCCGAAATTTCCGAAGAAAAGATGGACCGCTTCCTGGCCTATTATGAGTACCTGCTGGGCGATGGCAAATACATGCGCATGGGTCTCGAGGGCGAGGATTACACCATCGAGGCGGATGGCAGCGTGAAGCTGATCCGCGACGAAAACGGTAACGCCTCCAACCTGGCCACCAAGTATCCCTCCATCACCACCACCCACTGGACCAGCTGGGGCTTTGAGATGCACGCGCTGCCAAACGTCGAGTATTATGATGAGTACAACGACGAGACCAAGGCGCTGAACGCCGAAGTCTGCGCCATCCGCAACGTGGAGCCCGTATATCCCGAGGTTGGCCCGATGCTGATCGACGATGTCGTTGTGACTGACGCCACCGCCTTCAACATCACCAGCGAATATTGGGCCATCATCACCGGCACCGAGCCCGTGGCCGATATGTTCGCCGCCATGAAGGACCGCGCCCAGGCCTATTATGGCCCCGCGACCGAAAAGGTGACCGAGATCGCCGCCCAGTACGGCTGGTAATCTCCGCGTATGATCCGGCGGGCCGCTTCCTCTTTGGGAGGCGGCCCGTTTTCGCCAACCAGAAAATCATAGATTCAATTTTTTCCAAAGGAGCTGCCCGCACATGGAAAGAAATGCCGAGATCCGTTTGCTGGAAAACGGTTCGATCCGCGCCTTCGGCCAGGTCTGGTCGTTTGATGAGGGCTTCCGCCCGTCCATCGTTTATGAAAGCGGCGAGGAAGTGTTTTTTGACGCTGCCGCCGACATCATGAGGGAGCATATCCAAAATGGCCTGGGGACGCTCGAGCACACGGTGTATCAGGGCTTTGAAAAGCACGGCGACCTGCTGATCGAGACCGATATCCTGGCCTATGCCGATTCGGACCGGGTCGATTTCAGCCTGGTCACGCAGCGGGAGGGCAAGGGCGCGATCAAGGAGGTGCGCTGGCCTGCCCCGATGGCGGTGGACGAGGCGGGCGCGTATGCGGCGCTGAACACCATGCAGGGCCAGCTGCTGCCCAATGATTGGCCGGAGGCGATCGGCGAGAAGCTGCCCTTTGACGGCCAGATGTGCTCGGAGGCGGCCTATATGCCCTGGTGGGGAGAAATTTCCAAGCAGGGCGGCTATCTGGCCTATGCGCGCTCCCCCTGGGATACCAAATATACCGTCCGGCACCCGGCGGGCGGGCCGACCCGCATTTTTGCCCGGCACCTTCCCTCCCTTGGACGGATGCGCTATGAGCGGACGGTCTCCTTTTATTTCGTTCCGGCCGGCAGCGACTATGTGACGCTTTGCCAAAAATACCGCGAGATCGCCGATGAGGAGGGAAAGCCCGTCACCCTGCGGGAAAAGGCGGCGGAAAACCCCAACGTGGAAAAGCTGATCGGCGCGTGCGTGATGCACGTGCCCGGCAAAAAGCACGTCACGCCCGATTCCCGTTATTATGATCGGGAGAATCCCGAAAATAACGACAGCGTGACGCCCTTTTCCCATTGGGCGGAGCGGGTGCGCATGCTGAAGGAAAAGGGTGTGGATCAATTGTATCTGCACCAGGACGGCTGGGGTCAGCCCGGCTACGACAACCAGCACCCCGATTATTTGCCCCCCTGCCGGGAAATGGGAGGCTGGGAAGGCATGAAGGCCCTGTCCGACACCATGCGGGAGCTGGGCTTCATGTTCGGCGTCCATGATCAGTACCGGGATTATTACCTGGACGCGCCTACGTATACGCCGGACCACGCGGCGCAGTCCGCCGACGGCAGTATCTACGGGCACGCGATCTGGGCGGGCGGCCGGCAGAACTACCTCTGCGCCTCCCTGGCCCCGGCCTATGTCAAGCGGAATTTTGATCAGCTGTTCGCGCACGGCATCCATCTGGAGGGGACCTACCTGGATGTGTTCACCTGCAATGAGGCGGACGAGTGCGCCAACCCCCGCCATCGGATGACGCGCAGGCAATGCCTCGAATATCGGGCGCGGTGCTTCCATTACCTGACCGCCCACGGCGTGGTGCCCTCCTCCGAGGAGGTCAACGACTGGGCGATGGAC
>JAFUHB010000213.1 GCA_017469085.1 Clostridia bacterium
GAGCATTGCCTCATTTCTTGGAGTAGTGAAGGTTTGGTCGCTGACATTATACCAAAAAGGGAGGTCAATGCTCTTTATATTTGAATCTCCCGTAAAATCAAGGATTTTGAACAATAAACAGGTGGTGCATTTGACACTACCTATTCTTAGAGGGAGGAAACCATATGAAAATCATCTGCGCGCATGACTACCAGGATATGTCCCGCAAGGCGGCCAACATCATTTCCGCTCAGGTCATCATGAAGCCCAACTGCGTGCTGGGCCTCGCGACGGGCGGCACGCCGCTGGGCATGTACGCCCAGCTGATCAACTGGTACAATAAGGGCGACATCGATTTTTCCGAGGTCACCACCATCAACCTGGACGAGTACCGCGGCCTGCCCCGGGAGCATGAGCAAAGCTACTGGTACTTCATGCACAAAAACTTCTTCGAGCACATCAACATCCGGCTGGACCATGTATACGTGCCCGACGGCGCCAACACCGACGCGGAAAAGGCCTGCAAGGAATACGATGAGATCATCCATCGCTTTGGCGGCGTCGACATGCAGCTGCTGGGCATCGGCGTGGACGGCCATATCGGCTTTAACGAGCCGGGCGCCGCGTTCGAGCTGGGCACCCACTGCGTTGACCTGGCCGAGAGCACCATCGAGGCCAACAAGCGCTTCTTTGCCAGCGCCGACGAGGTGCCGCGTCAGGCCTACACCATGGGCATCAAGACCATCATGCAGGCCCGCAAGGTGCTCCTGATCGCCAACGGCAAGGCCAAGGCCAAGGCCATGCGCACCGCCTTCTTCGGGCCCGTAACGCCCGCCGTGCCCGCGAGCATCCTGCAGATGCACCCGGACCTGACCGTCGTCGCCGACGAAGAAGCCTGGAGCGAGTGCCCCGAGGTAATCGGCCAATGATCATCAAAAACGCCCTCATCTACGGCGCGGATCACCGGTTCGCGCCCGGCGACCTGATGATCGAGGGAGAACGCATAGCGGACCGATCTTGCGGGGGCGAAGTTATCGAGGCCGACGGTCTTTATGCCCTGCCCGGGCTGGTGGACATCCATTTCCACGGCGCGATGGGGGCGGACCTGTGCGATGCCGACCCGGAGGGGCTTCAGCGCATCGCTGATTTCGAGGCGTCTAAGGGCGTATTGGCCATCTGCCCCGCCACGATGACCTACCCAGAAGCCCTGCTCAGCCGGGTCATGGCCACGGCGGCCCATCACCCCAACCGGTCGGGAGCCGACCTGGTGGGCGTCAACATGGAAGGGCCCTTCATCAGTCCGCGCAAGGTTGGCGCGCAGAACCCGGAATATGTCGCCGCCGCCGATCCCGCCATGTTTCGCCGCCTGCAAGGAAATGCTAATGGCCTGATCAAGCTGGTGGACGTCGCGCCGGAGGAGCCGGGCAACCTCGATTTTATCGCCGAGTGTGCAGACGAGGTCCGCATCTCCCTGGCGCATACCGAGGCGGATTATGAAACGGCAACCGAGGCCTTCCGCCGGGGCGCGAAGCACATGACGCACCTGTACAACGCCATGCCGCAGATTACCCACCGCGCCCCCGGCCCGATCATCGCCGCGCGTGAAAACGGCGCGACGGTAGAGCTGATTACGGACGGCGTACACATTCACCCTGCGACGGTGCGATTTACCTTTGCGTATTTCGGCGCGGACCATGTGATCCTGATTTCGGACAGCATGCGCGCCTGCGGCCTGCCCGACGGCCAATATGACCTGGGCGGCCAGGCGGTGGACGTGCGCGGCAACCGCGCCGTGCTCGCGGCGGACCAGCAAACCATCGCCGGCAGCGTCACCTGCCTGTATGACTGTATGCGCACCGCGGCGCTGACCATGGGCGTCCCCTTGGAGGACGCCGTTCGCGCCGCGACCGAAAATCCCGCCCGCGCCATCGGCGTCGACGCGGATTACGGCTCCCTGGCCGTCGGACGCTACGCCAATGTCGTGCTTGCCGACCGGGAGCTCAACATCCGCAGGATCATCCGCAAGGGCCATATCGAGCGCCAGGCATCATACTGATCTTCATTCATGCTGTTTTTCCGGGATGCGCCGCATGAGCGTCTCCCGGATTTTTGTTACATTTTATTCTACAATCCGTCTTGACAAATAATTCTACCAGTTGTAGAATGTCTTCGACAGGCTGTAGAACATCTGATGGCAAACCATGCCGCCCATGGGAAGATTCGTATACGCGTCAAAATAGCGCGGGAAGGAGAAAGCAGCCCGTCAAACACAAGGGGACCTGTCCCCGTATATCGCCAATCACAGCCTGTCCAACAATATGCTACAAGCCTGTCACAACGTTACGTATCGATCGATAAGGAGCCGCGTCATGAAGGAAAGCCGTTTGCCCGAAGCAGAATTCGCGATCATGAAATACATCTGGGGCGTGACCCCGCCGGTCACCTCGGCGATGGTCATGGCCAATGTCGGCCTGGCTCGGGGCTGGAAGCCGCAGACCGGCCTGACCCTGCTGGCCCGTCTGTGCGAGCGCGGCTTTTTGAGCACGCAAAAGGGTCCTGGACGGGAAAAGACCTTCACCCCCCTGATCAGCAGGGAACAGTACCTTGAAATGGAAACGAGCGCCTTTGTCAGCGACGTTCACGGCCGCTCCGTATCCAGCCTGTTGGCCTCCCTTTCGCGGGAGAAGCTGACGGACCGGGACGTGGACGAGCTCAAAAGCTGGTTCGACCGCTTGACGCAGGAAAGGAAGTAAGCGACATGGAAGCATGGCTGAAAACGCTCCTGATCTGCACCCTGACCACCGGCGCGGTCTCTGCGCTGCTCATCCTGCTGGCTCCTCTGCTCAGCCGCCGGTATCGCCAGAGCACGGTCTATGCCCTGCTGCTGATCGCGCTGGTCGGCTTCCTGATCCCCTGGCGGCCTACGGCGGCCCGTCCCGCCGTCGTCGTGCAGGTGCCCGACGTGGATACCATCGCGCGGCGGATCCCCTTCCCAACAAGGCAGGCGAGCGTCGATTCCATCGTGCCTGCCTCCTACCCCACGGTCGTTCAGACGGGCAGCACAGCGGCCGTTGCGTCCAGCGCTCCGCTTCCCGTCCGGCAATGGCTGGCTTCCTTCGCGCTGATCATCTGGGGCGCGGGAGCGGCAGTCGTGCTGATCCGGGAACTGACCGGTTACGCGCGTTACCGCAGGGTGCTGCGCCGCTGGCAGCAGCCCGCTTCCGAACCAACGAAGCGGCTGCTGCTGGCCCAGGCGGAACGAATGGGCCTGCGCAAAGCGCCCGCGCTGGTCGTATCCCCCGCCGCGTCCTCGCCGCTGGTCACCGGCCTGGTCCATCCCACGGTTTACCTGCCCCATGAGGAGGAAACCGAGGAGGACCTGGTCCTGATCCTTCGGCATGAGCTGACCCACTACCGCCGCGGCGACCTATTTGTCAAATGGCTCACGCTGTTCGCCTGTGCCCTGCACTGGATGAACCCGGCCGTCTGGGCGCTGAAGCGCGAGCTCAACCAATACTGTGAAACCTCCTGCGACGAGCGGGTCATGTCCGGCTGCGACGGCACGGAACGCCGCCGTTATTCGGAGACGATCATCGCCTCCATCCAGCGGGAGAAAAAAACGGGCACAGCCCTGTGCACCGGGTTTCAGGGCGGCCTCAAACGCATGAAGAGGAGAATCTTGAGCATTATGGATACACGCAAGAAAAAATGGGGCGTCCTTTTGACCGCCCTGATCCTGTGCCTGACGGTGGGCGCCGGCGCGCTGCTGACCGTCGCCACCCGAAGCGGCGAAACCGCCCGCGCCGAAGGAAGCTCCGTGCCCTACCCCGCCAGCAGCGACGGCCAGGAGACCGAGCCTATTTCTTTTGTTTCGCCTACCCCGCTTCTCCTTGCCCTCTCTACTCCGTCCCCCGCCCAGCTGCCCCCGCTGCCCGAAAACTATCAGGACGAGGTCCTGGAGGAATTTGACGTGCCCTACTCCGCCGTGACCATCGGCGGCGTATACGGATCGGCCCCGGCATACAATTTCTATGACGATCCCGAATGGCCCGCCTCCCTCTATTCTCCCGGAGTCCGGGTGCAGGTGACCGGCCGCATTTGGCGGGCCGAGCACATCGAGGACGTGACCGGCGAGGGCGGCATGGTGTGGCTGCGCGTGAATATCCTGGACGGCGAAACGATCCAGGACGCGTATATGCCCGAAGCCTTCCTCAAGCTGAACGGCGCGGCCACGCTTGATTTCCCCACCGCCGCCATCCACGCGACCGACGGCACGGGCTTTGTCAACGTATCCGGCCGGGTGTATGAAATGTATACATTTTCCAGTCTGCCCGACGGAGCGCAGGTGGAGATCGTCAGCTATACGCCGGGCCTCTGGCAGATCCGCGGGGCCGCGAGCGGCTATGTGCCCACCGAGAACCTGACCGTGGACGAGGCCACCATGAAGCGCTTTGCCCCCGATTATGTGGATGGCTTCGACTCGATCCGCCTGGGATACATGTTCATCCTGGACAACTTCAACGCCTGGTTCGACGAGATGGAGAAGCGCTACGGCAGCAAGGACTTCTGGACGGTGGAGCTGAACGCGCTGCGCAGCCAGACCCAGCTTTCCTACGGCCTGGTGGATACGGGAGACACCTTCTTCTGCCTGCCCGGAGAGAACGACTGGACCCAGGAGGAGGCGATCGCCCATACGAAGGCGCTTTTGAGCCTGGACGACGGCACGGATGAGAACGGGATCCCGCATTACGCCTTCCATTGCCGTTTTTCCTACAGCTATGGCGTGGAGAGCGTGCCTTACTGGACGGTTTCGGCGACCGCCACCCATAACGATGGCATGAGCTATATCATCCAGTACAGCCCCGACGGAGAGGTGCAGAACCGGATCGAGAACCCGCCCGCCAAATGGCGGCTGGAGGCCGTGGAGGAAGGGCGGATGTACAACGAGCTCGCTTTGATGCAGCTGTACGGGGACATGACCATGTACTGGCCCAATTACGTGCGCGTCGCCTACGACCCCGAAAGCTTCCCGCCTCTGGAGGAGGGCCAGCTGAACGAGGATCAGATCCGGCAGATCGCCCTGGACGCGCTGGCCGAGACCTACGGCGAGGAAAAGCGTGATGCCGTGAGCGAAAGCTATTCGACCTATCTGCAGTACTATACCTTCTCCGACGGCGTCTATTGGGTGGTGCGCTTCGTGAACCTCGATCTGGAGCATCCGGAGGAGCTTCGGGCCGAATTCACGATGGACGGCCAGATGCGCGGCGAATGGTTCGACGACATCTTTGAAAGCATCAACGATTATCAGGCAGGCGGGAACGGTTAAGCGCTTCCAAAGCCAGCGCCCGGCGGGACCAGCCCGCCGGGCGCATTTCATTTTATGAGATATCCTGACCGACCCAGGTCAGCATCCTCGACAGGTTCCGATCGGAATACTCGATCTCCGCCGAAAAGCGCCGGGCGATATCGGCAAGGTCATCCAGGGTCGGCGTCGGGAGCGCGGCGGCGATCGCCAGAATCACATCCGTGGCCGTCAGGCAAAACAGGGCCGTTTCGGGCAGCCGATCGTCCAGAAAACCATCGGTCAGGTGACGATGTAGGAAATAGACGGTCAGGTTCCCGGCAGCCCGGCGAAACATATCCTGCGGCGCGGAACGCCGTGACGCAATCAGCTGATCGAGCGCTTCCGGCCAGGCGGCGTCCAGGAGCTCCATATCCGAAAGCCTTTCCCGCCACAGCGCGGCGTTAAACTCCTGGGCTTCCAATGCCAAACGGGCCAGCAGGCGCGATTTCATAGCCTCCCAGGGAAGGGCCGGGTCCTCCGCAAGCCGAAACAGCCCGTCCCGCAGCGTCAGGAAGGCGTTCGCCTCGGCTGAAAGGGTTTCCTCCCCCACCTCCGCCTCGACCAGCCGAAAGGGCTCCGCCCGCTCCACACATTGGCGGGCGGCCGCCTCACAGCAAAGGCCCAGTCCAACCTCCCAGCGGCCCTCCAGCAGGGTATAAAACCGGGGATGCTCCCGGCAGGTATCGCACAGCGTCCCTTCCCCGGCCTCCCGGATCAGGGCGCAGAGCCCGTCCTCGTCCAGCAGGGGGCAGCGCTCCCGTTCATCCAGCCGGAAGGAAGCGGTCCCGTCCGGCTGGATGAACAGCCCGGCGCGCACCCGCTCCCCAATGGGCCCTTCGAGTTCCTCATAGAGGGCCCGAGCCTCCTCGTCCACGTCGATCTCCCATCCGGCGCAGCAGGTATGGGCGCAACGGCCCATCAAACAGCGGAAGGCCGCGTAATCATCAGGCGCGTATAAGGACATCCAGCGCCTCCCCTCAGGCCCCTGCCCCGTCGAACAAATAGCGCTCGAGCGCCTCCGGCTCGTCAAAGCAAAGGGACGCGTTGCGGCGCATATGCGCGTGGATCTCGGGAATGTGATGCGCCCAGAGCGCGGCGGCGAAGGGCACCCCGGCGGCGTTCGCCATGTCCAGGCCCGGCTTCAGGTCGTCCACCATCAGCATCGGCGACGGCGCAAAGCCCAGTTGCCGGACGATCTCCTGGAGCGGCCAGGGATGGGGCTTTCGCTGCTCGGCGGGCCGTTCCCAGCCAAACACCAGGTCAGGCTCCGGAAGCCCATTCTCCCGGTAATCCCGCCGTATATTCGTATCCACCGAATGAGAGATCACGCACACCCTGCCGCCCAGCGCCTTTTGCCGCCGGATGATCCGCGCCATGCCGGGAAACACATCTGGCACGATGCGCGTGGCCCAGGACTGCCAGATCTCATACTCCCGCTCCATCTCCGCGTCGTCGAATTTCAGGATATCCCGGCAAAGGCTCAAAAACCCCGGATCAAAATTCAGCCTGAAATAGTCCTCGAGCGTCACCGTCCGGGGATCGTCGGGCCGAAGCTGCGCCATGGCGTCCAAAAAAGCGGGATAATGCACGGTGCGGGTGCTGTCGGTCACCGTATCGTCATGGTCCAGCACCAAGCAGGGATACCGAAGCTCTGCCATCATTTTTCCCTCACTCCAGATTCAGCGTGTCCAGGTCAAGACGATAGATTACGTCCTTGCGTTCCACCACCACGCGGCAGCGCGCCTTGAGCTGCTCGTCGGCCCGGATCTTGGTCAGCAGCTCCCGGGTCGGATTGATCGCCGTAGGATGCCCGCACAGGCCCAGCATGGTCAGATCGCCCGCGGTATCCCCATAGGCCCAGCACTGCGCAAGGTCCAGGTCATACTGCTCCGCCAGCGCCAGGATGGCCCGCTTTTTGGAAGCGCTGTCCCACATGGGAACGATCCGGCCCGTATACACGCCCTGCCCGTCCGTTTCGTAAACCGTGCCCCGCCAATCGGTGAAGCGATATTTTTCGGCCATTTCGCGCACCAGCGCGTCCGGCGAGCCGGATACGGCGATGATGGGCCGCCCTTCGGCGCGGTGCCGCTCGATCTCCCGGCGCGTAAACTGATATACGCGGTCTCCCTTCTGTTCGATCACCTTCCGGGCGATCAGCTCGATATGCTCCGAGGAGATGCCCACCGTGGCCTCCTTGAATATCTCCACCATGCGGGACAAATAGGTGTCGTAATCCCCCTGCCGCCGATCCCAGGCCATGAAGGCCGGCTTGACCTCGTCGTACCAGCGCTTCTGCTCGATGATCTCATGCGTGACCATCTTCTTGAACAGCTCCGTAATGAGCCCCTCGCGGTAGATCGTGCCGTCGATATCAAAAAACGCCGCGCCCTGCGCCATCTCCCCCACCTCCGTTCCGGTTTGGGGGTATTATAGCAGAGCAACGGCGATCCCGCAAGGACGGGACTGTTTCGCGAACCGTATCATTCCTCCACGCCTGTCAGATCAAAGGGCGGGGTGTATTCCCGTGTGGCGGAGGTTTTTTCCTGCATATATCCGCTTAGGCCAAGGTCCTGAAAGTAGCCCAGCACCCGCTCGTATTCCCGGTCGGTGATCCGGCGGTTCAGGCCGGGCACCGGGCAGCCCTCCACCGGGCTGAACTGCCGCATCAGGCTGACAGGCGTGCCCGGCGGCAGCTCGTCATGAATAAAATCCAGCACGCGCATGCTGTCCTTGGTGCAGCCGGGCAGGATCAGGTGGCGGACCAGCGTCCCCTTCTGCATGATTCCCGCATCGTTGTAGCTCGCCGGGCCGGACAGGCGGCACATCTCCCGGATCGCCTCAGAGGCAAAGGCAAAATAATCCGGCGCGCCGGCGCACAGCGCGGAAAGGCCGGAGGAAACATGCTTGAGATCGGGCAGCCAAACATCCACGACATCCCCCAGCATCCGTACCGTTTCGACCCGTTCATAGCCGCCGCTGTTCCAAACGATCGGGACGGGCGGACGATACACCTCCAGCGCCTCGAGCACCGCATAGGTAAAATGCGTGGCCGTGACCAGGTTGATGTTATGCGCCCCCTGGTCGACCAGCGCGCGAAAGATATCCGCCAGCTTCCGCGCCGTGATGGTTTTCCCGAAGCCGCCGCGGCTGATCTCCTGATTCTGGCAATAGACGCAACCCAGCGTGCAATGGGAAAAAAACACCGTTCCGCTGCCCCGGGTGCCCGAAATGCAGGGTTCCTCCCAAAAATGGAGGGCGGCCCGCGCCACCCTGGGCTCGAGCCCGCTTTGGCAAAAGCCCTTGCCTGCCCCCTCCGTTCGTTCGGCCCCGCAGGCGCGCGGGCAAAGCGTACAGCGCACGGCGTTCCCTCCTGTCCCATCGTATTCCTTCGATGCATGGTTATTTTCGCGGATCGCGTCTGATTTGTCAAGAAAATCCTGCGGCTCTTTCCCCTGTGGATAACTTTATGAACTTTCCTTCATGATTTAAAAAATATGGCAAAATGCAGGCATATCGACGCTTTCACGCCACGAAGCTGTGGATAACCTTGTGGATATTGTGGAAAACAGCGGGATAAACTTCTTTCGCGCAGCGGATTGTAGCAATTTCGTAATACTTTCCTTCTTTCTTGCAAATTGCGCCGCCTGTTGGTATACTGATAATCATAGAAGCCCGGTCGGAACCGTGAGTTTTCACGTCGCTCGCCGGGCGGGCAAGGAGGCTGCGTTGTGTTTCAGGCGGTCATTTTCGACATGGACGGCGTCATCACGGATTCCGAGGGGATCGGGCTCAGAGTCATGCAGCAGGCCGCGCGGCGGCAAGGCGTCGAGCTGAGCGACCGAACCCTGCATGAAAGCCAGGGAATGACGGTGCCCGCCTTCTGCGCGCTGTACCAGTCCCTCAACCCCTCCCTGGATGGGGAACTCCTGAACCGGGATTTTGAGCATGATATGCTCTCCGCCGCCCGCAAGGGGGAGATCCCGCTTAAGCCCGGCGTTTGCGAGCTGCTGGACACCCTGGACGAGCTGCATATCCCCCGCGCCGTCGCCTCCTCCTCCGAGCGCATCGTCGTCGAGACTTATCTGCGCAGCAATAAGATCATCCAACGCTTCGACGCCCTGATCACCGGCGAGCTGGCCGAACATTCCAAGCCCGCGCCCGACCTTTTCCTGCTGGCGGCGCAGACCCTGAACGCCGATCCCCGGAGCTGCCTGGTGCTGGAGGACTCGGACAACGGCCTTCGCGCAGGCCGGGCCGCCGGCATGAACGTCTGCATGATCCCCGATCAGATCCCCTATTCCGAGACGCTGGCCCCCTTCTGCGATCATGTGTTGCCCAGCCTGCTGGACGTGCGGGAGTTGATCCTGCATGCCTGAATGTATCCTCTGCGTCGGCAAATGCCGGGAAAAGTATTGGAAGGACGCGTGCGCTGAATACGAAAAGCGCCTTTCCCGCCTGACCCGGCTGGAAATCATCGAGGTGGACGACCTGCCCGAGCGGGAAAACGCCTCCAATGCCGACCGAGAGCGCATCAAGAGCAGGGAGGGCGAGGCGCTCCTTGCCCGCGTCAAGCCCGCCGACCGGGTGATCGCCCTGTGCATCGACGCCCCCGAAATGGGCAGCGAGCAGCTGGCCAATCTCCTCAAGGAGGGCGACGATCGCGGGCTTCGCACCGTCTTTGTGATCGGCGGCTCCCTGGGGCTGTCCGACGCGGTGCTCAAGCGGGCCGACAGGCGGCTGTCCATGTCGCCCATGACCTTTCCCCATCAGCTGGCCCGGGTGATGCTGCTGGAGCAGATCTACCGGGCGCACAAGATCAACGCGGGGGAGCGGTACCATAAGTGACCGCTCCCTTTTTGAATGTGTGGATATCCGCCGCGCGCATCGCATATCCTCCTTCGGGGTGATAGCATATGAGCGGGCTTAAGGTTTGCGTGTACGCCATCTGCAAAAACGAGGCGCAGTTCGCCGCCCGGTGGATGGACAGCATGGGCGAGGCGGACGGGGTCTACGTGCTGGATACGGGCTCGGAGGACGGTACGCCGCGGCTGCTGCGGGCCCTGGGGGCGGACGTGGCCGAGGCGGACGTGACGCCCTGGCGGTTTGACGTGGCGCGGAATCTGTCCCTGCGGCGGGTGCCGGAGGACGCGGATATCTGCGTGTGCACCGATCTGGACGAGGTGTTTTCGCCCGGCTGGCGGGCGGCGCTGGAGGCGGCCTGGGGGCCGGGGATCCAGCAGGCGCGGTATAAATATGTGTGGTCGTTCGGGGAGGACGGCAGCGAGGGCACGGTGTTTTACGGCGATAAGATCCACAGCCGCCAGGGCTTTCAGTGGGTGAACCCGGTGCACGAGGTGCTGAGGTTCGCCCAGGGCGTGCCGCGCAGCGTCACCGTGGCCGGGATGCAGCTGAACCATCATCCCGACCCCCTCAAATCCCGGGCGCAGTACCTGCCGCTGCTGGAGCTGGCGGTGGAGGAGGATCCCCTGAACGACCGGAACATGCATTACCTGGGTCGGGAATACATGTTCCGGGGAGAATGGGGCAAGTGCATCGAGACCCTGCGGCGGCACCTGGCCCTGCCCACGGCCACCTGGGCCGACGAGCGCTGCGCCAGCTGGCGCTATATGGCCCGGGCCTACGCCGCACAGGGGCAGGCCGATCAGCAGGAAAGGTGCCTGCTGCACGCCGCCGGGGAAGCGCCCCATCTGCGGGAGCCCTGGCTGGACCTGGCGCGGATTGCCTATGCGCGGGAGGACTGTGAAGCGCTGCTGGATGCCTGCCATCGCGCCCTGGCCATCACCCAGCGTCCCCGCACCTATATCACCGAGGCGGCTTCCTTCGGCCCCCTGGCCTGGGATCTGCTGTCCATCGCCTGCTGGCGGCTGGGACTGCGGGAGCGCGCCCGGGAGGCGGTGCGCCAGGCCATCCGGCTGGATCCGGGGGATGAGAGGCTGCGGAGGAATCTGCGGCTGATGGAGGAAGAGGAGTGAGGGAAAGGGGCACGCGCTTTCCAAAGAAAGCTGTGCAAAGACTTTTGGTGGGCGAACAGGGTTGAGCACACTTTCAAACAATTTCCGCTAGTTTTGCCTATGGGGGCAGCAAAGAGCCGCATAAGCAAAAGTCCCAGCTTGAGCTTGCTCAAAGCTGGGATCTTTTGTGTTGC
>JAFUHB010000214.1 GCA_017469085.1 Clostridia bacterium
GGCCCCGGCGATCATCACCTTGCGCTTGCCCTCCGCCCGGGCCAGCTTCCAGGCGGCGGCGGACGTATAGGCAAAACCGACCAACGCTCCAAACGAGGTCAGCTCCACGAACCAGTTGAGCGCGTTGCGGCCCAGGAAGGAGATCAGGATGGCGAGCGCCATGACGAACACGATGCTGTATGTGGTTTTGGAAAATTTATCGGACAGGATCCTGTCCTCCGCCATGGTGGAAAGGACGCGGGCGGTGGCCCGGTACGCCCCGATCATGCCGGTCAGGATGGCCGCGAGCGCCGTGATCCCCGCCACGGCAAGGCCCACCGGCCCCATCACGCTGACCACAGCTTAAAAGGCCGGAACGGAGGGCACGCCCTCCAGCCCGCCCAGCGCCGAAATATATTCCTGCCAGTTCGCGTATTCCGGAGGCACCGCCGCGACGCTGGCCACGGTCATGCCGCCGTAGGCGACAGCCGTCAGCAGGATGGCCAGCGTGATCACCCGTTTGCTTTTTTTGATCGGGAAGTCAAAATGCGCCGTATCGAACGAGATCACGTCAAAGCCCACGAAGGCCCAGGGCGAGAGGATCACGATGGTAAAGATCGCGTAGCCTGGGCGAAGCCCCTCCGAGCCGAAGTCGCCGATCGCCCCCGAGGCGATCACGCGAGGCAGGCAGGCGACAATCACCGCCAGGCAGCCGACCAGCAGCACCGTCGACAGCACGGTGAACAACCGCTGCGTCAGCGCCTTGCGCCGCACGAACAAAAAGCCTACCAGCGCGAGCGCGATAACCGACAGCGCCACCTCCCGCAGGTAGATCACGTTGCCGCTGATCTCATAATGATACCCGCTCTGCAGCAGGCCGCCGAACACCATCCGGATCACGATGAACAGCGCCGTCGCGTTCAAAAACAGGATGGTCAGGTAGGACAGGCACAAAAACCAGGAGCAGAGGAAGGCGTGATCCCGCCCAAAGGCGTTCTTGGTACACGAATATACGCCGCCCGTGCCCGGAATTCGAGCCATCAGGAAGGAAAAGCTGTACCCGATGATCAGCATGACCGCCGCGCCGATGGCCAGGGCGATCAGCGTTCCCGCCGGCCCGGCAACCGGCAAAAAGGTGGTGCCGGGCATGACGAACGCGCCCCAGCCCACCATGCAGCCGAAGGCCATCGCCCATACGTCCAGCGGGGAAAGATATCTGGCCAGCGCCTTTTCCCCGTTCCGATTTTCCATGTGTTTTTCCATCCTTATCGATCTCAGCCGGGCGACGCCCGATTCCCGCCCGCAAAAAGGCGCGTCACTTGCCCCCGACTCACATTTCGCAACACCTTTATTGTAGCATAAACCCCTTCATCCTTCAACGGGAAACTAACCGTTTTCCACAGCTCACGCATGATTCACAAGGATGGAGTTGTGGAAGCTCTTTCTTGCAGCCAAAGGGCCGCCGCGATGCTTGCCCGCGACGGCCCTGGAAGATGGTTTATTATTTAGATTTGTTAGATTTGCTTTCCCATGATATAGCTGTACAGCAGGTATCCGCCTATGGCCAGCGCGATCACGAGGACCGCGATCACAACCGTCCGGATGATCCGGCGGCGCTTCCGCTGCTGATCGGTCAGCTGCTTGGGCCCGTGCCGGTAGACGCGGATCGCCATGATCTCGGCCACGATCAGTCCGATCAAAGCCAGCGCGTCAAAGATGATCAGGATCAGCAGCCAGATGGGGAAGCCGGGTTCCGCTGCCGTTTCCATGGCGTTGCTGTTCAGCACCATCCAGCACACGTTGTGCGCCGCGTTGCGCAGGGCGTTGCGATACACATTGGACTTGGAGCTGGTCAGCTTAAGCTCGTTGGTGGACAGCTCCAGGTCGACGCCGGCGGCCAGCCGCTGGTCGGAAATCTTGCCGCCGTCCGTCACGTAATCGGTGATCACCGCGCCGCGGAAGCCCCATTCGTTGCGGAGCACCTGGGTCAGCAGCGGATAGCTGCCCGCCGTATAGCGATACCCGATGCGGTTCATGGAGGCCATGATGCCGGTCGCCCCGCCCTCCTTCACGGCGATTTCAAAGGGCCGCAGATAGATTTCGCGGATCGCCTGCTCCTGCGCCCAGGTGCAGACCTTCTGGCGGTTGGTCTCCTGGTCGTTCAGCGCGAAATGCTTGAGGTATACGTACAGTCCCTTTTTCGCCGCGCCCCGGACCTCCGCCGCGGCCAGCTTGCCGCTCATCAGCGCGTCCTCGGCATAGGATTCATAGCTGCGCCCGGTAAACGGCGTGCGCATGATGTTCAGGATCGGCGCGTACCACCCCTGCGTGTTGGAGCGGAGGGCGTCCTCCCCCACCATCTCGCCGTAGCGGTCGGCCAGGTCCGTGTTCCAGGTTGCGCCCAGCAGGCTCTGCACCGGGTAGCCGAAGCAGCCCCAGCCCGCCACGTAGCTGTTCAGGCCGGAGGGCCCGTCGTAATCATAGGTCCTTGGCTTGCCGATCACCGCCAGCTCGGCCGTGGAATAACCGCCGCGGGAGAACATGCCGTGCATCTCGGACACCTTGAGGTTATCGATCAGCCTTTCCCAGTCGGGATCGTCGTAGGCCTTCCCAGCCAGATCGGCCAGCATCAGGCCGTTCTCCGCCGCCGTGGTGATGGGCGCGTCGATATCCTCGGATGCCGGACGGGCGGCGTATTCCCAGCCCACCTCGTTGATCCGGGCGATCAGCCCGTCGTCGGCCTCACGGGTCTCAAAATTATCCTGGTAGCCGGTCGCGTATTTGAGCCCGTCCCGATCCATCATCGTCCAATTGGCCCGGGTCAGGTAAACGGCGTCCTCCGCGACCGCGTCGTCGAAACGGTTGGTCACCGCCGTTCCGGTCACGCCGTCATTTTGCAGCGTCTCAAAGGCGGCCTGCCGGTATACGCCGGTCATGGCGGCGTCCCCGTCCGCCCGGTAGCCCTTGGCGGCCAGGATGTTGTTGACGGCCTCGTGCGCGTCCTGCGCCGCGGTCACGTAATAATCGCCCTCGTCCAGGATATAAGCCTTCTGTCCGACAAAATCATAGGATTTCATTTCCGTCGCCGGGAAGGAGATCGTCACCGTCTGGCTTTCTCCTGCCTTGAGCTCCCGGGTCTTGGCAAAGCCCGCCAGGTTGACGGAAGCCTTTTCCACCCGGTTTTCCCGGTCGTAATCGGTATACGGAGCCTGGAAGTATACGCCCACCGCGTCCTTTCCGGCCACGGAGCCGGTGTTTTTGACGTCCACCTTGACGGTGATCGTCCCGTCGCTCTCCGCGTAATGGAAATTGCTCCAGGCAAAGCTCGTATAGGAGCCGCCGAAGCCGAAGGGGTACGCGACCACGCTGTCGTAGTCAAAGCTCCCGGCCCCCGGCGCGCCCATCACGACGTCTTCATAGCGGGTCTCGTAATACTTATAACCCACGTAGATGCCTTCGGCGTAATTGACGAAGCTGTAATTGATGCTGGGCTGGATCGAAGAATTCAGGTACTTGGCGTTGCCGAAATTCTGCATCGCCGGGGCGCTCATGACATCATACACATATATCGCCGTCAGGTGGCCGGAGGGATTGAC
>JAFUHB010000215.1 GCA_017469085.1 Clostridia bacterium
GGCCCTGATCCCACGCGGCTGACTGCGGACGAATATTATTGTTCATTGGAAATACATTTTTTAGGAGAACACTATGCCTATTATCGGAAGATTTGACGACCGCGCCCAGCGAGCGATCAATTACGCACATCAGACCGCAGTGAGGATGCGGCATACCGTGATCGGGACGGACCATTTGCTGATTTCCCTGCTGACGGTTGCCCGACCCAATGTGCCCGCGCTGCCCGAAAACGTGACTGTGGACGCGGTCACGGAGGCTGTCAGGCAGATCGTCGGCGCGGGGGACCGGATCCCCACCCATCTTGAGCTCAGCACGCATATGCGCGCGGTGATGGAGCATGCGGTGCTGCGCGCCAACCGGGGCGGACAGGCGCTGGTGACGACGGCCCACCTGTGGAGCGCTCTGCTTTCCGAAAAGGACAGCACGGCCTGCCGAATCCTGATCGGGCTGGGCGTGGATCTGGATCAGGTGGCGCGTTCGGTTGTGGAGACGGCGAGACGCCCCATCCCCGTGAACAACGCGCAGCCCGATTCCTCGCAGGAGGATGGCCCCGCGTATCTGAAATACGGGCGCGACCTGACGGAGGCCGCCCGCAACGGAGAATTGGATCCTGTCGTGGGACGCGACCGGGAGACGGATCGGGTGATCCAGATCCTGTCCCGGCGTACCAAGAACAATCCGGTGCTGATCGGCGAGCCGGGCGTCGGCAAGAGCGCGATCGCCGAGGGATTGGCGCAGCGCATGGCCTCGGGGGAAGCCCCCGCCTCCCTGGCGGGCAAGCGCCTCATTTCATTGGATATGAGCGCCATGGTGGCCGGCAGCAAATATCGCGGCGAGTTTGAAGAACGCGTCCGCGATGTGATTGAGGAGGCCAAGAAGGAAAAGGACCTCGTGCTGTTTATCGACGAGATCCAGCAGATCGTCGGGGCCGGCAAGGCTGAGGGCAGCATGGATGCCGCCGGGATCCTCAAGCCCGCTCTCGCGCGCGGGGAAATCCAGGTGATCGGCGCGACCACCGTGGAGGATTATCGGAAAAATATCGAAAAGGACGCGGCGCTGTCCAGGCGCTTCCAGCCCGTGATGGTGGAGGAGCCGGATGACGCCGATACGCTGCGCATCCTGCAGGGGCTGCGCCATCTCTATGAGGAGCATCATCACCTGACGATCACCGACGAGGCGCTGGAGGCGGCGGTGAGCCTTTCCCGCCGGTATATCCAGGATCGCTTTGAGCCGGACAAGGCCATCGACCTGATGGATGAGGCCGCCTCCCGCGTTCGGATGCGCACGCTGCCGGAGCAGCCTGATTATTCCGTGATGGAAACGGAGCTTGCCAGTGTCCGCGAGGAGAAGCAGGCCGCGATCAACAACCAGGATTATGAGCAGGCGGCGACGCTCCGCACCGCTGAGCTCCAGCTGGAGCAGCGCATTCAGGAGGAAAAGGATGCCTTTGCCGCCCGCCAGGCGGAGCTTAGGGAACGGGTGACCGGAGAGGACATTGCCCAGGTTGTCGCACAGTGGACAGGCATTCCCGCGGCTAAGCTCACCGAGGATGAATCGGAGCGGCTGCTGCGCCTGGAAAGCGAGCTGCATGAGCGCATCGTGGGGCAGGAGGAGGCCGTCAGCGCCGTCAGCCGGGCGATCCGCCGGGCGCGGGCCGGGCTCAAGGATCCTAAGCGTCCCATGGGCTCCTTCCTGTTCCTGGGCCCGACGGGCGTCGGCAAGACGGAGCTGTGCAAGGCGCTGGCCGCGTCCCTGTTTGGGGATGAAAACGCGATCATTCGCCTGGACATGTCCGAATATATGGAAAAGCACACGGCCTCCCGCATGGTCGGCTCTCCGCCCGGCTACGTAGGCTATGAAGAAGGAGGCCAATTGACGGAAGCAGTGCGCCGCAAGCCCTATTCCATCGTGCTGTTTGACGAAATCGAGAAAGCGCATCCCGACGTGTTCAACATGCTGCTTCAGGTCCTGGAGGACGGCAGGCTGACGGATAACACCGGGCGGGTGACTTCCTTTGCAAACACGGTGATCGTGATGACTTCCAATGCGGGAGCCCGCATGATCAAGAGTGGCTCGCTGGGCTTTGGGGCCAAGACGGACGTTGATTTCAGCTATGCCTCCATGAAGGACAAGGTGTTGACGGAGGTCAAAAACATGTTCCGCCCCGAATTCCTGAACCGTATCGACGAGACCGTGGTTTTCCACCAGCTGACGCAGGAAAATGTGCGGGAGATCGCCGCTATTATGGTGGCGGACGTTGAAAAGCGCCTAAAGGAGCGGGGCATTGCCCTCACCTGCGACGAAACGGTGATCGATCGCCTGGCACAGGAGGGCTTTGATCCGGTCTATGGCGCGCGTCCCCTGCGCCGCGTGATTCAACGGCGTTTGGAGGACGCGCTGAGCGAGGAGGTGCTGTCCGGCCGTATTCATGCGGGCGATACGGTCAGCGCCACAGCGGAGGAGGAGAAGATTCTGTTCCTGCCGGAGACGGAGCCGAAGCTGATGCCTGTTCTGTGACCCAAATGGTTGACAGGAATTCAGTAGGACCGCTATCATACCGCTTGCTTGCACACAGAAATGGCGAGCCGGATCAGGCACGGGCTTAAGATGCCCGCCTTGTCCGGCTCTTTTCCATGAAAGGAAGATGCGATATGAGGCGCTTTGGCCAGGAAAAGGGCAATTATGCCGAAAGGAAAATCGTTTTATTGCTGCTGAAATTCACAGTACCGGTGATATTGTCCCTGTTCCTTCCTGTTCGCGAGGATTCGTCCCGTTTCATTGTTCCGCGTCGGGCTCGCGACGCCGTCTTCGCCTTCGTGCAGACAGCTATATGTACCTGATATATGAGACGATTTCGGCGGGATGCAAAAGAAATAGAAGAATCGAAGAAAAGGGCTGTGTTCAGATAACGATAAACTGAGATTTATCATTTGACTACAAGATTTTCCTTCACAAATTGATTGAATTCCAGAAAAGTTGCTCCGCCGGGGATATATCCCACATATTCATCCACTCTGGTTTCAGTCGCACCATGAACCTTGAACTTCTCAGAGAAAATCTCGTCCATCGCCCGGACAGCATCATCCAGCGTGTAATAGGCATAGATACCACGTTTCTCTGCATCAGAATGTTCTATATTGATAAAACGATCCTCCCATTGTCCGATCACGTAACAGTGAACGAGATATAAATCATCCGGTGCAGGATGTTCTTCAGAATGGCCTCTGGTGCAAAAGGTATGACACGGAATACCAAGCATGTCGTAAACATATTTTGAAATATTTGCCTGCTCAAAACAGCCACCGAGTTGTTCCTCCAGCGATTTCTCAAGACTCATAGTTCGAAACTTCTCTCGGAAATCATGTCCGCCAAGACTGTCGATGTATTTCTTGCCATCCACATGGATGCAGCTATATTGAATATTCTCATCGAAGAACTGCATCATGTCCTCCGGCGTTTTGATTTCCTTTATCTTTTCTGTCAGGTGTTTCGACATTATATTCTTCCTCCACAAATCCCGATTTGTCACTGTTATCATAGCAAAGAATAGGCTGTGAAGCAAGGGCGCAATGATACACCTTGCCGGAGAAATTGCGCCATTGCGTTTCTGATCGCTGACTGATTGCAGCCGGGCGGAAGCGCCCTGAGTCTTGGCGAGGAAACCGGGGCGGCAGAAAAAAATAGAAAAATAATCGACCGGTATTCGTTTTTTTGAAAAATAACGGTTGACAAGCCTCGGAAAAGGTGGTAATATTCTAAATCGTCAGCGGGACATAAGCCCCCGCAGACGGAGGAAACGCTCCGCGGCTTGCGCCTGTAGCTCAGCTGGATAGAGCAACGGCCTTCTAAGCCGTGGGTCGGGGGTTCGAATCCCTTCAGGCGCGCCAGCCCTCAACCATGGTGGGTATAGTTCAGTGGTAGAGCGCCAGATTGTGGCTCTGGATGCCGTGGGTTCGAGTCCCACTACCCACCCCATTTCTTCCATTTGGCGAACTGCGATGGGGTGTCGCCAAGCGGTAAGGCACGGGACTTTGACTCCCGCATTCGTAGGTTCGATCCCTGCCACCCCAGCCAATCTGACCCATTAGCTCAGTTGGCAGAGCACTTGACTTTTAATCAAGGTGTCCGGGGTTCGAATCCCCGATGGGTCACCATCCCTTGGGATGTAACCCGTGCGGGCGTGGCGGAATGGCAGACGCGCCAGACTTAGGATCTGGTGCCGGAAGGCGTATGAGTTCAAGTCTCTTCGCCCGCACCATTTTCCCCGCTGTATGCGGTAGTAGCTCAGTTGGTAGAGCGCCACCTTGCCAAGGTGGAGGTCGCGAGTCCGAGCCTCGTCTAC
>JAFUHB010000216.1 GCA_017469085.1 Clostridia bacterium
GCCGACGAGGGCGACCCCGGCGCTTTCATGGACCGCTCCATCCTGGAGGGCGATCCGCACAGCGTGATCGAGGCCATGGCGATCGCCGGCTACGCGATCGGCGCCTCCGAGGGCTATATCTATGTGCGCGCGGAATATCCGATCGCCGTCAAGCGTCTGCGCGCCGCGATCCAGCAGGCCCGGGAATATGGTCTGCTGGGCAAGAATATCTTTGAGACCGGCTTTGACTTTGACCTGCACATCCGTCTGGGCGCCGGCGCGTTTGTCTGCGGTGAGGAAACCGCGCTGATGACCTCCATCGAGGGCCATCGCGGCGAGCCGCGTCCCCGTCCGCCGTTCCCCGCCGTCAAGGGTCTGTTCGGCCAGCCAACGATGCTGAATAACGTAGAAACCTACGCCAATATTCCGCAGATCATCCTGAAGGGCTCCCAGTGGTTCGCGTCGATGGGCACCGAAAAGTCCAAGGGCACCAAGGTGTTCGCGCTGGGCGGCAAGATCAATAATACCGGCCTGGTCGAAATCCCCATGGGCACGCCCCTGCGCAAGGTCATTTACGATATCGGCGGCGGTATCCCCAACGGCAAGAAATTCAAGGCCGTGCAGACCGGCGGTCCCTCCGGCGGCTGTATCCCGGCCGAGCATATCGATATCCCGATCGAGTACGACTCTCTGATCCAGATCGGCTCCATGATGGGCTCCGGCGGCATGATCGTCATGGACGAGGACAACTGCATGGTCGACATCGCCCGCTTCTTCCTCGACTTCACCGTCGATGAGAGCTGCGGCAAATGCGCTCCCTGCCGGATCGGCACCCGCCGCATGCTGGAGATCCTGAACCGCATCGTCGAGGGCAAGGGCGAGGAAGGCGATATCGAGAAGCTGGAAAGCCTCGGCGAGGCCATCAAGGCGACCGCCCTGTGCGGCTTGGGCCAGACCGCGCCCAACCCCGTGCTGTCCACCATCCGCTATTTCCGCGACGAGTACGAAGCGCACATCAAGGAAAAGCGCTGCCCGGCGCATCACTGCCGCTCCTTGCTGCAGTATGTGATCACCGATAAGTGCCGTGGCTGCACCGCCTGTGCGCGCGTCTGCCCGGCCGGCGCGATCAGCGGCGAAGTGAAGCATCAGCACAAGATCGACACCGCCAAGTGCCTCAAGTGCGGCGCTTGCATGGAGAAGTGCCGTTTCGGCGCCATCGAACGGGTCTAAGGGGAGGACAGAGACAATGAGTGAACAGATGATTTCCTTAACCATTGACGGCGTCCAGGTGGAGGTGCCTGCCGGCACATCGGTGCTGGAAGCCGCGAAGCAGGCGGGGATCAATATCCCGACCCTGTGCTATCTGAAGGATATCAACGCGATCGGCGCGTGCCGCATGTGCGTCGTCGAGACGGGCGGGCGCGCCCTGCAGGCCGCCTGCGTGCTGCCCGCGACCAACGGCATGAACGTCAAGACCAATACGCCCAAGCTGCGCGCCTACCGTAAGACGCTGCTGGAGCTGGTGCTGAGCGCGCACGACAAAAAGTGCCTGACCTGCGTGCGCAGCCAGAACTGCGAGCTGCAGAAGCTGTGCAAGGACCTGGGCGTGGAAAACGGCGACGCCTATGCCGGCAAGCAAAATCAGTATGACGTCGACGACGCGTCGCCCTGCATCGTGCGCGACAATAACAAGTGCATCCTGTGCCGCCGCTGCGTCGCGGTCTGCTCCAAGGTTCAGAACGTCGGCGTGATCGGCCCGGTCAACCGCGGCTTTAACACGGCGATCGAATCTCCCTGGAACATGAAGCTGGCCCAGATGGGCTGCATCAATTGCGGCCAGTGCATCACGGCCTGCCCGGTTGGCGCGCTGCATGAAAAGGATTCCACCGACGTGGTGTGGAGCTACCTGGCCGATCCCGATCTGCACGTGGTCGTGCAGCCCGCGCCTGCCGTTCGCGCCGCGCTTGGCGAGGAATTCGGCATTCCGATGGGCACCTCGGTCACCGGCAAGATGGCTGCCGCGCTGCGCCGCCTGGGCTTTGACCGGGTATTTGATACCGATTTCGGCGCCGACCTGACCATCATGGAAGAGGCGAACGAGCTGATCGCCCGTCTGCAAAACGGCGGCGTCCTGCCCATGATCACCTCCTGCTCGCCCGGCTGGATCAAGTATTGCGAGACTTATTATCCTGAGTTCCTGGACAACCTGTCCACCTGCAAGTCCCCGCACGAGATGCTGGGCGCCGTGATCAAGAGCTATTATGCCGAGAAGGCCGGCATCGACCCGGCCAAGATCCGTGTGGTCTCCGTCATGCCCTGCACCGCCAAGAAGTTCGAGGCGGGCCGCGCTGAACTGTCGGCCAACGGCTATCCGGATGTGGATGCCGTCGTGACCACCCGTGAGCTGGCCCGGATGATCAAGCAGGCCGGTATCGACTTTAACGCCCTGCCTGACGAGGACTTTGATGACCTGTTGGGCGAAAGCACGGGCGCCGGCGTCATCTTTGGCGCGACCGGCGGCGTTATGGAAGCGGCGCTGAGCACCGCTTACGAGACCATCACCGGCTCCAAGCTTGAGAATGTCGAATTCCAGGCCGTTCGCGGCATCGAGGGCATCAAGGAAGCGACCGTGGATATCGGCGGCACGCCCGTCAGCGTGGCAGTGGCCAACTCCACCGGCTGCGCCTCCAAGCTGCTGGACGCGGTCAAGCGCGGTGAAAAGCAGTATACCTTCATCGAGATCATGGGCTGCCCCGGCGGCTGCGTGAACGGCGGCGGCCAGCCGATCGTCCCGTCTCAGGTGCGTATGACCTGCGATCCCCGCGTGCTGCGCGCGCAGGCCCTCTATCAGGAGGATGCCGACAAGCCCCTGCGCAAGAGCCACGAAAACCCGGAGATCAAGCAGATCTACGACGAATATCTGGGCAAGCCCAACAGCCATCGGGCGCACGAGCTGCTGCACACCACCTACGAAAAGCGTCCGCTGTATACCGAATAATCAAAACCCGCATTTGGAGCCGCCGGTCTTGCGCCGGCGGCTCCAAAATATTGTATCCGCTTTGTTTTGCTGATGATTTTTTGATCAAATCATGCTATCATAGGCGGGAATCTGAAGGAGCGGAGGCAGTATGACGGATCTACGGGAGCAAAGCGCCCTTCCGAGGGAGAAGGTCGCGGGCAATACGAACACGGCTTTTTTGAAGGTCGTCGCGCTGATTTTTATGGTGATCGACCATACCGGCGTTGCGTTATTCAACAATATGACGGAAATGCGGGTATTGGGCCGGATTGCTTTCCCGATTTACGCCTGGTGCATGGCGGTGGGCTGCGCGTACACGAGGAGCTTCCCCAAGTATGTCTTGCGGATGTTGATCGCATTAGTCGTTTCCCAGCCGTTTTATATGCGGGCGCTGGGGCACAAGTGGTATGAGCTCAGCATCATGGCGACGCTGCTTTGCGGCCTGCTGGCGATCTGGGGGATCAGTAAGCGGCGCTGGCTGAGTCAGTATTGGGCGCCGGCGCTTGCGCTTTTGTGCCCCTGCTTTGTGCAGATGGATTACGGCTGGAAGGGCGTACTGCTGATCATCCTTCTGTACCTGGTCAAAGGGGATAAACGGGGGATCGCCGCTTTTATGATCGCCTTCTGCCTGTTCTGGGGCGAGAATACGTCTACGCTTCGCTCGCTGTTTGGCGTCCCTCTTGCTCCGCTTTATTCCTGGACGAAGTATGGCAGAACGCTGTTCACTTCCATCTTCCGGATCCAGGCGCTGGCGATCCTTTCGCTTCCCTTCATCCTGCCTGATTGGGGCAAACGCGTCCGCTATCCCAGGTGGATCGGGTATTTGGCGTATCCGGGCCATTTGGCAATCATCTATCTGATCAAGCTGATCATTCAGCACTAAACGGAGGAGGACTTGATTGTGCGTCAAACAGTCGTGATCCTGGATTTTGGAGGCCAGTATACGCAGCTGATTGCCCGACGAGTGCGCCAGGAGCATGTGTATTCCCACGTGCTGCCTTACAGCGCCACGGCGGATGAGATCGCCGCGTTTCAGCCCATCGGCATTATTTTCAGCGGCGGACCGGCCAGCGTGCTGGATGCGGACGCGCCCAGCTGTGATCCGGGCGTTTTCACCTTGGGCGTGCCGGTGCTTGGAATCTGCTACGGCATGCAGCTGACGGCGCATCTGCTGGGAGGCCAGG
Organism: Clostridia bacterium; assembly: GCA_017469085.1. Classification (GTDB taxonomy): domain Bacteria; phylum Bacillota; class Clostridia; order Christensenellales; family Aristaeellaceae; genus UBA4246. Next base: position 4,183 of record JAFUHB010000216.1, read on the forward strand.
TCGTGCGCGCGGCCAAGCGGGAATACGGCCTTTCCAGCGTTCGGCCGGACCGTCAATGTATCCTGTTCGCCGATTGCAACGTGGTCAACGATTGCTGGATGAGCCATACCTGGCAGGTGGCCGTTCCGCCGGAGGGATTCCGCGTGATCGCCTCCACCGATACCTGCCCCGTCGCGGCGTTTGCGGATGAGGCCAGGAGGATCTACGGCTTCCAATTCCATCCGGAATCGGTGTTGACCGAATATGGGAAGGTCATGCTGGAGAACTTTTTGAAGTAGGGAGGTGACAAGATGGAATGCAGCAGTTTGGAGGAGGTCCGGGAACAGATGA
>JAFUHB010000217.1 GCA_017469085.1 Clostridia bacterium
AGGCTGACCAGCGTGGTCTTGCCGCTGCCGGTGCGTCCGATAACGGCCAGCGTTTCGCCGGGCGCCACGTGCACCGTGATGTCCTTCAGGGCGGGCCGATCCTCCGCGCCGGGATAGGCGAAGGTGAGGCGGTCAAAATCGATTTCGCCCAACAGGCGGGTGACGGCGGGGTCGCCTTCATCCACGATATCGGGCTTTGCCTCCAGGATCCGCCGGATGCGCTTCATGGAGGCCAGTCCCTGGGAAACGGAGGATACGCATTCGCCCACCGCGATCATCGGCCAGACCAGCATCCCGACGTAGCTGTTGAAGGCCACGAACTGCCCGACGGTGATTTCGCCGTAAATCGCGAGATAGCCGCCGTACAAAAGGGTGATCAGCATGGAAACGCCGATGGTCAGCTCCAGCAGGGGGATCGCCAGCGCGACCAAGCGGACGACGCCCAGGTTCTTTTCCTTATTGAACAGGTTGGTGCGCGAAAAGGCCAGCAGCTCCTTTTTTTCCTGCACGAAGGCCTTGATCACCCGGATGCCGCTGACGGCCTCCTGGGCCTGATCGGTCAGGGTGGAGAAAGCCTCCTGCTTGGCCAGGAAGCGCTTGTGCATGGCCTTGCCGAAAAAGATGTCGCCCACGATGATAATCAGCATGGGGATCACGGCGACCACCGTCAGGCGGGCGTTCACATAGGTGATCATGTTGTAGAGCACCAGGATCAGCATCACCGAGGCGTCGAAGGTGGTGATAACGGTCATGCCCATCAACTGGCGCACGGAGCCCAGGTCGTTGGTAAAATGGGCCATCAGGTCGCCGGTTTTATGCTCGTTGAAATAGCGCATGGAAAGGGTTTCCAGGTGGGAAAACAGGTCGCCGCGGATGTCCCGCTCGATGGAGCGGGCCGCGCCGAACAGGAAGTATCGCCACCCGAACCTTCCCACGGTAATGACGGCGCCCATCAAGAGCACGGTGAGCGCGATCTGCCAGACGCCGTCCATGTTTAAGGAGCCTTCCTTGAGGCCGTCCACCAGGCGGCCCGAATACTGGGGCAGATTGGAATTGACCCTGTCCACCAGGAACAGAGCCAGGATGCCCAGCAGGTATTTGAGCCAATATTTTTTCGCGTAGCGGAGCGCCAGCGCAACGTCCCGATTCTTCATGAAAACCCCTCCGGCCGTAATGACAGCGGAGCCTATTATAGCGCATATCCTACCGGCGGGCAAGCAAAATACACCCTAAAATCACGGAACCCACCTGTGATTTCAGGGTGACTTTGGCATTGTGTTCATGATTCTTGTTTTTTCTGAAACCGGAAGTAGCCCTCCAGGCCCAGATCGTTGGCCTTACGGACGGTCGTAAAGCCGCGACGGTTCGCCTCCTCTTCAAATTCCCGGAGGGTGAACAGCGCTTCCTCAGCGTGGTTCCAGTGAAACAAGGCGTCGCAGATGTGGATGCAGCGCTTGGAGAGGTCGGCGATATAGATACTGCCGTCCGGCTTTAATACGCGGTGACATTCATCAAAGAAGGAGCGCCAGCCCTCGACGTGGTGCAGGATGCAAAAATCCAGCACCGCGTCGAAGCTTTCAGGAGGAAAGATACTCAGATCATCAGCGCTGCCTTCCACAAAACGCGCGTTGAGAAGCTCTCTGCTTTGGGCGATGGCAAGCCGCTCCGGCATAATGTCCAGCCCCGTATAGCTTCCAGGATGCTCCGCGGTAATGAGGGAAGTCGCATAGCCGCTGCCGCAGCCGATCTCCAGGATGTCCTTCCCACTGATCTCCAGTCCGAATTTCTTGAAGGTTTTTAGCTCTACCCTCCGGATATACCATTTGCGCCAGCCCATTTGCATGGCGTCAAATTCCTTTTGATCCAGCTTCATTTGGCTTCACGCTTTCTGTCATACGTTCGGTGTATTTCCTGCCAGGTCGGCATGGCGCTTTTCAGTTGGTTCCATACGGGCATACGCGGACTTTTCAGCCTTTTCATCAGCAGGGCAAAATCCTCGTCCAGCCATTCCATTTCGCTGACGGCGTTGCGGCAGTGAGCGCAGGCGATCAGATCGCCGACGGAGGTTTTTGCCATGATGAAGTACAGCATTCGCATCACGGCTCGGCGCGGCCCGGGGCGGAAGAGACGATCATCATTTTTTGGCAGAATGGGGATGCCCAGCGCTTTCAGCGCGTCGTAGGCCTCGGCGGAGGCGTCCAGCATCTGCCTGCGTTGTTTCCCGGTGGAGCGGCGAAGGTCGCCCCCGCAGGCGTAGACAAGGTAAACGATCGGCAGAATGGCCGCCGGATGGCAGAAAAGCCAGGCCTCCATATCGGGCTGCCAACGCATTTGATATCCGGTCCCCCGGAACATGACCGTCAGCCTTTCTCGCGCGCTGTTGGACGGAAGGCCGTGCAGCGCGCCGATGTCCAGCCCCGCCTGCCCGAAGCGCTCCACTACCGCGTGATCCGCAAAGCGCTGGCCGCCTGTCACCTGGAACGCAAACAGGATTTCCTTGGGCGTTTCGGACAACGCGCGCAATTCCGTTTCCATGGCCGCTGCCCGTAAATTATTGCCCACCAGCACAATCAGGTCCGTATCGGCCTTGGCCAACTGGGGCAAAACCGCCTGCATCTGATGATAGGGCATGACCGCGAACACCGCGTCCCAGCGGATGGTTGGATCGATCGAATCGATGATATGCGGATGATCCAGCGTCCTTTTGCGCTGCAGGTGATGGGACAGCGCAAGGCCGCGCGTTTCCAGCGTTTCCTTCCACTGCCCGCGCGCAAGCAGGCTGACGTCATGCCCCGCCGTGCACAGCACATGCGTCAGGTAGCAGCCGATCACCCCCGCGCCGAATACCATGATCCTCATATTCCTCAATCCTCCTTCATCCAAGAAGTTAGATTCATTTAACATTATATCATGAGGATCAATGATTCTCAAGTGTGTTGTTTGTTAAAATCTTCTAACTCTATGCTTGCCAAATTCCTGATTTGGACTATAATCATAAGTGTTAGTTTAGACTAACGTATGAACTGATCCATAAAACGCAGATTAATCTTTTGATGTGCGCGCAGGAGCGGCACCGGGCAGCTGTGCCTGATGGAGAGGAGGGGAACGATGTTCTGGGATCGTGTGGCTGGGGTCTACGACCTGTTTGTGCATGTGATCAACGGAAAAACGCACGAGAGGCTGCGCAATATCGTGTCGGAGCTGATTGAACCGCAGGATGTTGTGCTGGAATGTGCCTGCGGCACTGGCATGTTAAGCGCCGTGATCGCGGAAAAGAGCCGCCGCCTTACCGCGACGGATTATTCCGAAGGGATGCTGAAGCGAGCGAAGAAAAACTGCCGGAGATATGAAAACATCACCTTTCGGAAGGAGGATATCACCTCGCTGACGTTTCCCGATCAGACGTTTGACAAGGTGGTGGCGGGGAATGTCATTCATCTGCTCGATGAACCGCTCCCGGCTTTGAAGGAGCTGAATCGGGTTTGCAGGCCGGGCGGCACGCTGATCATCCCAACCTCTATGAACCGGGATGATCAGGAAAAAGTCGGTGGTTTTGTTTCCGCCGTCGGGAAGGCCGGCGCGGATTTCAAGCGCCAGTTCACCGTGGAGCGCTATCGCCGTTTTTTTCAGGAGGCCGGTTATACGGATGTGCGAATTTATTTGGCGGAGGGCCGCATCGCCTGCGCTGTCGCCGTGATGAAGCCCATTGCGGCATGATTCCCCGGCAAGGGCAGCGGAACGTATCATCGATGGCGCATCAAGCTGAAAAGAGGAGAGAGACATGTCTAAACAAGCGTCCAACTTTCAGAAACGGGTTATGAGCCTCGGTTATCGGGGGAAGGATATTTTTAAGCCCCTGAACACAGGACGGATCGACGAGCGCGTCGCCTGTGTGCGCGAATGGATCGCCAATATCTTTTTCTATACCAAAAACGGCGTCACGATCATGATCGACGCGGGATACAATTACGGCCGTCTGCGGGAAAAGATGGGCTGGCTGGACATCGATCCCGCCGGCATCCGGCACATTCTCATCACCCATCAGGATACCGATCACGTGGGCGCGGTGGAAAGGGACAGCGACGGTCTGTTCAAGCAGGCGACGCTGTATCTGAGCGACATTGAGAACAGATACCTGACGGGGGAAACGCGGCGCAAGGTGATTTTCGGCCTGTATAAGCTGCCCATGGTGCGGACGGACAACGAAAAGGTGCTGCTCAGGGACGGGCAGGTCCTGGATATCGAGGGGATCAAGGTCGAGTGCCTGCTGACGCCCGGGCACACCTGGGGACATATGGTCTACCTGATCGACGACGCCTATCTGTTCACGGGGGATACCCTGTGGTTCGGCGCGGACGGGGGTTACAGCTTTATCAATTCCCTGGCGGAGGACAATGAGCTGGCAAAGCGTTCCCTGAAGGCGCTGGAGCGGCGGCTGCGGGATCGCGGGCTGTCGCCCAAGATCATCACCGGGCATACGGGGTGGACGGATCAGCTGGATTTTGCCTTCGCGCACAAGGACAAGGTATGCAATTCCCTGCATAAGCAAAAGCCCCACGACCCCAAAGCGCCCTATGACGGCTACGATGAGTCCGGGGATACGGAGGAGCAGGCGCGGACGGCGCGCCTGGAAAAGCAGGACGAAAGCATCTGGCGGCAGGCGCAAAAATAACTTGAGCCGACCAGAAAACAGGCCCTTTACAAAAAACGCGCCGCCGTCCGGTTCGGCAGGGATAAAGGGAGCCGATCGAAGTCCGGACGGCGGCGTGCATGTTGTGATGTGGCTGTATTTTACGCTAAGGGCGGAGGGAAGATCTCCGCTTTTTTCGATTGAGTATTTCGCTCATGATCACTCCGTTCACCACGCTGTCCGCGGTGAAGGCGAGGGAGAAGCCCGCTTCGGTCGGCGCGGCGCTTTCTTCATCGTCCGGGCACACGGGCAGGACGGAGTCGTCCAGCATGTAGGCGTGGCAGGGGTCGTCGCCCTCGTGCAGGGCTTCGGCCTGGCCAGGGGAAAGCGGCCTGCGCTCGGTCGGGTGCAGGGTGCCGTCCTTGCCGCGGTGTGTGGGCCCGCCGCCCTCCTCGCTCCAGGAGGCGGAAAGCTCGTGGGATTTTTCCGCAAGCTCATGAAGGGGTGTCACGCGCTGCGGTACCGGCTTTTCCTGGGGCTTGGGCGAGGCCTTTGCGGTCGCCGCGCCCGCTTTGCTGGCGGGATGCACCGCCTTACCGGTGGGATGCGCCGCTTTCTTTTTGCCCTGGCTGACCATGCGAGCGATCAGGGCGACAAAGATCCAGATGACGATCGCTTCCATCCGATCGCTTCACCTCCTTGAATAGGCACAGGGGAAGCCGTTACTTTTTCTTAGCCTCGGCAGCCGATCCGGCGTTGGGAGCGGCGGCGTGGGCGATTCCGTTGCGCATTTCGGTGTCGGCGATGGTGTTCTGCATCTGATAATAGTCCATGACGCCCAGCTTGCCGCTCTTGAGGGCCTCGGCCATGGCCAGCGGCACCTGCGCCTCGGCCTCGACGACCTTGGCGCGCATCTCCTGCACGGAGGCCTTCATTTCCTGCTCGTGGGCGACGGCCATGGCCCGGCGTTCCTCGGCCTTGGCCTGGGCGATGCGGCGATCGGCCTCCGCCTGATCCATCTGCAGCTGCGCGCCGACGTTGCGGCCCACGTCCACGTCCGCGATGTCGATGGACAGGATCTCAAACGCGGTGCCGGCGTCCAGGCCCTTGTCCAGCACGGTGCGGCTGATCAGGTCGGGATTTTCCAGCACGTCCTTG
>JAFUHB010000218.1 GCA_017469085.1 Clostridia bacterium
CGCCCTTTCGCACCGCGCCGGGAACTGACACCGTGCCGTCCGCCTCCACCTTGCAGTGGCTGAAATATTCCTTTTCCTGGGCCATCAAGTCGTGCTTTTACTTGGCCATGGCGCGGCGCACCAGGTCGCTGCGGCCATAGGAATAGCCGGCCAGGTCGCGCACGATCTGCATCACCTGCTCCTGATATACCATGCACCCGTAGGTGACGGACAGGATGGGCTCCAGCAGGGGCGTCTCATAATGCACGCGCTCGGGATGTTGCTTGCCTTCGATATAGCGGGGGATGGACTCCATCGGCCCAGGCCGGTAGAGGGAGATGGCGGCGATGATGTCCTCGAAGCATTTGGGCTGCATGCCGGTCAGGAAGGAGCGCATGCCGCCCCCTTCCAGCTGGAAAACGCCGTCGGTATCCCCGGCGGAGATCATCTCATACACCTCGGGGTCGTCCAGCGGGATATCCTGCGGCTTCATGGAGATCCCGCGCTGGCGGATCAGGTCCAGCGCGTCCCGGATGACGGTCAGCGTGCGTAGACCCAGAAAGTCCACCTTGAGCAGGCCCAGCTTTTCGATGACGCCCATCGGGTACTGGGTGGTGACCACATCGTCGTTGGTCTGCAGGGGCACGAAGTGGGTGACCGGTTCGCCGGTGATCAGGACGCCGGCGGCATGGGTGCTTGCGTGGCGGGGCATCCCCTCGAGCGTCAGCGCCGTGTTATACAGCCGCTCGATCCGGGGATCGCCCTCGATCAGGTCGCGAAGCTCCTTGCTGATGTCGAAAGCCTTTCGGAGGGTCATCCCAAGGTCCATGGGGATGGCCTTGGCCACCTGGTCGGTCTCCTGATAGCTGAAGCCCAGCACGCGCCCCACGTCCCGGATGACGCCGCGGGCGGCCATCGTGCCGAAGGTGATGATCTGGCTGACGTGGTCCTGGCCGTACTTGCGGGCCACATAATCGATGACCTCCTGGCGGCGCTCGTAACAGAAGTCCACGTCAATATCGGGCATGGTCACGCGCTCGGGGTTCAGGAAGCGCTCGAACAGCAGCTGGTATTTTAGGGGATCCAACTCGGTGATGTCCAGGCAATAGGCTACGATGCTGCCCGCCCCGCTGCCGCGGCCTGGCCCCACCATGATGCCGTGGGTCTTGGCGTAGTGGATAAAGTCCCACACGATAAGGAAGTAATCGACATATCCCATCTGGCTGATGACCCGGAGCTCATAATCCAGGCGTTCCCGCGCCTCCTCCTGATCATCGGGATAACGCGTTTTGAGCCCCTCGTCGCAAAGACGGCGCAGCATGCTCTCGGCGGTTTCCCCATCGGGTACAGGGAATTTGGGCAGGTGGATCGTATGAAAATCAAAATCCACCCGGCAGCGCCTTGCGATCTCCGCGGTGCGGTCAACCGCGTCCTCGTGTCCGGGGAACAGCGCCTTCATCTGCGCCTCGGATTTGACATACATTTCTTTGGTGTCCATGCGCATCCGCCGGTCGTCCTCCAGGGTTTTGCCGGTCTGGATGCACATCAGCACCTCCTGCGCGTCGGCGTCGGCCTCCGTCAGGTAATGGCAGTCATTGGTGACGACCGTCTGGACGCCCGTCTGTTCCGCGATGGAGATCAGGCGGGGCAGGACGGTTTTCTCGTCCGGCAGGCCATGATCCTGCAGCTCAATATAAAAATGCTCGGGTCCCATGATGCGCTTCATTTTTTCGACATAGGCCCGCGCGTCCTCGTACCGGCCGTCCAGCAGGGCGCGCGGCAGGTCGCCGGACAGGCAGGCCGACAACGCAATCAGCCCCTCGTGATGTTTTTCCAGCAGGGCGTAGTCGATGCGCGGCTTATAATAAAACCCCTCGGTGAAGGCCAGCGAGTCCATCAGGCAGAGGTTGCGATAGCCGGTTTCGTTTTCGCACAGGAGGATCAGGTGGCTGTAATCCCGCTCGCGCTTGACATGCATGTCCTCTGCTACATAGACCTCGCAGCCGATGACCGGATGCAGGCCCGCGTCCTTCATGGCGGTGTAAAAGTCCACGGCGCCGTACAGCACGCCGTGATCCGTGATCGCGCAGGCGTCCTGCCCGAGCTCCTTGAGTCGGGCAACCAGCCCCTTGATGCGGCACGCGCCGTCCAGCAGGCTGTATTCGGTATGCAGATGCAAATTGACGAAGGACATAGGGCCTCCCTGAAATCGATGGGGAAAAACCGGTCTGAAAGGCGCGGGCGAAGCGTCCGCTTTACTCCCACCATGATTGTATCAGAAAAGGCGCCGCCTGTAAATTCTATTCGGACGGCAGATTTCTGCGCTGCGCGATCAAGCGATCATTGTCAAGCCTCGACAAAACGTGGTATACTGAACGGGCAATCCGGGGATGATCCCCTGAATCTGAGGTAACGGCTTGAAATCCAAGGAAACGCGTTCGCTGCTGATCCTGCTCCTGACGGCGGCGATCTGGGGTCTGGCCTTTTCTGCCCAGCGGGACGCGGCGGGCAGTCTGTCGCCCTTTACGATGGGAGCGTGGCGGTATGTGATCGGCACGGCTGTGCTCGCGCCGATCGCGCTGCTGTCCGACTTGCGGGCGGGACGGAGATGGCAGAGGGAACTGAAACGCGCTTTTAAGCCCGGCGTCCTGATCGGCCTGATCCTGCTGGCGGCGTCCACGTTGCAGCAAAAGGGCGTGGAGTTGACCAGCGCCGGGCACGCCGGCTTCCTGACGGCGCTGTATGTCGTGCTGGTGCCCATTCTGGGACGGCTGTTTTTCGGCAAAACGACGAGTCTTGGCACCTGGCTGGCCCTGCTGCTGAGCGTGCCCGCCCTGTACCTGCTGTGCGGCACGGAGGAGGGCTTTTCCCTCTCCGCGGGGGATTTTTACATTCTCCTATGCGCCGTTTTCTGGGCGCTGCACATCCTCTTTACCGATCGATTCGCGGGCGATGTTTCCCCAATGTGGCTGTGCGCGGTGCAGTTCGGCTGCTGCGGGCTTCTGTGCCTGCTGTGCTCGGCGGCCCTCGAGGGGCAGCGCCTGTCGGACGTGCTGCCTGTGCTGTGGCAGATTTTGTATGTCGGCGTTTTTTAGACCGCGCACGGCTATACCTTCCAGACGGTCGGTCAGCGGGACGCGAACCCGGCGCATGCTGCCATCGTCCTGTCGATGGAATCGGTGTTCAGCGCGCTGTTCGGCGCGCTGCTGCTGGGCGAGCGGATGGGCCTTCGGGCGCTGATCGGCTCGGGCCTGATGCTGACGGCGGTGATCCTGTCCCAGTTGAGCGCTATGAAGGCGGAAAAGGAGAATGGCCATGTTTGAGACGGACGGCCAGGCGCTGTATTTCGGCGTCACCGCGATAGAAAATATATTTTTGACTGAGTATATGCCTGCCGCCAAGGGGGATTATGTGAAGGTCTACCTGTCGGCGCTGTATCACAGTCGTATTCCCGGCGACGCCTGCGGCGTGCCCGAGCTGGCCCATGAGCTGGGGCTGGATCAGGCGCAGGCCGAGGCGGCGCTGCGCTATTGGGAGCGCCGTGGCCTGATCAGCTTGATTGGCGGCGGGGAGCCTCGTTATCGACTGTACTCAGCGGTCCAGCGCGCCCTGACCGGGCAGGATGCCGCGCCGAGGGTGGACGAGCGGTTCGTTGCCTTTTCCGAAAGCGTCTACGCTCTGTTTGGGGACAGCAGGAAGGTGCGTCCCAGTGAGATCGCCATGGCCTATGAGTGGGTGCAGGACCTCGGCCTGACCGAGGATGCCGTTTTGACCCTGCTGAGCCATATGCGCGTTTTAAGCGGCACGCAGTTCAGCTTTGCCCGGGCGCAGGAGCTGGCGGCCCGGATGCGCATGGACGGCGTGCTGGACGCCGAGGACGCCGACAGCTATCTGAGCGTGGAGGAGGCTGTGCGGACCGGCGCGAAGGCGGTTTTGCGGCGGCTGGGCCTGCGCCGCCAACCCACGGAGGACGAGCTCAACCTCTACCGCAAATGGACCAAGGATTGGGGATACGAGCAGGACGCGGTCCTGGCCGCCTGCCAGCGGACGACGGCGGGGACCAATCCTTCCTTCAAATATCTGGACGGTATCCTGGCCGGCCTTCGTGCTGACGACGAGCCCATGACGGAGGATCGGGTGACGGACACCATCCGTTTGCTGGACGAGGAGACCGCCCAAATCGCCGAGGTGATCGGGGCCTTGGGCATCCGGGCCACCGCACAGGCGGTCAAGCCCATTTACCGGCAGTTGAAGGAAACCATGCCGCATGACGTGATCGTGATCGCCGCGCGGGAGTGCCGGTCGGTCGGCAAGAACGACCTGGTCAACCTGCAGCGGCTGCTGGGCGCATGGCAGGAAAAGGGCCTGACGGACGGGGAAAAGGTCAGCGCATACCTGGATCATATCCATGAGCTGGACGGCTTTTTGTACCGCCTGTACGAGGCTTGCGGGCATACGGGCCGCGCCACGGCCGCCGATCGCGCCGCGCTGGAAAAATGGCGGGCGGCGGGCGCGCAGGATGATATGCTGCTCCTGGCGGCCGAGCAGGGAGCAGGCGCGGAGGGCGTGAAAATGCGATATGTCAAAAAGGTGGCCGAGAGCTGGCTCAAGGCGGGCGTTACCACGCGGGAGGGCGCGGAGGCCCTGCTGCGCGAGCGCCCCGCCGCGCCCAAGTCGGGCGGAACGGAACGCCAGGTGTCGGCGCAGCGGTACGCCCAGCGCGATTATCAGGAGGGCGAGCTGGAACGCCTGGTCGGCGGCTACGACCTGTATCAGGAGGATGCGACAAAATGACGCAGGAGCAATATCAGGCGATCATGACGGAATATCGCCTGCAGCGTGAAAAAAACGCCGAAGAGGAGGCGAGGCGCAAGGAGGAGGTCCGCGCCCGCGATCCGGAATTGGGGTGGCTGATGACGGAACGCCATCAAATGGTGCTCGATTTTTGCCGCCGCGCGGCCAACGGGCAGGAAAAGGGCAGCCCGGTCGATATGATGGCCGATTATAATGCCCGCATCCGCGAGCGGCTGCTGAGGGACGGCTTTCCGGCGGACTATCTGGAGCCGGTGTATCGGTGCGCCAAATGCCGGGATACCGGGCTCATGGGGGACACCGTCCGCCGCGAGTGCGATTGCTTCAAGGCGCGGGCGGCCCAGCTGGAGGACCGGGTGAGCACCTGGCGGGAGAGCTTTGAGGCCTTTGACGAGGACTTGTTCCCTGATACGCCCCTGGAGGGCCAGAGCATCACGCAGCGCCAGCTGATGAAGCGGGTCCGCCAGGTCTGCGAGGACTATGCCGATGCTTTCCCCAGCCAGTCCCCGCCCGATCTGCTCCTCAGCGGCTCCAGCGGCCTGGGCAAGAGCTATTTGCTCAGCTGCATTGCACGCCGCCTGCGGGAGCGGGGGCATACGGCCGAGCTGGTTTCCTCTTATGACGCGGTGCGGCTGATGCGGGACGCTTACTTCGGTCGGGAGGACGGGACGGACCGGCTGTTTTCCTCGGAGCTGCTGCTGCTGGACGACCTGGGCATGGAGCCCATGATGGAAAATATCACGCTCGAGCAGCTGTTTAACCTGATCAACAGCCGGCGCAGCCGGGGATTGCCGATGGTGATCAGCACCAACCTGACGATGAACGAGATCAAAAAGCGCTATTCGGAGCGGATATCCTCCCGCCTGCTGGATGTTGCCTGCTGCCGCCTGGTGATGCTGAGCGGGCAGGATGTCCGGCTGCTCCGGCGCTGAGGGAATCTAAATGGAACAGGATTATTGCCTGCGCCGGGCGGAGCTCGATGAAATCCCGGCTATGTACGCGCTGATGCGGCGCGTCTATGAGCTTTTGCCCGATCAGGATGTGTTCGCTGTCGAAAACATGGACGAGGTCTGGTTTCACGCCCAATTGGCGGGTACGGGCTTCGGCGTGACGGCGCGGGCCAGGGACGGGGCGCTGGCCGGGATACTGATTGTCTGCGTGCCGGGGGATAGAGAGGATAACTTGGGCTATGACGTCGGCTTTTCCCAGGAACAGCGCGCCAGAGTGGCCCTGATGGACACCGCCGCCGTCGCGCCAGAGCACCGCGGCCACGGCCTGGAAAAGCGGATGCTGCGATTTGCCGAGGAGGAGCTCCGGGGCACTGGCATCCGATACCTCATGTGTACGGTATCCCCGCATAACCCGCCCAGCCTCAAGAGCGTGCAGGCCAACGGCTATCAAATCCTCTGCACCAAGGAAAAGTACGGCGGCCATCTAAGACACGTGCTTATGAAAGAAATTTGATGATAAACCAGCCAAGAATCCGCTAAGAAACGGCCTGGCGGGCGCCTGACGCGTCCTGCCGGGCCGTTTGCTATGCTATACTGGTGCTGAAAAAAGGACACCGCAGCCGGGGAGGATTCAAGGATGAGCAGCAACCGTTATAAGCTCCTGATCGTGGAGGACGACCGGCAGATGCGTTCCCTGCTGACCGCCGTGACCGAGGCGGCGGGCTATGCTCCTTTGAACGCTTCCTCCTGCGCCGAGGGGCTTGCGATGTTTTCCTCCCACCTGCCCGACCTGATTTTGCTGGACCTCGGCCTGCCCGATCAGGACGGCAGGCGGCTGATCCACGCCGTCCGGCAGGCCTCGGCCTGTCCGATCATCGTGCTCTCCGCCCGGCTGGGGGAAAACGACAAGGTGGAGGCGCTGGACGAGGGAGCGAATGATTATGTGACCAAGCCTTTTTCGACCGTCGAGCTCCTGGCTCGCCTCCGCTCGGAATTGCGGGCGGCCCGCCGGCCCGCGGGCGGGCAGCAGAGCGCGGGAAAGATCCAGATCAACGGACTGACGCTGGATCATGACCTGCGACGGGTTTATGTGGATGGGCAGGAGATACGGCTGACGCAGATCGAATTCAACATCCTCTCCCTCCTGGTTGCCAACAGCGGCCGGGTGCTGACCTATGCCGCCATGATCCGGGAGGTATGGGGGCCGACGGATGTCGGCGGGGTCAAGAAGCTCCAGGTCAACATGGCCAATATCCGGCGCAAGCTGGGCGAGCGTCCGGGGGACAATCGTTTTATCCTGAACGAGCTGGGGGTCGGCTACCGCTTCGTGACGGACGAATGAAACATGTTCATTTCAAAATGAAATATCGATGAAATGATTTGAAATAAAATTAAACCGCTCGGCTCGATTTGAAACGCGACGGATGGTCTGAAACTCCCTGGACGGGCCGATGGTAAGCTTTACCGGATCTTAACCGCTTTGGCATGGGAACTGCGAAGATTTGATTAAATAGAATCCGCTCACACAAAGGAGGAAACGTATGAGCTTCAAGAAATGCAGAGACCTGGTCCTGGGCGTCGTGATGCTGGCCTTGAGCGTCGCGTACACGGTCTACGCCCGCCAGATCAAGACCCGGCCCAAGCTGACCCCATCCTACGCCAGCGCGCGGATCATCCCGACGCTGCTGGGCGTCGTGCTTGGCGTGCTGTCCATCCTGTTGATTTTGCAGGGCATTCGCAAGCTCCGCGCCGCTGGCGAGGTCCAAGGCGAAAAAATGAGCCGGGTGGACCTATTGTCCGTCACGCTGACCTTCGCGGCGATGGTGCTGTATATCGTGCTGCTGCCCAACCTGGGCTTTATCCTTTCCACCATCATCTTCCTGTTCCTTCAGATCACCATCCTGGCCCCGACCGAAAAACGCAACCTGCTTTTGTTCGCGGTCATCGCGGTGGTGTTCACGGCGCTGGTGTTTGTGGCCTTCCGCATTGGGCTGTCTCAGCTGCTGCCCCGCGGGCCGATCGAAGCGCTGCTTGGCTTTTAAGAAGGGAGGAACAAAAATATGTCCGTCGGTTCTTTGATTGCGACCGGCTTTGCCGCTGTATTGACGCCCACAGGGATCTTTTTGATGCTGGTGGGTGTGGCCGTGGGTATTGTGTTCGGCGCGCTGCCTGGGCTTTCCGCCACGATGGCGATCGCCCTGTTCCTGCCTGTGACCTACGCCATGGCTTCTACGGACGCCATGACCCTGCTGATGGCATTGTTCATCGGCGCGATCTCGGGCGGTCTGATCTCCGCCATCCTGCTGCACATCCCCGGTACTCCGTCCTCCGTCGCCACCTGCTTTGACGGCCATCCGATGGTCAAAAAGGGGCAGGCGGCCAAGGCGCTGGGCATCGGCGTGGTGTTCAGCTTCCTGGGCACCATCTTCAGCACCGTGCTGCTGATGTTCCTGTCTCCCCAGATCGCGAAGGTGGCCATCAACTTCGGCCCTTATGAGTTTTTCTCCATCGCCATCTTCTCCCTGACCATGATCGCTACGCTGTCCAGCGGGAACATGATCAAGGGCATCATCGCCGGTGTGATCGGCTTCATGTTCTCCACCGTGGGCACCGACCCCATCGAGGCCACGGCGCGCTTTACCTTCGGAAACACCAACCTCAAGGGCGGCTTTGACATGCTGGCAGTCATGGTGGGCCTGTTCGCGGTGGGCGAGATCATCGCCGCGGCCGAGACCAGCCACCACAAGGATGAAGAGGTCGTGACCCAGCCCAGCATGAAGGGCATCAAGGGCTTCGGCTTTACTATGAAGGAATTTGCCGGACAATGGTGGAATGCGCTTCGCTCCGCGCTGATTGGCATGGGCATCGGCATCCTGCCGGGCATCGGCGGCGGCACGTCCAACATGCTGGCCTATACGGTGGCCAAGAATTCGGATAAGCACCCCGAGGAGTTCGGCACGGGCCGCATCGACGGCGTGGTGGCCTCCGAGACGGCCAACAACGCGACGATCGGCGGCGCGATGGTGCCCCTGCTGACCCTGGGCATCCCCGGCGACACGACCACGGCCATGCTGCTGGGCGCGCTGACGCTCCACGGCCTCACCCCCGGACCGCTGCTCTTCCAGAACCAGGCGGACATCGTTTACGGCATCTTCGCCGCCATGCTGGTCTGCTCGGTCATCATGCTGTTCATGGAGTTCTTCGGTCTGCGCGTCTTCGTGAAGCTGCTCACCATCCCGAAGTACATCCTGCTGCCCTGCGTCTTCGTGCTCTGCACCATCGGCGCCTACGCTCTGAAGAACAACATGAGTCAGGTCATCGCCTGCCTCATCTTCGGCGCCATCGGCTTCGCCTTCAAGAAGTTCGGCGTGCCCACGACGCCCTTCATCCTCGGCTTCATCCTTGGGCCTCTGGCTGAAGTGAACTACCGCCGCGGCCTCATGCGCACGGGCGGCAGCTTCGTTCCCTTCCTGACCTCGCCCATCAGCGCGGTCTTCCTGCTGATCGCCGTCGGCGTGGTGGTGACTTATCTCCTGCGCTCCCTGATGGGGAAGAAGCGGGAAGCCTGATTTCATCCGCCTCAAGAAACAGCCCATTTCTCTCCTCTTTACATAGAAGAAGGACCGCAAACCGTGCGGTCCTTCTTCTTTATACGCTTCGATTATTTCTTCTTGCCCTGGTTGGCGACGGCTTCCATCTTGGCCTTCAGCGCTTCCTGGTCGCCCAGGTAGTAGCTGCGGATGACCTTGAAATCGTCATCAAACTCATAGAGCAGCGGCACGCCGGTGGGGATGTTGACGCCGATGATGTCCTCGTCGCTGATGTTGTCGAAGTACTTGACTAAGGCACGCAGGGAGTTGCCGTGCGCGGCGATGATGACGCGCTTGCCCGCCTGCATCTGCGGCTTGATCACTTCGTTGAAGTAGGGGACTGCGCGCTCGATGGTGGTCTCCAGGCTCTCGTTATTCGGGATGAGCGCGGGATCGACGTCGCGGTATGCAGGATTCTTGTGCGCGCTGCGATCGTCAGAAGGATCCAGTACCGGCGGCTTGATATTGAAAGAGCGGCGCCAGATCTTCACCTGGTCTTCGCCGTACTTCTCAGCGGTTTCGCTCTTGTTGAGGCCCTGCAGCGCGCCGTAGTGACGCTCGTTCAGCTTCCAGCTCTTGATCACCGGCAGCCAGGCGCGGTCCATTTCGTCCAGGATGTGATACAGGGTGTGGCTGGCGCGCTTGAGGTAAGAGGTGTAGCACACGTCGAAATCATAGCCCTCGGCCTTCAGCAGCTGGCCGGCGGCCTTGGCTTCCTCGTGGCCCTTTTCGCTCTGGTCCACATCGGTCCAGCCAGTGAACAGGTTCAGCATGTTCCACTCGCTCTCGCCG
>JAFUHB010000219.1 GCA_017469085.1 Clostridia bacterium
CGCTACGAATTGACCATGAAGCCCGGCGTCAGCGAGAAGGACATGATCGACCAACTGCGCCTGCACAATGGCAACCTGGAAATCACCCTGGCCCAGGCGGCCGGCGCGGCGTCCGACCTGTGATCCTGGAGGGAAAACCATGAAAAAGCTTTGGACGATCCTCATGATCTGCGCTTTGGCCCTGAGCGCCTGCTCGGTCAGCAACGCTGAGGAGATCAGCCTTTCCGATTACTTTTCCGACCGCGACCTCTCCGGCGCCTGGGATGCCGGGGAGACGTCGGCCATCGATCTGAACGGCCAGACGGCGGTCAGCATCACCGAAGCGGGCGTTTATGTGCTCTCCGGCGACATGCAGGGCACGGTCACCGTCAGCGCGGATGACAATGCCAAGGTGCAGCTGGTGCTGAACGGCGTTTCCATCACGGCTGAAAACAACGCCGCCATCTATGTGGAAAAGGCCGACAAGGTGTTCATTACCCTGGCGGAGGGGACGCAAAATACCCTCTCTTCCACTTCCTTTGACGAAAGCACCAACATCGACGGCGTGATCTTCTCCAAGGAGGATCTCACCCTGAACGGCAGCGGCTCCCTGACCGTCGTTTCCGCCAATCACGGCATCGTGGGCAAGGACGACCTGAAGGTTACCGGCGGTACCTACGCCATTAC
This sequence comes from Clostridia bacterium, assembly GCA_017469085.1. Lineage (GTDB taxonomy): Bacteria > Bacillota > Clostridia > Christensenellales > Aristaeellaceae > UBA4246. Next base: position 667 of record JAFUHB010000219.1, read on the forward strand.
GGCGGAGGGCCGGGGCATCGACGCCAACGACAGCGTGCGCATTGCCGACGGCAGCTTCACCGTCGTTTCCGGCAGGGACGCCATCCGCGCCAAGTCCGAGGACGAGGGCAAGGGCTATGTGCTTATCGCGGGCGGCGCCTTTGATCTCACCGTCAACGGCGGGGCGGCCAACGGCGAAGCCCATACCGATGATTGGAGGGGCTTTGGCCGGGGCGGCTGGAATCAGTATAGCAGCAACACGGACGCGGAGGATACCTCCTCCAGCGCCAAGGGGATCAAGGCCAAGCAGCGGCTGATCCTCCTGGATGGCGATATTGCCGTAAACAGCTCCGACGACGCCTTTCACACCGATGGCGACCTGACGGTTTACGGCGGCAACATCACCATTCAGAGTGGCGACGACGGCATGCACGCCGACAATGCCCTGACGATCAACGGCGGCACCATCCAGATCACCGAAAGCTACGAAGGCCTGGAGGCCGCGGCGATCACGATCAACGACGGGGATATCCGCGTCCGCGCCAGCGACGACGGCGTCAATTCCTCCGGCGGCAACGATGGCAGCGGCTTTGGACGAAACGATATGTTCGCCTCCGATGGCTCCAGCATCACCGTCAATGGCGGTACCCTTTATGTCAACGCTGACGGCGACGGCATCGACGCCAATGGCGATCTGACCGTCAACGGCGGCACCGTGGTGGTGTCCGGCTCCACCAACAGCGGCAACAGCGCCCTGGACTATAACGGCACGGGGAGCGTCAATGGCGGCACCGTCGTTGCGGCCGGGGCGTACGGCATGGCGGAAACCTTCGGCAGCGCTTCCACTCAGGTATCCTTTATGGCCAATCTGACCGGCGGCGCGGGGACGATCACCGTTACGGACGCCAATGGCAAAGTGCTTCTCACCGGCGATGTAGAAAAGAATTACCAGTGCGTGGTGATCAGCAGCCCCGAGCTGCAGATCGGCGAAACCTACACCGTGTCCAATGATACCGGCAGCGTCCAGGTGACCGTCAGCGCCGTAGCCAACGGCAGCTCCGGCAACTGGGGGGTGGGCGGCGGTCATGGCGGCTGGAATCGGCAGCAGCAAGCACCCGACAGCATGCCCCAGATGCCCGACGGACAGCAGCAGATGCCCGGCGGACAGCAGCAAATGCCCGGTGGTCAGATGCCCGGCGGCAATCCGGGCTGGGGCAATCCCGGCGGCGGTCGGCGCAAGTAATCGAATACAGGACGGGGAGAGGCTTCTTCTCCCCGTCTGTCCATACTGGAGGTGAATAAATGAAAAACGCGAAGCGGAAATGGTTCGGCATCCTCTATACCCTGGCCCTGTCAGGCTTTACGGTCTGGTTGGCCCTGGATACCTTTGTAATCACGCATGTATATGGGGAAACCCAGCCTGTCCCCGAAATATCCTATTCCACGGCGGATGAGACCGCCGTCGACCTGATCTCCTACCGGGTGCAGAACACCACGGTCTACGTGGCGGATGTGCAGCTGGCCGATCCCGACGCCCTGGCCGCCGTGCTGGCCCAGGACGCCTATGGGCGCAACGTCACCGAGACGCCCTCCTCCATGGCCGAGCGCACGGGCGCTTTGCTGGCGGTGAACGGCGATTATTACGGGGCCCGGGAAAAGGGCTATGTGATCCGCAACGGCGTCCTCTACCGCAGCCGCGGACAAGCCGGCCAGGAGGATCTGGTCATCGACGCCAACGGCGATTTTTCCATCATCAATGAAAGCGACGTCACCGCCCAAGCCCTGCTGGACGCGGGGGCGATGCAGGTTTATTCCTTCGGCCCGGGGCTGCTGTCCGACGGACAGATCCTGGTGGACGAAAATGACGAGGTGGGCCGGGCCATGGCCAGCAATCCCCGCACCGCCCTGGCCCAGGTGGGGCCGCTGCATTATCTGTTTGTGGTGGCGGACGGGCGCACCGCGGAAAGCGAGGGCCTGAGCTTATATGAATTGGCTCAGTTCCTCAAAACCCTGGGGGCGACCACGGCCTATAACCTGGATGGCGGTGGCTCCTCGGCCATGATCTATCAGGGCCAGCTGGTCAACCATCCCACCGCCTCGGGCCGCCGCAGTAGCGAAAGGAGCGTGAGCGACATTGTGGCCATCTTCTGAAACCCTCCGCAGAAAAGCGCTGGTCTATGTGCTCCTGTCTCTTTTCTGCGCCCTGTTTGCAGCGGTCTATGAGCATTTCGGCCATGGCGTGTGGTCGTATTATATGGCCTTCGCCTCTGTGATCCCGCTGGCGGGCGGGGCATTGCCAGCCCTGCTGCTTTCCGATCTGTCGCCCGTGGCCGCCGCTCTGTGGCGGGCAGGCCTGGCCGCCTGGACGGTGGGTAGCCTGTTTTGCGGGGCGCTGGAGATCTACGGCACGTCCCATGCCCTGACCGTCGTTTATCCCGCCCTGGGGGCGCTGCTCTGCGCGGCAGCCCTGGCAGCGCAGATCGGTCATCGGATGGGTAAATCATGATTCTCTCCCTTCCCAGCTTCGGCTGGGAAATTTTGTTTGACGGCAGGACGGTTTCGCGGTATAATAAAACCAGGAAAAAACCTCAGAAGGAGGGGAAATATATGAAAATCATCACCATCAGCCGCGAGTTCGGCAGCGGAGGCCGCGAACTGGGAAAGCGCCTGTCCGATATCCTGGGCTTCGATTATTATGACCGCGAGATCATCGCCGCCATCGCCGAGGCCAAGGGCCTTGATGAAAACTATGTGGAAAAGGCCCTGGAGAGCGGCGTCAGCCAGCGCGTGCCGCTGACCTTCCACAATTCCTTTTCCACCATCGGCATGATGCAGTCCGCTCACATCAGCCTTTTGCAGGAGCAGACCCGCGTCATCGAGGGCATCGCCAAGCGCGGCAAGGATTGCGTCATCGTGGGCCGCAACGCCGATATCCTTTTGGCCGATCAGAAGCCCTTCACCATCTTTGTTTGCGCCAGCATGGAGGCCAAGATCAAGCGCTGCCAGGAGCGCGCCCGGGAGGGTGAGCAGCTCACCGAAAAGGAAATTGAGCAGAACATCAAGCGCATCAACAAGAACCGCGCCCAGAACTACGAGATGATCGCGGGCCGCAAGTGGGGCCAGGCCGCCAGCTACAATATTACCGTCAATACCAGCGAATGGGATATCAAGGAGCTGACGCCTGCCGTGGCCGCCTTTGCCCGCCGCTGGTTTGAGCACAACGCGCTGTAAGGGGGATCGCCGCCATGAAAAAAGCTGAAATTGCCGCCATGATCGATCATACCCAGCTCAAGGCCTTTGCCACCCGGGATCAGATCGAGACCCTGTGCAGGGAGGCGGCGGAGTATCATTTTGCCTCCGTCTGCGTCAATCCCTGCCATGTGGCCCTGGCTGCCAGGCTGCTGAAGGATACCGGCGTCAGGGTGTGCACCGTCATCGGCTTCCCGCTGGGCGCCAATACGCCTGAGACCAAGGCCTTTGAGACGAAGGACGCCATTGCCAACGGCGCGCAGGAATGTGATATGGTCATCAACGTGGGCGCGCTGAAGGACGGCGATATCGACCTGGTGGAAAAGGATATCCGCGCCGTGGTGGAGGCTGCGGGGGGCACCCTGGTCAAGGTGATCATCGAAACCTGCTATCTGACCGACGATGAAAAGAAGCTGGCCTGCCAGGCC
>JAFUHB010000220.1 GCA_017469085.1 Clostridia bacterium
GACGATGCCCCGCTTGCCTGCTCGCCCGCAATAGCAGCCGACGCCGCGGCCTTGCTTGGAAAAGATCAGATCAGTGCCCAGCGCCGTCGTCACGCGGATTTGGTCACACCGTTTGAGCGCGTGCATCAGGCGATTGGCCATCCTTTGGGAACGGGCCGGGTCCATATCGATAAAATCATTTTCCAGCAGACTGGTGCCGTCCGCGCAGGACAGGGGGAGGGAAAGGAAGCGCGCGCCATGATTCACGGCGTCCGTTACGGCCTGTGTCGTAATAAAGGAAAAATCGGTCGCACCAACGATCACGTTGGCGCTGTCCAAGAGGGGCGCGATCTCCCGGAATACGCCGCCGTCCTGCACAGAATCGCTGTTCAATACGACGGCTTTCAGGACGGCGTCCTGCCCCAGCGCCCAGCGCTCCACGGCCTCCAGTTCCCGCCGATGGGTTTCATCCGTGACAAAGAGGATCAGCTCGCCGGGCTGTACGTCCAGCCAACGGTTCATAATGATGGAAATGCCGGTACGGATATCAATCATGCAAGCTCCCGTCCGATATTGCTTGGCATCATGTCACATGGATTGGATGCCGCCAGTTTGCTGAAATACAGAAGGAAACGGGCACGTCCATCCGAAAGCGCATGGACGTGCCCAAAGGAAGAAAATGGAATCTCAGTGCGTCTCGCCCATGACCAGCGCGGAATCCGTTTCGTGCTCTACGATGGCCTTCAGCGCGGCCTCAATGCCGGCAACGATGTCGGCCTTGGACAGGCTGGGCGTGTTGGGCCGGTTCAGCACCTGGTCATGCAGGAAGGGCACATGCATGAAGCCGCCCCGCATTGTGGGCCAGGTCTTGGCGATGTGATAGAGCACCCCGTACATGAGGTGATTGCACACATAGGTGCCGGCCGTGTTGGACAGGCTGGCGGGCAGACCGGCCGCCTTGATTTCCGCCACCATGGCCTTGACGGGCAGGGTGGAGAAATAGGCGGGCGCGCCATCCGCAAAGATGGGGCGGTCTATCGGCTGATTGCCCTCGTTATCCGGGATGCGGCCGTCGTCGATGTTGATGGCGACGCGTTCCGGCGTGAGCCCGATGCGGCCACCGGCCTGGCCGATGCAGAGCACGGCGTCCGGCTGCTCCTTTTCCATCGCGGAGCGCACGGTTTCAATGGCCTTGCCGAAAACGACGGGCACGTCGATCTTGATGATCTGGGCGCCGGCAATCTCGTTTTGGACCAGGGCAACCGCTTCCTGCGCGGGATTGACCGTGTCGCCGCCGAAGGGCTCAAAGGCGGTAAGCAGAATCTTCATAAGCTATCCTCAGAAGGCGAAGAAGTACATGAGCGCGATGTGGATCACCAGCATGATGATGGCGACCGGGACCTGGCTCTTGATGATGGCGTACTTATTCTTGACCTCAAGCAGCGCGGCGGGCATGATGTTGAAGTTGGCCGCCATGGGGGTGAGCAGGGTGCCGCAGTAACCTGCGGTCAGGCCCAGCGCGCCGACCACGACAGGATTCGCGCCCTGCATGATCAGGAAGGGGATGCCGATGCCGACGGTGATCACGGAGAAGGCCGCAAAGCCGTTGCCCATGATGACCGTAAACAGCGCCATGGCGATGCAGTACACCGCGCAGGCGATCAGCTTGCTGCCTTCGGGGATGATGGCGCTGACGCCGTTGGCAATCACGGTGCCGACGCCGGCGGCGGTAAACAGGGCGCCCAGGGCGCTCAGCAACTGCGGCAGGATACCGACGGGGCCAACGTTATCCATCAGGCGGGTGCCGTCGGCGACCACATACTTGGCCGGAGCCTTGAACAGCAGCAGGGCGACGATCAGCGCGCAGATACCGGACACGCCGATGGCGTTGTTGGCGGTCAGCCAGCTCAGGGCGGGCACGGAGCCACCCAGCGTCGCGGCGACCACAGCGACCACGGCCAGACACAGCGCCGGGATGAACACCTTGTAGCCCAGCTTGTTGGCGGAGGCGCGGACAGCCTTGGGATCCGGCACGTCGTTGGCGCTCTGCTTGACGCCGTTGATGGCGGTCAGCACGGCGATCACGATGACGCACAGGCCGGTGATCCACTTGGGCAGATAGTTGCCAAGAATGAAGGTGAAGGCCAGAACAAACCAGAAGGCGGCGGTGGTGCCCTTCTTCTGGGCGCCGGGATCGCGCAGCGCCTTGACGCCCACGAGCGCGAAAACGATGCCGATCAGGGAATAAAAGATTTCAGCTACGATTTGAGCGGCAGTCATTATTTATTCCCTCCCTGTACCATTTTTTCAAGCTTCTTATCCAGCGTCAGGTCGCGCCACGCGCCGACCAGCACGCTGATGACGGCGATCGGGATCGACCAGGTGGCGATCTGGAGCGCGGTCACGTCATAGCCCTGAGCGACCAGGGTGGAGACGATCAGCAGGGTGCCGGAAGCGCCCATGAAGCAGTTCTGCGCATAGAAGTTGCCGTAGTTCTCGGCGGCGGCGGAAGCGCCGCGGATGGTGTCGCTGACCTCGTCGCTGATTTCGCCGTACTTGGCGACGGCAGCGCCCTCAGCCATCGGCACGACCACGGGACGAACGAACTGCGGATGACCGCCCAGACGGACGGAGAAGGCCGCAGCCAGGGTACGGATGGCCTGGTAGATCAGGATGACGCGGCCGGTCGTCGCGTTCTTGATGGAACGGATGAAGTCGATCGCCTTTTCCTTGAGGCCGTAACGCTCGCAGATGCCGATGCAGGGGAGCGTCAGCACAAACAGCGTCGCGGTGCGGTTGCTGATGAACGAGGAGCCGAGCGTCTCCAGGATCTGCATCGGGGTCATGCCGGCCACCAGACCGGTGACGACGCCCGCGATGACGACCGTTGCGATGGTGTCGAATTTGATCGCAAAGCCGATCACAACGATCAGGACGCCAATGAGCTTCAAAACTTCCATGGTAGTCCTCCTTAATATAAGAATGATTTATTGATCAAACCTGCTTTTTCTCACAGGCTTCATCCACAATGAACGCGCTTTCGAGCACGCGGGTCATGATCCGCTCGGTCAGCTTCCGGTCCTTGCCGGTCATGGCGGTCATTTCCTCGATGGTCCAGGTGGCTTTTTTGGCAAGCTTGGGCACGTATACGCGGAGCTCCTTCAGCAATTGCGCGGGAAACGTGGCCAGGACGATCAGGGGGATACTGAGCAGCACACGCCATAATTCAAAGTAAATGCCGAACTTCCCATCCTTCATGCAGAGGATCAGCAGGATCGCCGCGACCAACGCGGAGAGGAGCAGCATATAAAAGATGATATCCAGCCCGTTGGACTTGACCTGACGGATGCGGATGGGCCGATCGAAGTCGTAAACCTTCTTTTGTGCCAAGGCGCTTCCTCCTCACCTGCTGATTTTGAATAATTTTACAACTTCATATTCATTATGTCAAGAAAATGGCAAAATACAAACAAAATAAATCCATAAACGCACAGCGTTTTATGAACTCGAAACGCCAATATTGGCCGGGACGCATCGATTGATGAATATTTTGACATTCCCTCCGTCTTTTGTTACAATGTTTGAGCGCTGTTAGCCGGTACCCGTTTGGGGCCGGACGGGCGCGGTGCTGATTACTGTGATCGTCAGGTATCTTGGAAAGAGCTTGAACGGAGGAACAAAAGATGAAAAACCTTTCACGCGGCGGGATGACTGCCCGTCTGACCCTGCTTGCCCTGCTGACCGCCCTGTTAGTCGTGCTTGGGTATGTGAACATTCCGCAGCCGATGGGGCTGTCCATCACGTTTAACATGATCCCGGTCGCCATCGCCGCGATCGCCATGAGCGTTCTCGGTGGCGCGATCATCGGCGGCGTTTTCGGGCTGATCAGCTTTTTGCAGTGCTTCGGCCTGATCGGGTACAGCGCGATGGGCGCGGCGCTGGTCAACATCAGCCCTTTCCTGAGCTTTGTGCAGCGCTTCTGCTCCCGTGTGCTGGTGGGCGTCCTGGCGGCGCTGGTTTATCGGGCGCTGCAAAAACGGCTGAACGCGTATCTTTGCTGTCTGCTGACCGGCTTTTTCGCCGCGCTGTTCAATACGCTTCTGTTTATGAGCTCGCTGGTATTCCTGTTCGGCCAGACCGAATATATGCAAAATCTCATGGCTGGCCGCAGCGTGATTGCCTTTATCGCCGCTTCCGTCGGCATCAACGCGGTGGTGGAGATGCTGGTGGCGGCAGTTGTGACCGGCGCGGTCGGCGCGGCCCTGAAAAAGGCGCGATTGATCTGACAATAAAGGAGAACCCTCGCTTATGATCCTGACGATGGACATCGGCAACACCAATATCAAGATCGGCCTGTTCGACGGCGACCAATTGGTGCAGTATTGGCGGCTGGCTACGAAAAGCACCTATACCAGCGACGAATTGGGCGTGCTGGTGAGCAGCCTGTTTCAGAACAAAGGCGTCAACCTCCGGCAGGTCGACGGCATCATGCTGTCGTCCGTCGTGCCGACCATCAACTTTACCGTCGAGCATATGTGCCGGGATTATTTCGGGCTGGATCCCAATTTCGTGGTCCCTGGCGTCAAGACGGGCATCGACATCAAGTACGAAAACCCCAAGGAATTAGGCAGCGACCGTATCTGCAACGCGGTGGCGGCGTATCATGATTACGGCGGTCCCTGCATTTTTATTGATTTTGGCACGGCGACCACCTTTGGCGTGCTGGACCGGGGCGGTGCTTTCCTGGGCGGCTGCATCTGCCCGGGCCTGCGCCTGGCCAGCGACGCGCTGGTGTCCGGCACGGCCAAGCTGCCACACTTTGAGCTGATCCAACCCGAGCGGGTGATCGGCAAGAATACCGTGGCCAACATGCAGTCGGGCATCTTCTTTGGCTATGTCGGGCAGATCAATTACCTGATCCGGCGCATCCGCCAGGAGATGGGGGAGGAAAACGCCCAGGTGGTGGCCACCGGCGGGTTCGCCCGCCTGATTGCCGATGAATCCAAAATGATCACCTGCTTTGACGGCCTGCTGACCCTGAAAGGCCTCAGGCTGATTTACCAACGCAACTTTGGAGGCTAAGTTATGAAGCGAATCATCATTGGTATGCTGGGCTGCGGGAACATCGGCAGCGGGGTCGTTCGCCTGATCGGTGAAATGAAGGAGGAGTTTGAGGCGCGTTACGGCGTTGAGCCCGTGCTCAAGGCCATCCTGGTGAGGGACCGGAACCGGGAGCGTGAGGCGCATATCCCCAAGCCCCTTCTGACGGAAAGCGTGGCTGACGTAACCGACGACCCCGAGATCGGCTTCGTGATCGAGGGCCTCGGCGGCGAGCATCCCGCGGCGGAATATATGGAGCGGGCGTTAAAAAACGGCAAGCGCGTC
>JAFUHB010000221.1 GCA_017469085.1 Clostridia bacterium
GCCAAGGAATTATCCGCCAAGGAAAAGCCCATGGGCACCTTCAAGGATTTTATGATGACGGGGATCACCTTTGGCGCGCCGGCGCTGGTTACGCTGGCGCAGGGTGAAACGGGCACGGTCATTGTCATGGGCTTTATGTTCCTGGTGATGATCTTCTTCGCCGGCGTTGATATCCGCATTGTGCTTTCTCTCGTCTTTTTTGTTCTGTTGGCCGTCGGCTTTTTCTTTGGTTACGCGCTGCTGTCCGGCTCTACGGACTATCGTGTGCTGCGGATCATTTCTTTCCTGGATCCTCAACAATACCGTGAGTCTGCCGGTTATCAGATCCTGTATTCGCAGATGGCGATCGGCTCGGGCGGGCTGCGTGGCATTGGGCAGTTCGTCATCGGATCGATCAGCCAGCTGGATTATGTGCCGGAGGATCACACAGACTTTATTTTTTCAACCATCGGCGAATCCAGCGGCTTTATCGGCTGCTGCTTTATCCTGTTCCTATACCTGATCTTATTGCTCCGGATGCTTTATCTCGCGCGCTATACTTTGGATAAATTCGGTCGCCTGATCATTATCGGCGTGATGGCCATGTTTTTCCTGCACATTTTCGAAAATGTTGCCATGACCGTCGGACTGATGCCCATCACCGGTATTCCGTTGCCCTTTATCAGTTACGGCGGTTCTAATTTCATGACCAACATCATCGGGATCGCCTTAGTCTGCAACGTGGTGAAAAATCGCAGTATGACCAGCCAGCTTCTTTATCAGACCATGGTGCCGACCAGGAAACGCGCCAAAAAGCGGCGGATCCGGCAGTACGACGTCTCATGAAAAAGATAAAGAGATATGACCTGATCCTGCTCCTGGGCCTGCGGCTTGGGCCGGGCGGAGAGATTTCTCAAGAGCTTGAAGCGCGGATTTCTCTTGCTGCGGAGCTTTGGCGGGAAGGCGTTGCGCCGTATATCGTCGTAAGCGGAGGAGATACTGGAACCGGCGTTACCGAGGCTTCGGTCATGAAGGACACGCTGATTACGGCGGATATTCTGGCGGAAGCGATTCTCTGCGAAACAGCTTCCACAACGACCTATGAAAATCTACGGAATGTCAAGCAAATGCCCGAGATTGGTTGTCTTCAGCTGAAAAAAAGAAGGATCAGCATTTGCCTTGTGACCTCCGATTATCATGTGTCCCGGGCCCGGTTGATCGCCCGCTCGCTGGGATTTAGGGCCAGCGCGTATGGCGCGGATGTACATTCGTTGGTGGATGAGCGAGAAAAACGCAGGCTGGAGCGACTGTATACGCTCAATTATTTGATGGGTTGGGAAACAGGACGGAGAAAACGCCCGCTCTGGTATGATGCTGCGGTTCGGAAGCTTAAGTAAATAAAACAGGAATGGGTTACTTTATATCAATGCCCATTCCTGTTTTGTTCTATATGCCGTGACGTTACGGCGTATATGGATATGAATATCGGCCGACCAGCCAGGGCTTTCCATCGTAAGCGCCGAAGGCGTCGCCGTAGACGCGCAGCGTATCGCCGACGGCCCAGGTATCGTTGGTCATATTATCCAGCATGACAATACGGGACTCAAGCTCCGTTCCCGTTTCCATCAGGGCGCGCTGCGGCGAATCGGACATGACCTCGATGATGGTGCCTTTGCAGACGTAGATGGTGGTATTGCGCACGCGGATGGGCAGCGTATCCAAATATTGTGTGTAATTATACGCATCCATCGGCCAGGCGCGCGGCGTATAGTTGCGCGCCGACGGCACGTGATAAACGTCAAAGTTGACGACCGTCGTCTTTTTGCCTGGATAGGAAGCCTCGATGGTGATCGTGTTGGTGCCGATCTTATTGAACACGGCGGTAAAGGAGAAGGTGCCTGTCGTATTCAGGGTGGAGAGATCCAGATCCTCGTGGTCAGAAAGAACGCGGATCGTAGCCTTATTGAGGGTCGTCCCGGTGACCGTCATCTTATTGGTATCGCCGTGATAGCGCTCGCTCAACGTATCGTCCAATTCCAATAGGATGTCCTGAGGTTCGCGGTACAGGGTCATGATCACGGTGTTTTTGCGATAATACTTGGTCTTACAGACAATGACAATGTCGTTGTTGCCGATGGCCTGAACGGTCGCGTTATAGGAGATCAGGCCGTTTTGGGAACTGACCAGGTCAGAATAGTTTTCGCCGTTAATCGTGACGGTGCTGCCGCGCTCGACCTGAAACTGAATCTGATACTTGGGACGGCTGTTCACCTCGACGTAAGTGACGTCGGGAGAAACAAGCGTGATGGGGGAAAGCGGGATTTCGATATCGAAGTGGATTACGTTCATCAGCCGCTGCTCGCCCGTGGCTGTTTTCAGATAGGGCGTCATGGTGACGGTATAAATTTCATCTTCAATATCCTCGTTGTTTTCATACCATTTATAATCCGGCACCTCGAAGGTGGCGTAACCGCCCAGGGCGATGACGGAGGTATGAAGCTCTTTGATATAAATATCCGAACCGTCCTCAGCGGGGATTTTAATGATATGCGCGGGCAGATCATCGTAGATCGAGGCAGAAATGATGGCCGTTTCCACCGCGTCCGTGTCATTTTGCGGAGCAAAAGGAGGAAGCTTAAAGTAGTAACAGCAAGCCAGCGCGATGACGGCCAATACGGCAAGCGCCAACAGAAGCTGAATGGGCGTCCTGCGCTTTGGAACGCGTTGCCCGCGTGGGCTGCGTCGTCCTTCGTCCTCGTAATAGCTTCGCTGACCGTTTGTCGAGGATGCAGCGCCAAGCTGAGCGTCGTCATAATAATCGACATGCA
>JAFUHB010000222.1 GCA_017469085.1 Clostridia bacterium
GCTGTCCGCCTCGGCGTTCAACGCGCTGCTCAAGACGCTCGAGGAGCCGCCGGAATACATGGTGTTCATCCTGGCGACCACCGAGCCGCAGAAGATCCCCGCCACCATCCTGTCCCGCTGCCAGCGGTTTGATTTCGGACGCTTCACCGAAGAGGAGCTGATTGCCCGCATGAAGGTGGCCGCCCAGGGCGCGGAGGTGACGGACGAGGCCTACGCCCTGATGGCGCAGTCCGCCGAGGGCGGCATGCGTGACGCGCTGAGCCTGCTGGACATGTGCCTGGGCATGGGCGGCGCCGTGGCGGAGGAGAGCGTCCGCCTGGTACTCGGCGCGGCGGACAAGCAATTCCTGTTTGATTTTTCCGATATCCTGTGCCGCGGAGACGGCGCGGAGGCGCTGCGCGCTATCGACCGGCTGTTTTCCATGGGCAGCGACGTCGGCGTATTCCTGAAGGACCTGAACCGCCATTTCCGTTACCTGACCACCGCGAAGCTGTGCGGCGGCGACGCCATCCCCGGCGTAACGGGCGAAAGCGCCCGCCGATATGCCGAGCAGGCGGAGGGCTTTTCCACCGAACGCCTGCTGCGCGTGCTGGACCTGGTCATGCGCGCCGAATCGGACACCCGGTGGGCCTCCAGCGCCCGCGCCGTGCTGGAGGTCTGCGCCCTGCGCGCCTGCGACCGCCCCGAGGAGCGGGACGTGGACGCCCTGCTGGAGCGTATTTCCGAACTGGAAACCAAGCTGAGCCGCATCGAAAGCGGCACCGTTGCCGTCCGCGCTTCCCGCCCGGCAGCGCAAAACGCGGGCGCAGCGGAGCCCGCGCCCGAGGAGCCGGACGCTCCCCCGCCCCCGCCCGTGGACCGCAGCGAGGCGGAAATCTGGAACGCCGCCGTCAAGGAGCTGCGCAAGACCGAGCCCACCTTAAGCATGCTGGGCCGCGGCCGCTTCGCAGGCTGCCGCGAGGGTGTCTGGCGACTGGTTTTCAAGCCCGAGGAAACCTTTTACCTGACCATCCTGAATAAGGACGCGAATCGCGAAAAGGTCCAGGCCGCGCTGGCCCGCGCCGGAGCCGCCGAACCGCGCTTCGAGGCCTCCCTGGCCGAAAGCAAGGCCGCCCAGGCTGCCGCCGACCGCGCCGAAAAGAGCCTCGCCCAGCTGGCGGAAACCTTTGGGCGGGAAAATATTCAGGTGCAATAAAGGTCCTTTCCGCGAAATTTACAAGTCGATGCTTTCTCAATTTGTTGTTTTATGTTACAATTTTGTTTGTAACCGTTCTGCCGGGTCGACCGACAGGACGAAGAGAAACGCGTTTTCACGGAGGTTCCCGCGATGAAAAAAGCCCGCTGGGCGATCGGCTGTCTGCTGTGCCTGCTGCTCCTGTTGGCCGCGTCCGCGCTGGCTGACACGCCGAAAAAAAACACCTTTTATATTTCGCTCAGCGCCGTAGAGGACGGCGGGGAAATGCCCGCCGATGCCGTGATGTGGCAGCGCGCCAGCAATAAGTATTATCTCTTCCTGCCCGGCGGGGTAGACCTAAGCAACGCCCGCGTGTGGTTTGACGGCGCCGCCACCGTTACGTTCGGCGGCGAAACGCTGAAAAGTGGCGACAGGACGACCGCCCTCAAGGACGGCGAAACCGTTCGCCTGCGCTTTATGAATAAAAATTACAATATCAACGTCATGCAGGGCTCGACAATCCCCGCCCTGTTCATCAGCACCGCCACCGGGGCCATGACCCAGATCGATAAAACCAAGACTTACCGGGAGGAGGGCTCCCTTCGCTTGCTCGATGTAGGCGGCGCCCTGAATTACGACGGTGCCCTGACCTATATCAAGCTGCGGGGCAATACCTCGGCCAAATTCAATAAAAAGGGCTACACCATCAAGCTGGCTCAGAAAACGGACCTGCTGGGCATGGGCAAGGCGAAAAAATGGGTGCTGACCAGCAACGCCCGCGACCACGCCCTAATCCGCAACCAGCTGACCTTCGCCATGGCCGATTACGTGGGCCTGCCCTATACCCCCGAGTGCCGTCAGGTGGAGGTATACCTGAACCATGCCTACAACGGCGTCTACATCCTGCAGGAGAAGGTGGAGATCGGGGAGAGCCGCGTCAATATCACCGACCTGGAGCGCGCCACCGAGCTGGTCAACGACCTGCCCCTGAGCAGCTATAAGAACCTCGGCCCCAAATCCGCCACCAGCGGCCATTTCAAATACGTGGATATTCCCAACGACCCGGAGGATATCACCGGCGGCTACCTGGTCGAGTTTGAAAGCTGGCAGCCCCGCTATGCCGACGAGCTCTCGGGCTATACCACCACCCGCGCCAAGGTCATCGTGGTCAAGGAGCCCGAGTATGCCTCCAAGGCCCAGATGGAATACATTTCCTCCTTCATGCAGGGCTATGAAAACGCCATCTTCGCCGCCGACGGCATCGACCCGGATACCGGAAAGCGTTACGATGAGTTCATCGATTTTGAGTCGCTGGTGCTCAAGTATATGCTCGAGGAAATCTCCAAAAACTGCGACGGCAACAAATCCAGCCAGTATTATTATAAGCCGGTCGACAGCGAAAGCACCGTGGCCTTCGCCGGACCGTCCTGGGACTATGACACCACCTTCGGCGACTACGGCCGCGAGCGGGACAGCAAGGCCCTGCTCAATCCCGAGGGCTTCTACCACAACATCCTCAACGGCTCCCGCTACTGGTGGCCCCAGCTGTACGCCAAGCCCGAATTCTTTGCCGGGATCCAAACCATGTGGACCGAGCGCTACGCCCACGCCATGCGTATCCTGCTGGGCGAGGAAACCGACGAGAGCGGGAAAATCCTTTCCATCCAGCAATATGCCGCCGCCATCGAAAAAAGCGCCGCCATGAATTTTATCCTATGGCCCATGAAGCAGAGCAGCGAGAACATCGCCAACTGCGGCAAGACCTTCAAGGCCAACATCGAATATCTGACCAACTACGTCCAAAAGCGTTACGAATTTCTCGAAAAGGAATGGGGCCTGCCCGCCGCTGAAGCGGACGAATGACGGCGCCCTGGATTCACCCATGATACAGATCAAAAAAATCGAACGGAACGGCGTTGCCTGCACCGTCATTCAAAGCGAGCAGCCGGTGCTGACCGACGCGCAGTCAGCCGTCGATATGCTGATGACCGCCCGCTACGAGGCCGACACAAAGAACCTCGTGATCGACAAGGCGCTGGTCGCGGAGGACTTTTTCATCCTCAGCACCGGTCTGGCCGGGGAAGCGCTGCAAAAGCTGATCAATTACGGCGGCCGCATCGCGATCTTCGGCGATTTCAGCCGCTATACGAGCAAGCCCCTACGGGATTTCATCCGCGAAAGCAATCGGGGCCGCGACGTCTTTTTCGTCCCGACCGAAGCGGAGGGCGTCGAAATGCTGACACGCCGCGCAATCTAATACTAGTTCCCACCTAATTCATGCACATCTGTCGGCGGCTTTTGCGGCATATCTTCGTCAGTCATCCTCACCGTACCTACGGGTACGCTTTCGGATGCCTTCCTTGATCTGCCACAAAATCCATCCAACATCTGTACATTCATTAGGCGAGAATTAGTATAAAAAACGATCCCCCTGCCGACAGGCGGGAGGATCGTTCGCTTTTCGTGGGATGGGACGTCTATTGATTCAGGCTCAGCATCTCCGCCAGATAAACCTCGCCCCAGGAATACTCCGTCAGGAACTTGCCCTCGAAGCGTTCGTTGGAGCCCAGGTTCTGGTCCTGCCAGGCGTAGTAATCGCAGTCGAACATCGCGGTGTTGATAATCTGCCCGTGCTTGGTGGAGATCAGCAGCGCCTCGAGGCCCGCCTGGGCCAGTGCCAGCTTCAGCCGCCGCAGGGCGTTATAATACACTACCATATGGGCGTTGGAATAGGTCCGGCCCTCCCAGATGGTCGAATAGATTTCCTCGTTGCTGACCTCCTTGCCCCGGTGTACCGTCACATAGGCCAGGATCTCCTTGGCCTTGCCGGTCAGGCGGACGGGCTTGCCGTCCTGCAGCACCAGGAAGCGGCCGAAGGTCTGGATGTACAATTGCTTTTGCTGCCGCCGCCCGATCAGGCGGATGCGCTCCATCATCATTTCCAGCGTTTCCCGGTTATAAGGCTTGATGATGTAATAATCGCCGCCGATCTGATTGGAATCCCGGATGTATTCGTCATAGGCGGTCACAAATACGATCAGCACGTCCCCGCGCAGGGCCCGCAGGCGCTGCGCCAGCTGAATGCCGTTCATCACCGGCATATCGATGTCCAGGAACGCCAGGTCCACCGGATGCTCCTCGGCGTATTTCAGGGCGTCCTCCCCATTTTCAAACTGGCCGACCAGGTTGATATCGGCGATACCCTTGCTGAGCCGCACAAAGCGCTGCGCCATGATCGGCTCGTCGTCTACGATGATCGCTCTCATGTTTTCTTTCCTCCCTTGGGCAATGTTACGAGAATGTGAGTCCCGACCCCGAGCTCGCTGTGAATGTGTACCTGGGCGCCCATCACCTTTTCCAAACGGAAGATCACGTTTTTCAGCCCCGTCGACTGGCTTTCGCCGCTCCGCTCGGCGGCCAGCACCCGTTCCGCGTCAAAGCCGACGCCGTCGTCCTGCACCGAAACCTGGTAGCTGTCCGCCGTTTCCAGGCTTTGGACCGTCACCCTGCCGCCCCGCGCGCCCCGCTCGTAAATGCCGTGGCGGATGGCGTTTTCCACCAGCGGCTGGATGCTCAGCGGCAGGATGGAGAAATCCTTAGCCTGCAAATCGAGCGAGACCTCGAGCTTCTTGCCGAAGCGCATCCTTTCGATATTGGTGTAGGCTCGAACGTTTTCCATTTCCTGGGCAAAGGGAATGGGCTTGTCGCTGGACATGGCGCGGATGCTGCCGCGCAGGTGGATGGTAAAATCTCCCAGCAGCTCGGAGGCATACTCCGGGTCGTACAGGATGACCTCCTGGATGGAGCCCAGGGCGTTATACAGGAAATGGGGCTGCATCTGTCCCGTGAACACCCGGATCCGGCTCATCCGGAGCTCCTGCTCGAGCTCCTGGTGCTCCTTTTCCCTGCGCTGCTGCTCGGTCAGGTCATAGACCACGTGGAAGCACATCACATCGCCGCTGGCGCTGTCCCTGTACAGGTACATCACCTGCCGGCAGGGCTGGGGCGCTCCCTCCCCCGACCGGGCGGAAAACGACACCGAGGTCCGCTTCTCTCCCCGATCAAAAGCGCCGATCAGGTAGTCCACATCGTTCTTTTCCAGGAAGGCCTCCCGATTTTCCACCACCATGTGCTCGGCCCACCAGGCGATGAACAGCGAATACCGGACTCCCTCCTCCCCTTCCATCTCCCGGGGGAAATGGTCCTCCAGGCTGCCGTTGTGGGAGCGGTCCAGGATCAGGTCGCGCGTCAGGTTGACCTCCAGATACCCGGCCGCGCTGGCCAGGATGGCGTCCAGGTGGTTCATCTCCTTCTGCAGCATGGAGGCCCGCTGATCCATGTGCGCCTTTTCCCGGCGCATGGCGGCGTCAATATCCCGGACGCCAAGCAGTATCCAGGCCTGCCCGCCGATCATGCGGCGCACCGCGCGGATCTTGCGATAGGAGGAAACGCCCTGCTCCGACCGGATGCGGTAGATAAAGGCGTATGCCTCTCCCGAGGCCGTGCCCGCCAGCACGGCGTTGCGGCTCAGCATTTGCGCCACGAACTCCAGGTCCTCCGGGTCGATCATGCCGGGCAGCTTATCCGCCATGGTGGCGTAGAAATCCTCTCCCGAGGAGGCCACGCCCAGGTCTCCGTGAGCGCTGGTTTCATAATAACAGGTATACGCGCCGGTTCCCGCGTCGATCACATAGATGCTTTCGTAGGCCAGCATTTCCCGCGTGATCTCGGTGGTGGACAGGGCGTTTTGCTCCGTCCGCCGCAGCTCCGCGATCTCCCGGGAGATGTTCTCGGCGTCCCGCTGCACGCGGAACGCGGATTCGGCAAACAGGAAGCACAGCCCGTAGAACAGGCAGATCGCGTACAGCTCCAGCGGGTCAAAGTCAAGGGGCGCAAGGTTGGGCAGCAGCGCCGTAAGCAGCCGCTTTCCCGCTTCCCAGGCCGCCCAGGCGGTCGACGCGCCCAGCATCACCAGCCGCACGCCGGAGAAGCCGTTTCGACGCGGCGCGCCGCACAGGACGTAGACCCCCGCGACGGCGTCGAGCAAAAGCAACGCGAAATAGATGGGGCTCAGGTCGCACAGCGCCACCGTTTCCGTCAGCCCCAGCCCAGCGGCCGCCAGGGCGAAGATCCCGTTGAGCAGGGCGGCTACCCCAAGAAAACGCTTCCTGTCGGGCCGTTTTTCCTGCGTCCGGAAATAGAGCAGGATCAGCGCCGGCAGCAGATACATCGCCAGGTATTGAACCCTGGCCCACGCCAACTGATCGGCAAAGAACAGGAGAAAGTGGCCGCCCCGTCCCAGCAGCAGCGCCGCGCAGCATATGAGCACGCCGCCCAGCAGCAGCCCCTCATACAGGAGCCTGCGCTCATTGCCCAGCAGCAGGAACACGGGGATCGCGAACGCCATGGAGATCAGCACCATCGCCAGCGGCAGGCCCAGCGTCCCATGCGCGACGTAATAGCGCAGGCTGTCCGTATGGCGGCACAGCTCAAGGGACGAAACGCCTGCCTCGGCCTGATGGTCCGCCGCCGTAAGGCGGATAAAAAGCGGCTGCCCGTAGACCGTGTCCGGCAGGAAGGCGTGTACGAATACGCTGCCGAGCATCCGTCCTTCCGCCGCCGCCTCCCGGCCGTAGGTATAGACCGTCTGACCGCTCGAGCGGATCTCGACGACGTTTCCCTCCGTCTCGAACATCAGCTCATAGCGCTCGCCCGGCTCGGGCTCGGGCAGCTCCAGCCAAATCTCCGTAACGGCCCCCGCGCGCAGCGTCTGCGTCACACAGCCGCTGACGTCGACGGTGTTTACCTTCAGCAGCGCGCTCACCGACCAGATGAACAGCGGAAACACGATCATCAAAAACGCGGTCAGCAGATAGTGAAATTGCTTCCTGACGGACATGCATCCGCCCCCTTTTCAAAAACCATGATCCAGGCGACAAAGGCCCCGCCTTTGCTTCCCTCGCCGTTCCTTTTTCGTTCTCCGCTCCCTCCCTTCCTGCTTTTTTACCGCGCGTCACCCAAAATCCTTTTCCTGAAATAACATTTTACCAGCAGGATACTAACGGATGAATCATCTTTTTTGTACATCAAAAACGGCGCAGCTGAGGCCGCGCCGCATGGTTGAAAAACGTATTCAATTTTCCTGCGTCAATGGGGCGACGGAGCGGATGATCCGCTCCAGCACCGGGGCGTAGGTCTCGTCCAGGCTCTCGTCCACGCTGGCGACGGCCTGCGCAGAAGCGCCTTGCAGGGTGATCTGGTAAAAGTAGATCAGCCGCGTATCCAGGCTGCCGACCCGGAAGCTGTACGCGTCCCCGTTTTCCGTTTCTCCGCTCACGATTTCACCGGCGTTTTCGATAAAATACTGCGCCGGCGCGTCGGTCAGGAAATCTCCGACGTCGGCCTCTCCCGCCGTCCAGGGCAGGAACTCCAGGTATACCGGCAGATAATCGTCGTCCTGGTATGCTTCGAGCATCAGGCTGGGCGTGTCGCCCTCATAAGACGCATCGTCCAGGAGGAACAGATCGGGCCGATACCAGAGGGAAAAGCCCATTGCGCTGTCATAGCACCGCTCGGTTACCGGCGTTTCCGCCCCATCCGGCAGCACTTCCCTTTCATACGGGTCCGCGGCTTCGGCGTCCGGAACCGTCGCCTCGCCGTCATCCTCCGCCTCCGCAGCTGCGGCCGCCGGCTCTTCCTCCGCCGATCCTTCTGCCGCTGCCAAGGTCGCGCCCTCCGCGGCTTCTGTCGGCGCTTCCGTGACCGGGGCCGGGGTCGGCGTCTCCGGAACGGGCGTCGCCATCGGCGCAGGCGTAAAGGTCGCTTCAGGCCTGGGCGATTCCGTCGCCGACGCGACATCCGGCACAATCTCCTCGGAGACCGCCTGGCTCATTCCCTCCGTGTCCGGCAGCGGCTGCCCCTGAGCCGGCGCCTCGGTAGCCGCGGGCCGGTCCACCAACACCGCGGAAGGGACCGACGGTTCCGCTTCCTCCGTGCCGGCCGCCGTTCCCGCTTCGGGCTGCGCCGCGCTCCCGGCGTTCGCCGGACGCAGATACTCCAGCAGGATATAGCCGTAGCGGCCGTTATAGCTACCGTAAACGAATTTCCGGCTGACCTGGGTGCAGTCGCTCACCGTAGCGCCCAACGGCACCTTTTCCAGGCGCTTGGCGTTGACGCTGGCCGTTTCCCGCAGCGAGACCCACTCCTTACAATTGACGACGATCATATCTCCCAGATGGTCGCCTTTATCCGCCAGCACGCAAGCCGGCAGCGCCAGCATCACGATCAATACAAAAGCCACAATACGCTTCATCCGATTCCCTCCTTTGTTGCGGTAAAGCCCGACGGCGACGCGCCCTCGGGGGTCGATTTGGGGATTGATGACGCAATTATTATACCACATTCCGAAATTTCTGCAAATCACGCCAAAATCCCCGGACGGACGGGCCGACCGGGGATCCCGAATCATATTATTGATTATAATTGCTTTGGCTTTGCTTTCTGCCGCCTTTCCTGGATCATGGGCCAGGCGATGGCCACGATGGAGATCAGGAACAGAACGATCGTCAGCGGACGGTTGTAAAGCCCCGCCCAGCTCCCCTTGCCGACCACCGGGATCTGGCTGAAGTTGGTCTCCATCAGCTTGCCCAGCACTACCCCCAGCACCACCGGCGCGGCCGGATACTTGTACTTCTTGAGCATCCATCCGATCAAACCGAAGATCAGACAGAACACCACGTGCACGATGTTCTTTTCCACCGCGTAGCTGCCCAGGATCGAAAACGCGAAGATCAGCGGGTACAAAACCGTTTTCGGGATATCCGTGACCCTGACCCACAGGTTGGTGCCCAGCACGCCGACGGCCGCCATGATCACATGGGCCACGAACATGCTCGCAAACAGCGTGTACACCAGCTCCGGATTCTTCGTGAACAGTTCCGGTCCCGGCGTCAGGTTATGGATCATCAGCGCCCCGATCAGCACCGCCGCCGTCGAGCTCCCCGGAATGCCCAGGCTCAGCAGCGGCACCATCGCGCCGCCCACCGAGCCGCTGTTGGCCGCTTCGGCCGCGACTACGCCCGCGGGCGCGCCATGGCCGAATTGCTCCGGCTCCTTGCTGAATCGCTTCTCCACGTCATAGGCCAGGAA
>JAFUHB010000223.1 GCA_017469085.1 Clostridia bacterium
ACGAAGTGCATACCCGGTTTCCGCCCGAGCCCAACGGTTATATGCACATCGGACATTGCAAAGCCCTGATCATGGATTTCCTGACGGCAGAGAAATTCGGCGGGAAATGCAACCTCCGCTTTGACGATACGAACCCGGCTAAGGAAGACATGGAATACGTTCGAGCCATTGAAAAGGATATCGAATGGCTCGGTTTCCATTGGACAGGCGGCATTTTCTATGCCTCTGATTATTATGATCAATGCTATGAGATCGCGGAGGACTGGATCAACCGTGGACTCGCTTATGTGGACGAGCTCAACAAGGATGAAATGCGCGAATACCGCGGCACCTTGACCGAGCCCGGTAAAAACAGCCCCTGGCGCGACCGCCCCAAGGAAGAAAGCCTCGATTTGTTCCGCCGGATGCGCGCGGGTGAATTTCCCGAGGGCTCCAAAACGCTGCGTATGAAGATCGATATGGCCTCTCCCAACATCGTTATGCGCGATCCCGCCATGTATCGAATCCTTTATAAGGAGCACTGGCGTACCGGTAATAAATGGTGCATCTATCCCATGTATGATTTCGCCCATCCAATCGGCGACGCGCTGGAGGGCATCACACATTCGCTGTGCTCGCTGGAATATGAAATCCACCGCCCACTGTACGACTGGGTGGTGGAGCATGCTCAGAATAAATTGCCCGGTCATCCCCGTCAAATCGAGTTTGCCCGCCTCAACATGACCAACACCGTCATGTCCAAGCGGTATTTGCGCCAGCTTGTGGAAGGCGGCTATGTACGCGGGTGGGACGATCCGCGTATGCCTACGCTTTCCGCGCTGCGGCGTCGCGGCTATACCGGCGCGGCCATCCGTGACTTTGTGGATCGCATCGGCATGAGCAAGGCAGATTCTGTCGTGGATGTGGCGCTGCTTGAATCCTGTGTGCGCGACGCGCTGGGCGCTTCCTCTCCTCGGGTCATGGCGGTGCTGAATCCGCTCAAGGTCGTTTTCACGAACTGGCCGGAGAATGAACTCAAGGCGCTGAAGGTCGAGAATCATCCCGATCATCCTGAGATGGGGGAACGCACCGTGCGCTTTGGCCGTACCGCCTATATCGAGCGGGACGACTTTATGGAGGTACCCGCGAAGAAATTCCAGCGCATGTATCCCGGGTTTGAAGTGCGGCTGAAGGGCGCATATATCGTGCGCTGCGACGACTGCGTCAAGGATGAGCAGGGGCAGGTCATGGAGGTTCACTGCACGGTCGATCTGGATACCGAGTCCGGAACGCCGGGGGCTGAAAGAAAGATCAAAGGGAAAACGCTTCATTGGGTATCCGAAGCGGACGCTGTTCCCTTTGAGGCCCGGCTCTATGAGCCTCTCCTTCAGGAAAGCGCGGACGCTGAAAACGAGGACGAAGAAGAGGAAACCGTTGACAAGAAGGATTTTATCAGCCGTCTCAATCCAAATAGCCTGACCGTTCTGACCGGATACGCCGAGCCGGCCATCCGGGAAGCTCAAGTCGGGGATACCTTCCAATTCCTCAGAAACGGCTATTTCTGCAAAGACCCGGATTCGACGGACACTCTGCCTGTTTTCAACCGGACCGTTGGTCTGCGAGATACCTTCGCGAAGCAAAACCGATAATCGAAAGGAAAAACTATGCTTGTAAGAACGCGCTTTGCTCCCAGTCCAACCGGCTTTATGCACCTCGGCGGGCTGCGGACGGCTTTATACGAATACCTGTTTGCCAAGAAAAATCATGGTAAGTTTATCCTGCGCATCGAGGATACCGATCAGGAGCGCTATGTGGAAGGCGCCACCGAGGTAATTTACGATACGCTGCGCGGCTGCGGGATCGTTTGGGATGAAGGGCCCGATATCGGCGGAGATTACGGCCCGTATATCCAAAGCGAACGAAAAGCCGAATATTTACCTTATGCAAAGCAGTTGATTCGTTCGGGACACGCCTACTATTGCTTCTGTACCAAGGAAGAATTGGACGCCCGTCGGCAGGCGGCGGAGGCGCGCGGCGAGACCTTCAAATACGACAAGCATTGCCTGCATTTATCCCCGGAGGAGATACAGGCCAAGCTGGATGCGGGCACGCCCTATGTTATCCGTATGAACGCGCCGACCGAAGGCGTCAGCACGTATCACGACCTGGTATTCGGAGACATGAGCTTCCCCAACAGCGACACGATGGACGATATGGTGCTCATCAAGCAGGACGGTATGCCGACCTACAATTTTGCCAACGTCATCGACGATCACCTGATGAATATCACGCACGTGATCCGGGGGATGGAGTATTTAAGCTCCACGCCCCGATACAATTTCCTTTACGAGGCTTTCGGCTGGGAGATCCCGCAGTATATTCATTTGCCTACCGTGATGCGGGACGCCACGCATAAGCTTTCCAAGCGGGACGGGGACGCATATTATTCCGACTTTATCGATAAAGGGTATCTGAAGGAAGCGCTGATCAACTATTTGGCGCTGGTCGGCTGGAATCCGGGCGACGATCGGGAGTTTTTCACCATGGATGAGCTCATCGAAGTCTTTGACGTCAGCAGGCTGAATAAATCGCCCGGCATCTTTGACATTGATAAGCTCACATGGTTCAACGCCGAATATATCCGCCGTATGTCGCCGGAAAAATATTTAGAGACGGTTACGCCCTGGTTTGATCAGGCGCTCCAAGGAAGAGGGATCGATTATCGACATCTTGCCGAACTGATGCAGGCGCGTACCGAGGTATTCGGCCGCGTACCTGATATGGTGCGTTTCCTGGCGGAGCTTCCCGAATACGATATATCCCTTTTTGAAAACAAAAAACAGAAGAGCTCGCTTGAAACGTCAGCCGAAGCGCTCCCGTTCTGTCGGACTATTTTGAGTGAGGTGCCGGATTGGCAGGAAACGGCGCTGCACGACGCTCTGATCCCGGCCATCGCCGAGGCTGGCAAAAAGAACGCGACGGTTCTATGGCCGCTACGTATCGCCTTGTCCGGCCAGTTGTCCACACCGGGCGGCGCCTTTGAAATCGCTTACCTGCTTGGCCGTCAGGAGAGCCTGCGGCGGATCGATCTGGCGATCGAAAAGCTGCATGCGGCTCAATAAACGCCAGCACAATCGTAAGCGCAGTGCAGAAATTTTACTTGCAAATATGGACGTGTTTTGGTATACTTCATCTGGGAGGATTTTTGTCGCATGAAATCAGTAATGTTAAAGCTTACCCAAGCCGAAGAGGTAAAGGAATTCGTCAATACAGTCAACCGCTACCAGTATGAAATGGACCTGCGGGCGGGCCGTCATGTGGTGGACGCCAAGTCCATCCTCGGCATTTTCTCGCTGGATCTTTCCAAGCCGATTTCACTGGAGATCTATGCGGATAACTGTGAAGATCTGCTGACCGATATCAAACGCTTTACGATCTGAAGCAGATTGGATTCAACCTATCATCGCCCTCCCTGCGGATCGCCACGGGGAGGGTTTATGCTAAGGCAGCATCGCACAATACGGTGGCACATCTGGCCCATGTCTTTTCCGTTCTGATTTTGCCTCTTTTCGGTCAACGTAGTTCTGCTACGCTTCCCTACCTTCGGCTTCATCAGACCAAAAAATCCATGCGCCATCTGACCGCCTTAATTGTGCGGTGTTGCCTAATGGAATGATCAACAAAGGAGCAGGGTCTCATTGCAGCATCGCATTCGACTGAACGATCATGATTATCAGGGCTTATTCGGCGTCAATGACAAAAA
>JAFUHB010000224.1 GCA_017469085.1 Clostridia bacterium
GATGGCGGAGCCCGGGCGGATCGTGCTGTATACGGTCTACACCCAGATGGGGTGGGGAGACAGGGTCGAGGTGGGCTGCGTGGACGAGGACGGCGGGCTTTGGACGTATGAGGCCCCGAGCGCTGCCGAAGCCGGCTGGCCCGGCGTGGTCGAGGCCCAACTGGAATTCCTGTCGGCGGCGAATCGGCTGCAGCCGGCGGGTACGCTGGAGCATGACGCGATGTTCGCCCTTGAAAGCCTGATTTTCGGCACCGAGGATATGTTTGAACGGGCTGAAAACGTGGCCGACGACGCGGGCACAGAGGTCAGCTATGCCCTTCAATACGACCGGGAGGGCGCGATGACGCCCGTCCGTCTGGGCATGTCCGGCGACGCGATGTATGAAAACACCGACCCCGATGCCCAGGCGCTGTACGCCAGGCTGAGACAGCTGTTCCCGGAGGTCACGTGCTATTCGGGGAATATGGGCCCCGCGGGCTTTGCCCCGGTATCCGTCGCAGAGTTCTGCGGTCTGGACGCCGAGGCGCTGCTGGACGCCGAGATCAAAGCCTTGTATGAGGACTGTGAGGCGGGGATCATCGAGCTGGACCCGGACACGGACTTCAGTGAGGCCCGGGATATCGCCCTTGAAGGCGTCGTCACCGGCAAGGCCAACGGCATAGACACCACCGGCGGCATAACGGACTACAGCTTTTACAGCAAAACGGGGGATTTCCTCGGAAGCATACGCATGTACGAGGGCCTGATCGTAAAGGGCGACGGGATGTATGAGTGGCGGTAAGGATACAAGGGAATCGAACCGCCCTTATGTGTCCTGCAGGGTATAGAGGTAGGAAATCATATCATATTCCCGGTTGCCCCATCTGTGGGCACCGGGTTTATGTACTTTTCCGCCCATCTTCTCATAGAATTTCCTGGCCGCGGCATTCTCTTTGAGACACCAGATGATCATGCTCTTCCTGCCGGAGACCTTGAAAAAATCGACCGAATTCTGAAACAGGGCGCTCCCGATCCCGCTTTTCCTTCTGGCGAACCTGACATACAGAGCGACGATTTCGCAATCTGCCGCCTCGTCATCGGCCATCTCATTCCATGTAAAGCCCAGTATCTCCTTCCCGTTCGCGGCAACCGTATAGATCTGATATCGTTTAAGTTCTCTTTGATAGCGTTCCTCCACGTTCAGGGAATCGAGATAATCACTGTCGATGATGCCCCGGTATGCCATTTTCCAGTCCTCAACAAGGATTTCCGCAATTTGCCATGCGTCATCCCTTGTCGCCTTCCTGATCGTCAGCTGTCCTGGATGACTCATTATATCATTCCTTCACAAGAAAAAGCTGTAGAACTGAATTCCGGTTTTCCGTGCCATCATCCGGGACACAGGGGACGGCTTGGACCAGACAAAATCCACTATGTCTATGCCTCCGCCTCGCCGACAGCCGCCGCCTCCGGCAGCTCCGCCGAGCCCTCCAGGTGGGGGTAGAGGGCCAGGGCGTACTTTTTTTGCAAATCGCTGCGGTTTTTGCAGCCCGTCTTTTGCAGCAGGTTGTGCACGTGGTACTTGACCGTACTCTCGGATACAAACAGCGCCTCGGCAATCTCCCCGTTGGAGCGCCTGGCGAGCAGCAGGCGCAGCACTTCCTGCTCCCGGGTGGAGAGGTCGTGCTGCAGGGAAAAGCCGTCGAAGACCTCCTGTTCGCTCCTTTGGCGGATGACCTTCGGCGCGTACAGCCACAGGCACAGCCGGTAAAACAGGAACACGGTGAGCATGAACAGCGCGGCGGTTATGGCGATCAGGGCGATTTTGCTGTCCGCGAACAGGTTGCACAGGGCCGTGCCCGCCGCGTCACCCAGCCGCCCGAACAGCAGGCCCAGAGGAGCCAGCTCCCACCGCCGGCTCCGGGCGGCGAGGTCCAGGAACAGCACGACGCGGTAGACCGA
>JAFUHB010000225.1 GCA_017469085.1 Clostridia bacterium
AGGCCGTAGCAAGGATGACTTTGAGCGGTTTTTTGCGGAAACAGATCCATCCTTCTTGTCAGATGTCATGGCCGTTGCCATGGACATGAATGCGTCCTATCACCTGCTGGTCAGTCAACATCTCCCGAATGCGGAGATTGTATACGATCGCTATCATATGCAAGCCCAGTTCGGGAAGGATGTGCTGGGTGTTGTCCGCCTCAACGAGGCGAGAGCACACAAAGAGAAATCTGATATGCTGCGAGAAACGGCATCTCAGCTTCAAGGCGATGAGCGCAAGCGTGTAAAGGAAGAAGCGCGCCAAGAACAGCGTCAATACACCCGCGTCAAAAGAGCGCGCTGGACTTTGCTGAAAAAGCCTGATAATCTGCGGGAATCACAGGCTGCGTGCCTGGCAGAAATCCTCGACGCACATCTGATCTTGCCGTATGCTATGCAATGAAGGAAGAAATGTGCAGTCTCTTTGATCTGCGTGACCCTGTTGCTGCCGAAATCGGCTGGAAAAACTGGTTCACCGCAGCCAAGGAAAGCGGCATTCCGCCTCTTATCCGATTTGCAGAGCTCAAGGAAAAACGGATAGATGGCCTGGTTGCACATGCCATCTATCCGATTTCAACCGGAAAACTTGAGGGATTCAACAACAAAATCAAAGTTGCCAAACGGCTCGCCTACGGTTACCGGGATAATCATTTCTTCTTCACGCTCGTCAGATTCCTCTCTATCCCTTTCCCTAACTTTCCGTGAAGAACCAAATCTTTGGTCGTCTTTTTTGCCCTGGCATTGCTTCTTTTCAGTCGCCGTAGCTCTGCTACGCCTCCTTACATTCAGCTTTGCCAGAACAAAAAATCCTTTCCAAATCTTTTGACCTTTTAGAACTCAAACAGTATGAAACGCATTGCCGCGCGGGGATCGCCCGCGCGGCAATTTTATACGGTTATAATATGGAAGCATCGTGCCGTCGCTGACCCGATGGCGTAAGATGCGTTTACCACGTCGCCCGCAACGCTCGCTTGACCGCGTTTTGATGGGCGGCGTCTACCCGTTTGGTGCCATGCGTCTTGCTGCCGGAAAAATGGATGCAGAAGTGGCCGTCAAAATTGTTGTTTTTGATGCTGCAATTGCCGTGAGGCATCCCATTCATGGAGCCGGCGTACACATGATCCTTGTATTTGACCAACACCGCGCGGCGGGCCCAGCCCCACATGCCGCCGTAGATGCTCTTCATGGTGGCCGTGTCCTTTTTGGTCAGCGGTTCGGTGTCCATGTGATTGGCCCCGTAAAGGCGTTTGCAATTAAAGGTTTTGCCTGTCAGGACATCCTTGACGATAAAGGTCGCGCCGCGCGGGATCACGGTGGAGCCCCCGTTGAACCAATCCAGCTTCTGGGTGGTATACCGGAAATCCGCCGCTTTTTTGCCGAACAGTTTATAGATCGTATCGTAATCGGCCTTGCCGGTCTGCGTCAGGTGATTGGCCTTTTGGAAAGCCTTGACGGCGGTCACGGTGTTGTTGTCAAACTTGCCGTTGACCGTCCAGGTATAATACTTTTTGATCTTGAGCGCCTGCTGGAGGGCCTTGACCTTGGCGCCTGAATCGCCCTTCTTGCTGCTTGCCGGCACGTCGATTTGGGATATTTTGGTGATGCCCTCCATATCTCCGTTGGTCGTGCCGTTTTCCAGGGCCTTTTTATCCGACGCGGACAGGTCGACGTAGGTGCGCATCACATAGCCGGTTTTGCCGTTGTAGGTCACCTGGTAAAAGCTGCCGGATATGGCGCTGACCTGGACCTTGTCCCCTTTTTTGAAGCGCAGGATATAGCTGCTTGTTTTGGAGGCCTTGCTGCGGAAGAATACATTGTCCTTGTTCAGGGTGCCGGTATAGGTTTTGGAGGCGGCAACGCTCAGGGGCAGTTGCGCCAGCAGCAGAAATAGAGCCAGACTGATCGCGATCAGCCGTCTTGCCGCCTTCATACCGCCCCTCCCCTCCGCAAAATGTCGGGAAACTCAGGAAAAACTACCTATAAATATATTCCAATTTTCCCAAACAATCAATGCTTTTTGCTTGAAAACACAGAAATGACCAAGAAACTTCATATATTTGTAATACTGAGAAAACCGCAGTTCGACAGAGCTTTATCAATTTCGGACAGATGTCCTGCTCCGGACGATGCGGATGCTGGGGGAGTGAAAAAAACGGGCCGCGAACGCAAAGCGATCGCAGCCGTCAAATCAGGACCCAAGATGCCGCTGTCCCCTGTATATTTCACCCGCTACTACAAGCAGGCCGGGACCCTGCGTGGCCTTTTGCCGTCCCCTGGCATGCTTTTTCAAGCAAGGGGGCATGACAGCCGGACCTGATTATCCGACCCGGGTCCCGTTATATGAAATGTGGGGAACAACAGGGAACTGGCGCACACCCCAGGAAGCCCTGCCGGGGAAGCAAGCCTCCCCGTTTCCCCGTTAGTATAGTGGAGGATGTGAGAAAAGTCAAGGCCTTTACGGTCAAAAAAAGTCCGAATCCATCAGGAAAATTGTTGCTATTCAGCTTACAGCTTCATAGCAACTTGGCGGGGGAACGGTTCCCCCGCCAACACCACCCCTTTAACGCCTTTTCCTCTCGGCCCTTCGGGCCTCCCGGGCGGAAAAGGCGAAAGGTGCAAATCGCTGACGCGATTTGGTCCTCGCACCGCGCATGTCGCTGCTGCGGATTTTAGTCGAGGGTGTTCCCCCTCGACACTCCCCTTTCGTTCTTTGGGTAAGCTCTTTCTCCATGGGTGAACAGTAACGGAAAATCCGCCGCTTCGGCAAGATATCCCGTCGTGCGGGAGCAAAAAGCCGGGATGGGAGGGGGAGGGTACGGACCCAAGTGTGATGAATGCTTTAGTTGTGTTGAACGCTCATTAATTGAAAACGGTTTCTGATAATAAGAAAAATATATTGTGAAAAATTCATGGAATATATTGACAAAAAGAGAATATAAATGTTATTATCACGAAAAATGAAGAAATCGTTTTATGAAAACGGTTTCAAAAAACCAAAGGAGGATTTGACTCATGAAAAAGGCAGTTGCGATCCTGTTGACGCTGGCGCTCCTGATGTCAGCGGCCGCTCTGGCGGACTATGCTCCCGCCAAGGATATGAACATCCGGGTGCCCTTTGCGGCGGGCGGCGCTGTGGATACCCAGGCGCGCATTATCGCGCAGGGCCTGCAGGAGGCCTTCGGCAAGACCGTGTTCATCAACAATCTGACCGGCGCGAACGGCGCCATCGCCGCGGCGGACCTGGCCTCCGTCGCTCCCGACGCCACCGAGATGATGGCGGGCGGCATCGCTATGTTTACCCTGACGCCCCTGTTCAATCCGAGCGTCGGCCTCAAGCTGGAGGATTACCAGATCGTGACCGGCATCAATTCCGAGGATCAGATGCTCTACGTTAACCCCGGTCTGACCGGCATCCGGGATTGGGACGGGCTGGTGGAATACGCCAAGGATCATCGTATCGTGTTCGGCTCCAATACGCCCGGCGGCGCGACGCACCTGCTGGCGACCGTGCTGTTCGGCGAGGCGGGTATCCAGGCCGAGGCCGTGACCTCAGACGGCAGCGCGAAGGACCTGCTGGCCCTGGCCGGCGGCAACGTGGTATGCGCGGTCGCGTCTACTTCCGTCGGCGCTCAGTATGTGGAGGAGGGGACCCTGCTGCCCATCGTGGTTATGTCGGAAGAACCTTACACCGGCTTTGAAGGCATCGAGGTGCCTACCGCGCAGTCTCTGGGTTATGACATTGTGTTCAAGACCTGCAATTTCATCATGACCAGTAAGGACGCCGATCCGGCGGAGGTCGAGGCCATCTACCAGGCCATCCTGGCGTACAGCGAGACGGACGCCTTTAAGACGGCCGCCGCCAACGCCAACTGGGTGCCGGTGCTGGCGGACGGAGCCACCGTGAAGGCCAATATCGAGGCGGCTCGCGCGCTGTGCGAATACGGCTTCAACACTTACTACGCGCAGTAACCTTACCGGGGGGATGGGGCGAGTCCCCATCCCTCCTGTTTTTGATGCGGCTCTCCTTATAGAACGCAAACAGTATCAAGCCTTCCATCCGGCCCATTTCGATGATTGATAAAAAGGACGGCGCGGCTTATGAAGCTACATTATCGTTCCAATCTGCTGGCGGGCATCGTCAGCGTCCTGGGCGGGATCGCCTGTCTGCTGATCATTCCCGCTCAGATCGGCAAGGATTATGCCGTCACTTACGGCATCACCTCCAAAACCATTCCCCAGGCGGTCGCCATCCTGTGGATCGTCTGCGGGCTTGTGCTGATCGTCCAAAGCCTCGTGTTCCATAAAGATACGGTCAAGACGCTGGAGGTCGGCAAAGAGCTCAAGGCGCTGTTGTATATGGCGGTGCTGGTCGTTTACATGCTGACCTTCCGGCACGGCTTTTTGATCTCGACCATCCTGCTGGGCCTGATCACCCTGGCCCTGACCGGGTGCAAAAAGCCGCTTTATTACGGGATCGTAGCTTTGACGGTCGTGCTGCTCTGGCTGGCGTTTACCTATGTCCTGCACGTCAGGCTGCCGTAAGGAAGGAGGTCCAATATGAGCGAAGTGATCCTTTCGGCGCTTGCCCAGCTGGCGACGCTTGAAAATTTGCTGTTTACGAATATCGGCATTTTTATCGGCATTATTTTCGGCGCGATCCCGGGGCTGAACGGCAACCTGGCGATCACCATCCTGCTGCCGTTTACCTTCCAATTGGGCACGGTGCCCGCCCTGCTGATGCTGACGGGCATCTTCTTTGGGGCGAACTTTGGCGGCTCTATCAGCGCTATCCTGATCAACACGCCGGGCACCAACGCCGCGGCGGCCACCCTGATCGACGGCTATCCCATGTGCCAGAAGGGCAAGCCCCAGAAGGCGCTGGATACGGCGCTGGTCGCGTCGACCGTGGGCGGGCTGATCAGCGCGCTGTGCCTGCTGTTCTTTACGCCCCAGATCAGCAAGATCGCCATCAAATTCGGCGCTCCGGAATATTTCGCGCTGGCTCTCTTTGGGCTGTCGGTCATTGCCTCGGTCAGCGGCAAGAGCCTGATCAAGGGCCTGATCAGCGGCGGGCTGGGCATCCTTTTGTCCACCGTCGGCATCGATTCGATCAGCGGCCTGACGCGATTTACCTTCGGCAATATCCGCCTGTATAACGGCGTTAAGATGCTGGCGGTGCTGCTGGGCGTCTATGCCATCGCGCAGATGATCGTGCGCGTGGCCAATCCGGAAAACGGCAAGGCGTCCGAAATGCAGGCCTCGGGCGAGAACGATCGCCTGACCGGCGCGGAGGTCAAGCAGAGCCTGTGGACCATGATCAAATCCGCCCTGATCGGCGCGTTCATCGGCGCGGTGCCGGGCACGGGCGGGGCCATCGCCTCCTTTATCGCCTATAATGAGGCCAAGCGCTGCGCCAAGCCCGGCGAAAAATTCGGCGAGGGCGAGCTCAAGGGCGTGGCGGCTCCCGAGGCGGCCAATAACGGCGCGACGGCGGCCACCCTGATCCCCCTGCTGACCATGGGGATCCCCGGCGACGTGGTGGCGGCCACCCTTCTGGGCGCATTTACTATGCACGGGCTGGTAGTTGGTCCTAAACTGTTCAGCAATTCCGGCCCCGTACTGTACGCCATCCTGATCGGCTGCGTGATCTCCCAATTGTTCATGTTCTTCCAGGGCAAGTACCTGCTCAAGCTGTTTGTGAAGATCACCCATATCCCGCAGCAGCTGCTGACGGCCATGCTGGTGGTGATCTGCTGCGCCGGCGCGTTCGCGATCGGCAAATCGGAGATGGATATCACGGTGATGCTGATCTTCGGCATCGTGGCATATCTGATGCAGAAGCTGGATTTCCCGCCTGTCCCGATCGTGCTGGGCATGGTGCTGGGGCCCATCGCGGAATCCAACCTGCGCAATTCCCTGGTCATGTCCGGCGGTTCCTGGGCGATCTTTGTGCAGCGGCCCATCTGCCTGGCCTTTATCCTGCTGACTTTCGTGCTGATTTGGCTGCTCAAAAAGGGAGACGCCAGGCAGCGCGCCGCGACGCAGAAGTTCATGAAGGACGAATCGGAGGAAACGCCCGAATGAAAAAGCTTTGGTCGGACCTGCACAGCAATATCCATCACGCTCAGATGGACGAATTGGATGCTTGGATCGAAACGGCCCGGGAGCGCCTGGACTTCTGGATGATCGCTTATTATCCCTTCCGGATGGTCCGGCGGCCCGGCGGGGCTGTGCTCGAGGACCTGTGCCCGCAGGAGGAGCTTGAGCGGGACTGGGAACAGATCAGGCGGCGCACCGAGGAGGTAAACCGCCAGGGCTATCCCATGTTCATGGGCTATGAATGGCAGGGGGACGGCTCCGACGGGGATCACAACGTCTTTTTCCTCCGGAACGACCGGGATATGGTCCATCCGATGAAATATCGGGAGCTGATCCGGCAATGCGGCGACGGCGCCATCGGTATTCCGCATCACTTGGCTTATCAGTTGGGCAGCCGCGGGAAGAACTGGGCCACGCATGACGAGCGCTTTTCGCCCTTTGCCGAAATCTTCTCCAGCCACGGCTGCAGCGAAAACGATACGGGCGACCTGGATATGGAACGGCACCTGCATATGGGACCCCGCACCGGGACGACGGCCTACGAGCGCGGCCTGGAACAGGGCTTTCGCGTGGGCTGCATCGCCTCCGGCGACAACCATACCAACCCCGGCGTGTGCGACCACGGCAGCATGTGCGTGCTGGCGCAAAGCGCCGAAAAGGCGGATATCTGGGAAGGACTCCTGGCCCGTCGGGTGTATGGCGTGAGCCGCAGCCGCATGGATATCGATTTTACCGTCGGCGGCCAGCCGATGGGCGACGTCGTACCCGCCGGCAGACATCGGCTTTTGCTGAATGTGATTGCGGCGGACGCCATCGACCGAGCGGAAATCCTGAAAAACAACGTGCTGACGGAGATGGTCGTCCACTCCGGGACGTGGGAAGGGCAGGCCCTTCCAAATGACAGACCGACGCGCTATAAATTCACGGCGGACTTCGGCTGGGGTCCCAACCCCCGCGTTTATCCCGACCGCCTGGTCCGCGAAGGGACCGGGAGCCTGCGCACCACGGGCTGCCTGCGCTCCGTGGAAAAGCTATGGAACAACGCCGGCCAGCATTTGGACAGCGTCACGGAAGCGGGCTGCGATTTTCGCCTGAAAACCTATCTGTCCACTGACACGGGCCATTGGATGGGGCCCAGCCGCGTGATGAAGGAGAGCCTGGTGTTTGAGGTCGAGGGGCTGCCCGGGGATCAGGTGCGGCTGAACGTCAACGGGCGGCTGTATGAATTTACGCTCCGGGAGCTGACGGGCCCTTCGCGCATCCTGGCTGAATATGAGGACAGCGTCCGCCTGGCGGAGGCGACTTTCGGGGACGTCGCCCACTACCGGGACGACCTGTTCTGGCACAACGCCTATAAATGCCGCCTACGGCAGGCCGTTCCCGAGCAGGCGTATACCCTGCGGCACGAAACGAAAATCGACCTTGAGCCGGGCGATCAGGTCCGCGTGCGGGTACACCTGAAAAACGGGGACCGGGCCTGGGTGTCCCCGGTGTTTGCGGAGTGATCGCCGATGAAGGATATCCTGATTTTCCTGAGCGACCAGCATAGCCCGCTTTTTTCGGAGTTCGCGGGCGGCATGGCGCGCACGCCCAACTTAAACCGGCTCTGCGCGGAGGGCGTCTCTTTTGAAAGCTGCCAGACGCCCTGCCCGCTGTGCGTGCCGGCGCGGATGGCGATGCTGAGCGGACGGCTGCCCAGCGAAACCGGCGTCATGCTGAACCTGGATACCCTGCCGGATCTGACGCCTACCTTCCTGCATCCCTTCGCGGCGGCGGGGTACGATACCGTGCTGATCGGGCGGATGCACTTTATCGGCAGGGATCAGCGGCACGGCTTCACCAGGCGGCTGGCGCAGGATATGACGCCTGTTACCTGGAACCGGCCGGAGGAAAGGCTGACCAAAGAGCGGGGCGTATTCCACGGCACCTATGACGCCCGCGGCTGTGTGCGGGTGATTGGGGGCGGGGACAGCCCCGTCCTGCGCTACGACGAGACGGTGGTGCAGGCGGCGCTCGATTATTTGAGCCTACCCCATGAGCGGCCGCAGCTGATTGTCGTGGGCACCTACGCGCCCCATTTCCCATACGTCGCACCTTCGGAGCTGTACCGTGAGTATCGGGCGCAGGTCAAGCTGCCGCCGATGTTCCATGAGACGCCCGATGATATGAACCCCTTGCTGGTCGCGCGAAAAAACGTGGTCGGCGAGGACACGGCGCTGGCCGCCCAGGCCGCGTATCTGGGCATGATCACCTATACCGACGGGCTCGTCGGCCGGGTGCGGGCTGCTTTCGACCGCTTTACCGCGGCGCGGGGCAGTGAAGGGCTGTTTGGGTATTGCTCCGATCATGGGGACCAGGTAGGCATGCGGGACCTGTTCGGCAAATGCACCTTTTATGAGCCCTCTGTGCGGGTGCCTCTGATCCTGGCGGGAGCAGGCCTCCCGGCAAGCGAAAAACGGGGCGAGGCCTGCAGTCTGATCGATCTTGGTCCTACGCTGTGCGCCTGGGCCCAAGTGGGAGCGCCCATGGGCGGCGGGGCGGACTTGTTGTCTGACGCGGGACGCGCCCCGGAGCGCATCGTGGTCAGTCAGATGATGGAGCAGGAAAACGG
Source organism: Clostridia bacterium (assembly GCA_017469085.1). GTDB lineage: Bacteria > Bacillota > Clostridia > Christensenellales > Aristaeellaceae > UBA4246. The sequence goes on from JAFUHB010000225.1 coordinate 8,750, forward strand.
CGTTTTCCGCACCGGGCTCATGCTGCGGAAGGGACGCTGGAAATATATCGTGTACAGCGGCTACGAGGATCAGGAGACGCTGTTTGACCTGCAAAACGACCCCATGGAGCGGGTGAACCGCGCCTTGGAGGAGCCCGATGTGACGGCGGCCTTCCGGGAATACGCGAAGGAGCGATTCCCCTTCGCCGGGATCGAGCGGGAGCAGGAGGAGCGCCGCAAAATGGCGCGTTGGATGCAGGCCTGGGAACGCCTGGCTGGAGAGGACGACAGCGAGCGCTGGAAAGGGAATACAGCGAAGGATTATCCGGAGCTCCGGGAGGGAGCAATGCCATGAACGTATTATATTTGAACACGCATGATATCGGCCGCTGCCTGCCCGTTTACGGGTATCCGGCGCAGACGCCCTGCTTGGACCGGCTGTCCCGGGAAAGCGCGGTTTTCGAGCAATGCTATTGCGTGAGCCCCACCTGTTCGCCCAGCCGCGGCGCGCTGCTGACGGGCCAATCGCCGCATAACAACGGGCTGATCGGGCTGGCGCACCGGGGCTTTGAATTGAACGGCAGGCATCACCTGGCCGCTTTCCTGAGCAGCCAAGGGTATGAAACCGTCCTTTCCGGCGTACAGCACGAGGCGCTGCTTCGGCAGGAAAGGACGCTGGGCTATCGGCGTTGCCTGAACGACGAGGTCTATTACGATACCTCCCTGCCCGAGTGCGACCGCCTGACCGCTCAGGACAAAATGGCGGCGAAAAACGCGGCGGCCTATCTCCGCGAACGGAGGCCCGATGATCCGCCCTTTTTCCTGGCGGTGGGCTTTGGATGCACGCATCGGGCGTATCCAAGAGTGCCCGAGGATATGGAAGTCGATGCCGTTCGGGTGCCGGACGGCCTGCCGGATACGCCGGAGGGACGGAGAGATATCGCGGCGCTTGGGATCGCTTTGGGCACCATGGACGCCTGCTGCGGGGAGGTGCTGGATGCTCTCCGGGAAAGCGGCGAGTACGACGATACGCTGATCCTGTTTACGACGGATCACGGCCTGCCCATGCCCGGCTGGAAGTGCTGCCTGACGGACGGCGGGATCGGCGTGGCCATGATGCTCCGCTGTCCGGGCGTCGGGCCGCGGAGGATCGACGCGCTGGTCTCTCAGCTGGACGTTTTCCCGACAATCTGCGACGCGCTGGGGCTTGAAAAGCCGGATTGGCTGGAGGGCGTCACGCTGATGCCGTTGCTCCTGGGGGAGACGGACCGTGCGCGGGAGGCGGTATTTGCCGAGACCAATTACCATGTGGCCTATCAGCCGGCGCGCTGCGCGCGGACGGAACGCTATAAGCTGATCGAGCGGGGGGAGGACGGCTACGGCCGCTTCCCGCCGGCCAATGTGGACGACAGCTGCTTTAAGGAGGCTTATCGGGAGCTCGGCTATTTTGAAGCGCCCCTGCCGCGGGAAGAATTGTATGACCTGGCGGCCGACCCTGGCGAAAGGACAAACCTGGCGGAGCGGCCCGAGTATGGCCCGACGCTGGAGGGGATGCGGCGTTTGCTCCATGATTGGCGGGCGGAAATGGGCGACCCGCTCTTATTCGGCCCGGTGCCGCTGCCCGAACGCGCGATCTGCGCCACCCCGGACTCTTACAGCACCAAATCCCAGGTGATCCTGCCTGAATGTCGCAAAAATCTGGAAGCCCTGCGCGGCTCCTTGCAGAATGTGATCGTGTGACCCATCAACGCTTGCGGGCGACGCCTTTCTCCGGCTGCCCGTTCTTGTTTGAGAGCCTTTATCGTATTTCTATATTATTTCATTAATATCGCTTTTCTTTTCTACCACTTCTTGAGGTTATTGGATGCAAGAGGCGGTCTTTTTTATTTTTGAAATCGATTTGCATACGCTGTGAGACATCGGAGCAAGTGACAAATGAAGAATCGGCTTTAGCAGAATTTGGGAATGAAATAGAAAAGTATAGCAAGACCATAGCAAATACTTGAGATATTATGAGAATCAGAAGTGGGACGGAAAAAGCTGGAGATGGGATGATGTTGTTGTACGGAGAGCAAAACAGGGCGATCATCGACGTGACAAAGCCGCCATATGGAGCGGATCCGACAGGGAAAAGAGACTGCACGGAGGTGCTGCGGCGAGCTATTGACGATGGGCTGCGCGCCATCCCGGACGGCGTTGAGGCGGTGCGGCGGAAGCTGGCGGATATCGGCTCTCAGAATGCACAGATGGGATTTGAAAACCGGATCGTAGATGGCAAGATTTCGGTGCTTTTTCCGGAAACGCCGGAAAAAACCCGTTTCCTGTACTTTCCAAATGGCACGTATCTTGTCAGCGATACGATCGCTTAAACATTGCCGAATTTGACCAACCTGATCTGCGACGAGCCTGGGATGGAGCTCAACCGGCAGATCCATCTGCTGGGAGAAAGCCGGGAGGGAGTGACTCTCCGGTTGATGGATCGGTGCCCTGGTTTTGAATTTGGACAGCAACGTCCGGTCGTCAGCTTTATGCAAGGAGAAAAATCCAACGTGGCCATGAGCAACACCATCGAAAACATGACCATTGATGTGGGAACGGGCAATCCTGGCGCGATTGGGCTACTCTTTTTCGCCAATAATTCCGGCGCAGTCCGCAACGTCCGGATTGTCAGCTCATCTCCAACGGGGGAGGGATTCTGTGGCCTTGAGATCCGGCACGAGATCGTATCGGGCTGCTTTGTCAGCCATCTGGAGGTTGCGGGCTTTGATTATGGCATTCGCTGCCTTCCCCTGCGTAATTTCATGGTATTTGAGGCGATCACGCTAAAGAACCAGCGGAAAGTCGGGTTTGATATCCGGGACTCGATCGTTTCCATTCGGCGGCTTTCCATCAGACGGGCCGCACAGGGGATGCGCATCCGCGGATGCGCGGCGCATGTGGTCATGACGGATTCGGAGATTGTCGGGGATCGGCCGGCAGGGTGCGCGATCGATCGTCAGTTGGGCGCTTGCTTTTTTCGGAACATCCAAACGGCGGGCTATGGGAGCGCCCTGACGGCGGCGGGCGTTTCCGTTCTGGAAGAAGGAGAGATCGCCGAGTATCTGTCAGAAGAACCGGTCAGCCTGTTTCCGTCCGGAGCGTCCTCTTTGCCTCTTCCTGTGGAGGAGCCGCCCGAGGCTCCGGTGCCAACGGAGGCGGACGCATGGGGATGCGTATGCGATTACGGCGCCGTTGGAGACGGGACGCACGATGATACTGAGGCGATCAGACGCGCGATGCAATCCGGGAAGCCGTGTCTGTGGTTTCAGCCGGGGCGTTACCTGCTGAACGGACCGATCGAGATCCCCGAGCATGTGGTCCGCGTCGACTTTATGTACTGCGACCTGATCGCGGGCGAAGCGCTGCAGGAAGCGGCGGATCGAGGCGCTTTTGTGGTCCGGGGAGAGGACAGGGCGCTGCGGATGGAACGGCTCTTTGCGTGGGAAGATTTTCATGGCTTTATGCGTCTGATTGAGCACGCTGGAAAGCGAGCGTTGATTCTGGCCGACCTGCATACACAGGCTGCCGCCATGTATTTTAATACTGTGGAGGGCGGGAAGGTTTATCTGGAAAACTGCGCCTGTACGACCGCGGCGTTTCCTTATCGTCAGGTTCCTGCGTTTCATTTTGTCGGGCAGCGCGTCTGGGCAAGGCATATTAATCCGGAGCGATCCATGGTCGAGATCCTGAACGATCATTCCCGGGTATGGGTCCTGGGCTTCAAAACGGAAAGCTTCGGCAGCGCATTCGTAACGATTCATGGCGGCCATACGGAGGTGCTGGGGGCACCATCAGCATAGGGCGAAACCGGGAATTCCCGGCCGTGCTGGTGGAGGATGCCGATGTCTCCATTACCGCTTCGACCAATGGATATGCGGCAGATCAGATTTTTCCTCTTGCCGTGCGGGAAACACGGGCCGGTGAGACGCGGGAAATACGGGGCGCTGATCTTCCGATGCGGTTTTTGACTTTTTACCGGATCCCACTGTACCTGAGCGCTGGATCAGGGAGAGGGACGGATTCGGACGCAAGCGGCCGGAAAACCTTGGCCTTCCCGAAGAAAGGAGGGATATATCAGGATAAATTAAAATGATAAGGTTCCTATTGCAGCGCTGTTGGATTAACAAGAAACAGGAGGAAATGTACATGAAAAAAATCATTGCGATGATGATGATCTGTCTGCTGACCGCCTCGTGCTGCGCCTTTGGCCTGGCAGAGGAGGAATTTGATCCCCGCCAGTATACGGAGGGCGTCACGCTGACGATCGCGATACCGGAAAACGCTACGATCATCGATTATGCCTCGAACCTGACTACGCTGGCGATCGAGGAAAAGTTCGGGGTCCATCTGGAATTTATTACGATTCCGAAGGCTGATTACACGACGAAGCTGAACGTCATGGTCATGGGCGGGGACAAGCTGCCGGATATTATCATGAATCCGGGAACGACCAACGCGGATTGGTCCGGCTGGATCAATGAGGGAGCGCTGATCCCGCTGTCCGCTACTATGACGATCTGAATTTTTCCGCCAATATCCAGGCCAGCATCGCGCTGACCGGGGCGGATATTCGCAAGCAGCTGACGATGGCTGACGGCGAGATTTATTATCTGCCCAAATACGGCGCCAGCCCCAACGCAGAGGTATACAGTCGCCTGTGGTATTATGAGCCCTGGCTCAAGGCGGTAAATATGGATGTGCCGACGACGACCGAGGAATTTTACGAGGTGTGCAAGGCCATCGCCAATGCGGATCTGAATGGGAACGGTAAAAAAGATGAGATCGCGTTGGGCGGCGATTGCCTGGGCGGCGGCGAAACGGACGCCTGGTTTACCTGCCTTATGTCGGCATTCGTGTATGCCCATGATCGCGAATATCGGATCGTGCAGGACGGAAAGGTTGATTATGCCTATAATACGGAAAAATGGAAGGAAGGCCTGAAATACATCAAGCGCTTTCTGGATGAGGGCCTCATTCCCATGGAAGCGCTGACCCAGTCTCAGGAATCGTGGAAGGCTCAGCTGAATGCAGATCCGCAGGTCGTCTGGTGCTATTTCGGTTGGGAACCCTATAACGCAACCGTCGGCAAGGATTATGCCTGGATCGTGGACAACGACTGTCTGATGCCGCTGGCGGGCCCGGACGGTACGGCTTATGCGATGTATCGCCCCTGCACGGCTGTGCTTGGCGCGGCTATCACGGTGGATTGCGAACATCCGGACGCTGCGTTCCTGATCCTGGACTGGCTGTGCAGCGAAGAACGCAGCATAATCAACCGCTGGGGAACGCGGGGCGTGGATTGGGATTATTGGGAGGATGCCAAGGTAGAGGATAAAGAAAATTATTCGGCCTATAATCCTTCCTCCGAGATTTACCTGATCGCTTATAACGACGACGCCTTCTGGTCCAGCGGAACGCCCCAGAACGGATCGTATATGGGACAGGGACCCTCCATCTATTCTAACCGCGTTTTTAACGGAAGAGCGGTAAAAACCGGGAACCTCACCGAGGAAGAGGCGCTGCAGCTTCAGTTTACCAACGAAGTCGTGGCCGCCTATACCAAGCTGCACGATTATGCGCCCGCCGAGGTGATCGACGTTGCGCCGCTGACCGGGGAAGAGACGGGCGAACTGACGGAGATCAAAACCAATCTGAGCACCTACGTCAATGAGATGACCGCCAAATTCCTGTCCGGTGCCGTTGATATCGATGAAAACTGGGACGCTTATCTGCGGGAACTTAAAAACATCGGGATCGATCGGGCCATCGAGATTTATCAGACCGGATATGACCGTGTGCATTGATGACTGAGATTGGGCCTTTCAGGGGGCCTGCCCTGCAGCGGCAGGCTCCCGTTTTCCGAAAGGAATGAAGCATGGGAAAGAAAAGCAATCGGATCCTCCTGTCGATCCGCAAGAATTGGCAATTGTATCTTTTTTTGCTGCCGCCGTTGATTTATCTGTTCCTTTTTCATTATCGGCCCATGGCAGGGATCGTCATCGCGTTTAAGGATTACAGCATACGAAAAGGCGTTCTGGGCAGTCCATGGGTGGGATCTAAATATTTTACGAAATTCTTTCAGTCCTATCAGGCGAATCGGGTCATACGCAATACGTTGATTCTGTCCATTTATCAGATCGCGGCCAGTTTTCCCGTTCCGATCCTCTTTGCGCTGATGATCAACAGCGTCAGGGCGGACGGCTATCGGAAGTTCGTACAGGCGACGGTCAATTTGCCCCACTTTATTTCAACCACGGTGATGGTCGGCATCCTGATGAGTGTGCTCAATCCCCGCGTCGGCCTGTACGGACAAATCTATGAGACGTTGCTCGGCGTGTATCCGCGGGATCCGCTGGCTACGCCCGGCGGCTTCCGCAGCATCTACGTATGGTCAGGCGTCTGGCAGAGCTTTGGTTGGGACAGCGTCGTGTATACGGCGGCTCTGGCCGGTGTGGACCCTACTTATCATGAGGCGGCGGAGTTAGACGGGGCCACCCGGTTCCAGCGGGCAGTGCATATCGACCTGCCCTGCATCGCGCCGACGATCGTGATCATGCTGATTCTTCGGATGGGCAGTCTGATGAATATCGGCTTTGAAAAGGTCTATCTGATGCAGAATCCGCTGAATCTGGATGCCAGCAGCACGATTTCAACCTATGTGTACAGCGTCGGGCTTGCGTTGCAGGGCTCCGCCAATCTGTCCTATGCGACGGCCATCGGCCTCTTTAATTCGGTCGTCAACCTGATTTTGATTACGGGTGTCAACAAGATCGCCGGAAAGCTGGGTGAAACGAGCCTATGGTAAGGATCAAACAGAAGAAACAGGTGAAGCTCTGCGCGGCGGACAGGCTGTACTATGCGATCTGCTCTCTGGTGACCGGGATTTTGACGGTGCTTGTGCTCTACCCGATGCTGTATATCGTCGCAGCCTCCATGAGCTCCGCCAAGGCGTTGATGCAGGGAAAGGTGTGGATCTTTCCGGTGGACTTCACGCTGATCGGCTATCAGCAGATTGCCAAATTCAGCAATGTCTGGACCGGCTATCGAAATACGGTTTTTATACGTGCGCCGGCACCCTGATCAATATCTTTCTGACCATGGTGTGCGCCTATCCTCTGGCCAGGAAGAATCTCTGGGGGAAAAAGCTGATCATGTTTCTGTTTACCTTCAGTATGCTGTTCAGCGGCGGCATGATCCCCAAGTATGTCAATGTCCGGGAGCTTGGATTGATCAATACGGTGTGGGCCATGCTGCTGCCCGGCGCGATGAGCGTATACAACATGATTGTGGCGAGAACGTTTATCCAGAACAATATCCCTTACGAGATTCTGGAGTCCGCCCAGATCGACGGATGCAGCGACGCACAGTTCTTCTTCAGGATGGTGCTGCCGCTTTCCAAGGCAATCATGGCCGTTCTTGCGCTTTGGTATGCCGTCGCGCATTGGAATGCGTACATGGACGCCTTTTTATATCTGACGGATAGAAACCTGTTCCCGCTGCAGATATTCTTAAAGGAGATCCTGATTTCCACACAGCTTACTGCAGAGGTAGATGATCCGGAAGTGGTGGCACAGCTCAGCACGCTGCAATATGTGATGAAGTATGCGCTGATCGTCGTGGCTACGGTGCCGCTGTTTGCGATCTATCCATTTGCGCAGAAGCATTTCGTAAAGGGCGTCAACATTGGCTCTGTTAAGGGATAATAATGATATATTCAAGGAAAAGAAAGGAGCAAGGGCATGAAGGAATATCGGGTGGCTGGACACGTATCCAGCTTTTTGCCGGAGGACAAGGAATTCAAGCTGGTTTGGGCGGATGAATTTGACGGCCCTGAGTTGGACACGGACAAGTGGGAATTTCGCATGAATTTCTGGGGGAAGCCTTTTGAAGGGTATACCGATCGGGGGATACGGTTTGACGGGCGGAGCAATATCGAGCTTCATCGGACGGAGAAGGATAGATATTATGTGGGGCCGACGCTTCAGACAGCTTCTCTGTCCTTTGATCTGCCCCGCTCGGGGCACAAGCCGATTTCCGGGGTGGAATGGCCGGTTGGCGAGCTGCATGAGCCCAAATTCATGCATCGATTCGGTTATTATGAGATCCGCTGTAAGCTGATGAAGGAACCGGAAATCATGTGGGCCGCTTTTTGGACCCAGTCGCCCAGCATCGGGATGGCTTATGATCCCGAATGGTGCTGTGTGGAATCCGACATCATGGAATGCTTCAAAAAAGGAGAAATTACAACGGGAAATATCATGGGCGGCTATGGAGCGCAGCGCCGCCAGGAGGGCCGCGTGTTTTATTCGATCGAGCGCCCGGATGATTTCCACACCTTCGCGATGTATTGGTCGCCGACGGAATATATATTTTACTGCGACGGGAATGTCGTGAGTCGGGCCCATGAGCACGTTTCTCAGGTGCCGCAGTTCCTGCTGCTGACGTCAGAGGTGCAGGGCTGGCGCAAGGGAAAGGGTGGTCCACCCAAGGTGGGGCCTGTCTTTCGGGATGACGCTCTTGTGATCGACTATGTCAGGGTATTCGACGAGGTGTGACCCTGATGAAGGCGCCGCCGCACAATAGGGCGGCGCATGACCCCTCTTATGATGCCAGTACCTTAATGATTGTCCTGATGCGGAGTGCGGGCCGCGTAGGAGAGCGGAGAGACGCCGTAGTTTTTTTTGAAGGCCCGATAAAAGGTGCTGACGGAGTTAAAGCCGGCCTTTGTGGCTAATTCGAGCACATTATCCGCGCCTTGCGAAAGCTGTTCGGCCACCTGACGGCAGCGAAGACGGTTCAGGTAATCCGGGAAGGTTGTGTTCAGCTGCGTCCGGAAAAGGTGGGATATCCTGCTCTCACTGTAATTGAAATGCGAAGCCAGCCGGGATAGTGTCAGGTCCTCTTCGTAATGCTGCTGCATGTACTGAATGAGCTCGCGGCCGATGTGGGAGGAAGGATAGTCGTCGGCCGGCACGGATCCGTAAATATCCAATATATCGGCAAGGAGGGCTTCCGACAGGCCCTGAAGCATTTCTCTGGACCGGGCATGGGACAGCAGGATGATCAGGGAGGCCAGCTCGGGATGCTCAACGATCCGTGCCGCGAAGGTGTGTTGAGAAAGCCGCTGCCGTATCGAGGGTACGAAGGGCATGGGGATCACGGCGACGATGACCTTGGAATAGGTTGGGGATTCAAAATGGTGGACAGCATAGCTGGGAATGACGATCATCTGCCCTTGAGACAGTATCTGCTGCTCGCCGTTGACAAAGGAGACGATGGAGCCGGCTTCCACATAGAGGAGCTCCACGCAAAGGTGGAAATGGGGCATACACCGGTTATATTCCTGCTCGAAGCACCATGTGGCCTCCAGGTTGTCGTTGTCCTGACGGAGCAAAGCATATTCTTTATGCATACTGTCGCCTCCTTGGGGCCAGTATAGCATAGAACTTATCAAAAGACAAAAGGAAGATCGAGGACGGAGAGAATGACGGAAAGGCGTAATCCGAAAACGCGCAGGCCCGAGGGAGACCCCTTGGCCATGATCCGGGGTGATAGCTATCGTTTTACTTTTATCAGCAAACGTATCCTCCGCATGGAGTTTGACCCGGAGGGCGTCTTTGAGGATCGGGAGACACAGCTGGTTGTCAACCGTGTCATTGAAAACCCGGCAAGAGAGGTATATGAAACGCAGTGTAAGCTGGTGGTCCAGACGGAAAAATATACCCTGTATTTCCATAAGGGCCCGTTTACCCCTTCCTCGCTGTGGATCGATGTGCATAACCGATATACGAATTATGGGGGCACCTGGCGCTATGGTCAAACGCTTTATGGGGATCCGCCCAGACATGAAAACCTCTACGGAACGGCGCGGACCCTGGATAAGGCAGACGGCGCTGTCCCACTTGACTTTGGGCTAATGAGCTTTGGCGGTTACAGTGTACTGGCGGATACGACCGGCACCGTGGACGGCCCAAAGGGGAGAATAGGGGAACGCAGGGCGGGCACGGTCGACCTGTATTTTATCGCCTGCGAGCACGATTATCAGGATACGCTGAGAGAATATTATATGCTGACCGGCGCGCCGCCAATGCTGCCGCGGTACGCGTTGGGAAATTGGTGGTGCCGTTATCGGGCGTATAGCGATCGGGAATACCTGGCTCTGATGGATCGATTTGAAGAAAAAGGAGTTCCGCTGTCGGTGGCGGTTCTGGATATGGATTGGCACGTGACGGACGTGCCGGCCATCTGCGGTCGGGGTTGGACGGGATACACGTGGAACCGGGAGCTTTTTCCGGAGCCTGAGGCTTTCCTCAAAGAATTGCATCGGAAATGCCTTCATTGTATACTGAATTTACATCCGGCGGCGGGGATCCAAAGCTGCGAAGATGTATATCCCGCCATGGCCAGGAGGATGGGAATTGATCCCCAAAGCGGGATTCCCATCGACTTCGACTGCACGGACGAGACCTTTATGGACGCCTATCTGACGGAGGTGATTCATCCGCTGGAGGCGCTGGGTGTAGACGCGTGGTGGATCGATTGGCAGCAGGGACGGCTGTCCCCGCGGCCTGGTGTCGATCCGTTGTGGCAGTTGAACCGGATGCTGTATGAGGATCATCTGGGCCGGTCGGAGCGAAGCGTGATCCTCTCCAGATACGCGGGGCCGGGCAGCCATCGGTATCCGGTGGGCTTTTACGGCGATACGATCGCAACCTGGGCGTCCCTGCGATTCCAGCCGTATTTTACCGCAACCGCGGCGAATATCGGGTTTATCTGGTGGAGTCATGATATCGGCGGCTTCAAGGCCGGCGTGTACGATCGGGAGCTGTTTCTGCGGTGGCTGCAGTTCGGTGTTTTTTCACCGATCCTTCGGCTGCATTGCTCCAACAATCCGTTCTGCAGCAAGGAGCCCTGGAATTATGACGCGGAGACGGAGCAAAGGGCGATCACCTTGCTTAGGCTTCGTTCCCGGCTCGTTCCGTATCTTTATACGCTGAGCTGGCTGCAAGAGACGCGACTGAGGCCCAGCCTGGTCCCGGTCTATTGGATGTATCCGGAGCGGGAGGAGGCGTACAAGGTTCCCAATCAGTATTTCCTGGGAGATCAGCTGATGGTCTGCCCCATTACGGAGCGCACGGATCCGGGAACGCATTATGCGTCGGTCCGGGTATGGATCCCAGAGGGGGTTTGGACGGATGTTCAGACGGGGAAGGTATATCATGGCCCCAAGATGGAGGTGCTTTCCCGTCCCATCGATCGTCTGGCTGTGCTGGCAAAACCGGGCGCGCTGGTTCCTTTGGCGCACGATCCGATGGAACAGGCGGAAGCACCCTCGGAGATGGACCTCTATGTTTTTCCCGGCGCCGATGGGAAATTTACGCTTTTCGAGGATCCGCAAGGCCGAACCCGGGAAACGGAGATATGTTGGACCTGGAGCAGCCGGGCCTGCCTGACGCTGGAAGAGAGGGGAAACGCGACCTCTGCTGAAGACAGGATATGGTATATTCATTTCCGGGGCATGTCGGGAAGACTTCGGCCAGACCGGGATTCTATCTGCGCTGTGGATGAAGCGAAGCGCACGCTGTCGGTCACTGTGCGCATTCCGGCAGGAGAAAGGCTTTGCTTGACGCTGGAGGAGCCGGAGGCAGCGCTGGGACAGGAGCCGGGCGCGGCGGCGTTCGATTTCCTGCATCAGGCGGAGGTGGAGTACGAACTGAAAAGCCAGATTTGGCGGGAATTTGTTCCGGGGCGCGGAAGGGACGATCTCCTGGCGGATATCGATGCAATGAGGCTTCCGGAGTCTCTCGGAAACGTACTGCGCGAGATGGTGATGGATTAAAAAACGAAGGAGATAAAATGGAAAGGACTCTGGTTTTTCCCGGTGGCCGTATGAAGGCGGTATTGATCGGGTATGACGATGGATTGGAGCAGGATGAACGGCTGCTGGAGATCCTGGATCGGCGCCGTCTTAAGGGGACGTTCTTCCTGTCCGCAGGCTGCTTTTTGCCGGAGGGAATGCACTATGCGCCTGGAGAGATACATCGGCGCCTTACGCTTGAACGGGCTGTCGCCCTGTATGCGGATCGGGAGCATGAGATCGCGTGCCACGGACTTTTTCATGAGGATTTTTCATTGTTGGACGGGGCGCAGGCTGCCTACCAGTTGATAGAGGACAGGGCGCGGCTGGAGCGGATTTTTCACCGCATCATTCGCGGCTTTGCTTACCCATATGGGAACACTTCTGCGCCAACGGAGGCGATGCTGGCGGCTTCCGGCTTTGCATATGCCCGCACGGTTCAGCTGACGCATGAGACGATTCCGCAGACGGACGATTTTTTCCATTTCCGAGTGACGACGCGTCATCGTCTGCCGGAGTTTTTGCCCTTGGCTGATGCGTTCCTGGAAGCGCCGGATACCCGGCCGGCTGTGTTTGGCATTTTCGGGCATACTTATGAATTGGAGCGTGATCAAAACTGGCTGATCATGGAGCGGTTTGCGGAACGGATGGCTGTGCCGGAGAAAATCTGGTCGTGCACATATCTCGATTATGTGGATTATATCCGCGCGTTCCAAGCACTGCGGACGAGTTGCTGCGGAAGCCTGGTGGAGAATCCTTCCGGTACTCCGGTGTGGTTTCGGCAGCATGGCAGGGTCTATACGGTGGGCCAGGGACAAACGATCCAAACAGAGGGTAATGAAGCATATCAAAACGGCGAAAGATGCCGCGTTTGATCGATAGAAAGGCAGGAGGAATACAAACATGATCAATTATGCTCACCGAGGGGCCAGCGCTTATGCGCCGGAAAACACAATGCCCGCTTTTGTGCTGGGAGACAATATGGGAGCAAATGGGGTGGAAACTGATATTCAGAAGACCCGGGACGATGTTCTGGTATTATTCCACGATCGCGATCTGATGAGAATCTGCGGGCGGCCCGAGGCCATCTGCGAGCTGACGTTCAGAGAGTTGAGGATGCTTGATTTCGGTAGCCATAAAGGGCCGAAGTATGCGGGGACACCCATTCCAACGTTAGCCGAGTTCCTCGATTTCTTTGCGAACAAGAAAACACAGATGGCTCTTGAAATCAAACAGCCGGGCGTTGAAGCGGATTTGATCCGGATGGTTCATTCCTATCATGTGGAGGCAAGAACGGTGATCACCTCGACAATTTGGGAGTCGCTCCTTTGCGTGCATGCACTTGACGATACACTGCGGCTGGGATTCCTGACCGATGTCCTGAGCGATGAGCTGATGGATGAGGCTGAGCACAGCGGTATCCCCCAAATCTGCCCTCGCGCAGCGGTGTTGACGGAGCCCTGGAATCAGAAACTGCGGGAACGAGGCTTTTCCGTCCGGGCCTGGGACGTCGATGATGAGAAAATCATGCGGCGAATGATTGACCTAAAGGTGGATGGCATGACGGTGAACTTTCCCGATCGTCTGAAAATGGCGCTTGATCAGGATGCAAAATAAAACGCTGCGATCAACTGGGCACCGTCCCGTCGTCCTGTGCTTGCTTACGTTCAAGTCAGCAATGCCCTGGATCGGTTGAGGCGACTGGCAGACCCGATCGAGTCGAATACGCTGAATGCCGAAACGGGCAGCAAGCTTCTCAGAGTAGAGATAAACGAACACATCGTATGCCGACTTGCCAGAGAAGAGATTCTGGGAGACGGAATTGATGTGAGAGAAGATGAGGTTTACCGTATCTTGGGTGTAGTTATCGAAAGACTTTCCCTTTGGGACAATATCTCTGAACAAGGTATGGTTCTTTTCTACCTGCGATTTCTGACAGGACTGCATCGGATTACAAAAGAAGAAATGGAGCTCCTGCTTACCTTTTGGATTATTTTCAAAGGAAAAGACATCGGAAAATTCGCTTCCGTTATCCGCGAGGACAACAGGGAACAAAGTGGAAGGAGAGTAGCCTTCAGAACGAAGCTTGTTCTTTAAGGCGGAGAATTTCTTGGCAGCCCCGACAGCGGTTTTGTTGTCTAATAACAAACCGACCATAAAATTGCAGTTTGTGAAAATCATTGTCTGGATGATTTTTCCGCCAATGCGGCCAATCACGGTATCTGTCTGGAGATAGTTGTCGATATGATTAGCGTTCAGAAAAGTTCGGAAGTCGTCATAGGTATGGCCGACCTTCATAGCGCTGGGTACATAAGCATTATGCTGCTGGTTCCGAGGCTTGAACTTTACAGCACGGGGAAGATCGACCAGTGAAGCAGAGTAATAGCCTTTGTGGAAATGACGATAAATTGTGCTCTTGGATGAATGGAGGGGATTGTTTGCCTGAATATGATAGATATGTTGTCCCCGCTGCAGCCCGGAGGTGATAATTCGGTCGTCTTCATAGAAGGATTCTTTGTTAAGCGGGATTCCTTCTCTGGCTCCAGAAAGCAGCGCTTTCTATTCTTCCTGAGCAGGAGCACTGCGATAGACATAGCGTAACATGGGGGCAGCTTCTTAGGGGCTTCTTCTCACAGCTATTGCAGACATATGGCGCATTCAGAAGCTTAAGGCAAGGTTCTTCCGTCCGGGTATAGCTGTTGCGGTATTCTGTGCGGTGGTGTTTGATCTGGAAAATTACTTCAACACCTTTTTCGCAATTTTTTTGGCGTAACCTATTGACTTTTACGGGAAGATCTTGTAATATATATCTCGTCGCCCGAACAGCCACGAAATCTCGGGGTGTAGCGCAGTTGGTAGCGCACGTGCTTTGGGAGCATGGGGCCGGGGGTTCGAATCCCTTCACCCCGACCATTTTCGGTCGCGGCAGGGATTCACCAGTGATCATGGCCCTGTGGTCAAGAGGCCTAAGACACCGCCCTTTCACGGCGGCTACCCGGGTTCGAATCCCGGCAGGGTCACCATTTTTTTAGGCATTCAGGACGATGCTGCGCGGGCCTTTAGCTCAGTTGGTCAGAGCGATCGGCTCATAACCGATTGGTCCCGGGTTC
>JAFUHB010000226.1 GCA_017469085.1 Clostridia bacterium
AGCGGCGTCGTGACGTCCACGTTGATCAGCTCAAAGCAGAGGGACAGCGGCTGGGGGGAGGGCGAAACGTCGGTCGGGATCTCTGCCAACGCGCAGAGGTCGCCGTCCCCGGTCGCGTCGATAAAGACCTTCCCCTGAAGCCGGACCGACGTGCCCTTGGCGCAGAGCGTGACGGCCAAAATGTGCCCGGCGCTTACCTCCGCGCCGCTCAGCAGGCAGTTGGTCCAGGGCTTGACCCCCGCCTCCAGGACCATGCGCTGGGCGATCAGCTTATAATACTCCGGGTCCACCGAGATATGCCCCTTGGGCATCTCTATTTGCGCCGCGCCGAGCGCCCGCAGCCGTTCGATGAACGCCCAGGGCAGACCTGTTACCACGCGCTCGCCGTTTTTGAAAAAGCCGCTGATGGGCACCACCAGCGAGGCGGTCGCCGCGCCGCCGAAAAAGCCGAAGCGCTCCACCAGGGCGGTTTTCATGCCCTGCCTTGCCGCGGCCGTCGCCGCGAACAGCCCGGCCGGGCCGCCGCCGCACACAACCACATCGTATGCTTCCGTCAATGAATTCATTCATATTCTCCTTATTTGGAGCGTTCCAATACATTCGGACGCCGAACGGACCGTCGGTTCGCGCCCTGCAAGGATCATAGCAGAAGCGGCGTCATATGTCAAATCCGGACTGTTCATCCCCGGATCATCTTATCCTGCTTCCCATATCACAGTGCCTCCCGAGCGGCTGCTCCTTGACGGGCGCAAAAAATTTTTATAAAATATCGTTGACATTTGGAACGCTCCAAATTACTCTTTCGAGGAGGCAAGAAAATGGCAACCATCTTCGACGTCGCGAAATACGCCGGCGTTTCCAAAAGTACCGTGTCGTTGGTGATCAACAACAGTCCGCTGGTGGCGGAAACGACCCGCCGCAAGGTGCTTCAAGCCATTGCCGATATTCACTATGTGCCCAACAGTTATGCCCGGGGGTTGAGCGCCAATTCCACCAATTGCCTGGGCGTGGCGGTGATGGCCGAGCAGACGCAGGAGATCAGCTATCATTTTGATCAGCACGTCGGCCTGTGCTCGTACAATATCATGAGCGGCATTCATTCCGCCCTGATGGAAAATCAGTACGGCATGATGATGGAGCGCTTTTGCTCGGTCGACCATCCCGGCGAGGTGCCCGAGCTGGTGAGCAAGCATCGGGTGGACGGCGTCATCATCGTCGGCTCCCCTTACGATCATGGCCTGATCGAAAAGCTCCGCAGCATGCGCTTTCCTTTCGTCATGGCCGGGGTGGACAGCTTTGTGGAGGGTGTCGACTGCGCCTCCGCCGACCCCGGCGAGGGTGTTCGCTTAGGGATGGATTATCTGTCGGAGCAGGGCTACCGCGAGGTGCTGCTGCTCAACTGCCCCCGTTCCTTCCATTCGTCCTACACCCGGCTGGACGCCTATATTTCCTCCGCGGCACGGCATCAGATGCGGGTGCGGCCGGAATGGGTGGTCAACTGCGAGCACAACACGGGCAGCAGCGCCTATCAGCGCATGAAGGCCTGCTGGGAAGCCGGCATCCGGCCCCGCGCCATCCTGGCGGCCAACGGCCATCTGGCGCTCGGCGCGATGCGCTACCTGTACGAGCAGCGCATCCGCGTACCGGAGGAGGTCAGCGTGATCGGCTATGAGGATTCCTCCCTGTCCGGCTACGCGATCCCCGCGCTGACCTCCGTCAACATCCACAAGGAGCTCATGGGCCAGAAAGCGGCGGAACTGCTGATCCGCCGGCTGAAGCAGCCCAACGCGGAGCCGATCCAATTTATTGCGCCTGCGGAGCTGGTGATCCGCAACAGCGTGATCCCGGCCGCCGAGCAAACCTTACAAAGCGGCATCCATGCGTAATGTCATCCTGAGCAAGCGGAGCGGGAGCGGAGTACAGCCGAAGGATCTGATCACAGGATGGGAAATATGGCGCAAACTCAACTTTCATGCAAGGTGAATGATAACATGCAGACGATTTCTTGGCAGCAGGACATGGAAACGCGGTACCGGGCGGACGTCGCCGTGATCGGGGGCGGACCAGCGGGCTTCTGCGCGGCGGTGGCGGCCGCGCGGATGGGCGCGTCTGTGCTGCTGGTGGAGCAGGGGGGCTGTGCCGGCGGCATGGCGACCCAGGGGCTCGTCGGCCCCTTCATGACCTGCTACGACCGGGACGGGCAGGAGCTGATCATCCGCGGCCTGTTCCTGGAGCTGGTGGAGCGGCTGGTGGCCGTGGGCGGGGCGATCCACCCTTCCGAGGTCCGCGCGGGCACGGCCTTTACCTCCTGGATCACCGTGGGGCATGAGCACGTGACGCCCTTTGAGCCGGAGCTGCTCAAGGTGGTTATGGACCGCATGCTGCGGGAGGCCGGAGTCGAGGTGCTCTATCACACGGCGTTTGTCGCCCCCGTCATGACCGGCGAAAATATCGGCGGGCTGATCGTCCATTCCAAGTCCGGCCTGGCCGCGGTATCCGCCAAGGTCGTGATCGACTGCACCGGCGACGCGGATGTCGCCTACCGCGCCGGAGTGCCCTGCGCCAAGGGCAACGCCGCCCTGGGCATCACCCAGCCGGCCTCCATGTTCTTCCGGATGGGCAACGTCGACCTGGCGAAGGTCGAGGCTGAGATCGCCGCGCACCGGGACGAGTTTTACCGCAAGGACGGCGTCAACTACCGTTCCCTGCACTGGCGGGTGAGCGAAGCGCGTGAAAACGGCGACTGGCCGCTGAACCGCGTTTCCATCGGCATGTTCCGCGGCGTAAAGGAGGACGAGTGGTTCGTCAACACCTCCCGCCTGATGGGCGTTGACGCAACCGACAACGAGAGCCTGACCCGCGGCGAGATCGAGGGCCGCGAGCAGGTGCAGGTGATTTTCAGCTTCTTCCGCAAGTATGTGCCCGGCTGTGAGGACGCGCGGCTGCTGTGCAGCGGCAGCACGCTGGGCATCCGCGAGAGCCGCCACATCGAGGGCCTGTATACCCTGACCGTGGACGACCTGATGAACGGCCGCGTCCCCGAGGACAGCGTCTGCGTATGCGCCAACTCCGAGGACGTCCACGGGCGTTTTGGCCCCCTCAGCAACGAGTA
>JAFUHB010000021.1 GCA_017469085.1 Clostridia bacterium
CAGATCGCGAGCCTGGCGGAATATGACGATACCTGCGATCCCGCCAACCACCTGACGGTGACGGCGGGCAGCCTGCTGATCAGCGCCGAGGGAATGTTGAAGATCGGCAACCTGCTGTTGAACGGCGGCGAGCTGAACGGGACGCGCCTGCTGCGGGAGGATACTGTGGCGATCATGGAGGCCGATCAGAACGCCTTTTCGGGCAGCTCGGTCACGGGAGAAAGCCCCTATGGCCTGTCCCTGCAGCGCGTGACGGACAGCCATGGCAATACCTGGTACGGCCACCAGGGCATGCGGAACGGCCTGAGCTCCGACCTGTTTTATCAGCCTGATCTGGGGCTCACCGTCGCGGTGATCGCCAACGGCTATAAGCCGCTGAAGCTCGGCAGTCTCGCCTCGATCGCTTCCATCATCATGGACCGCGCGGCGGAGACGGAATGGGAATCGCCGCAGTAATTCGTTTGATCAAAATATAATTGCGACAGAAGAAAGAAAACAGAGCTTTCGCCCATTGGTAGGGAGGAAGCTCTGTTTTTTCCAATGAATGGAGAGTAGCTTACAGCTCTTCGACTTTCAGCCGCTCATTTTCACAGCGGGCGATGGCGTCCTTATTTCCGATCACGCAGACGCGTCCTTTTTCGCCCAGATATTCGAGCGCCCGAACCCAGGATAAAAGGTCCGCCTTTTTCATGCCCAGCATTTTCGCGCGCTCTTGGCGACGCTGCTCATCGGTGATTCCGCACAGCAGGCGCGCATCGGCTGTTTTGCCGGCGGCGCGGGGCGTATGCAGCGGCTCCGTTTGGCCGACGGTGGAAATGATGAAGCGGTCCAGCTCCTCCCCGCTTTCGACGAAGGCGCGGACGAAGTCCGCCATCCCGCGATAGGCCGCCAGAGAATGAGCCGGGTCAGGGTCGCGGAAGGAGGTCGCCGTCGCCCGCCCGTAGGACGAGATTCCGCCGTTGACCCCATAGGCGCCGCCCTGGACGCGCACGCTGTTCCACAGGTAGGACAGCGTCAGGATATTGGAAAGCACCGCAGCTGTGCCGTCGTAGGCCATGCCGATGTCCCGGATCGGCGCGCCCATGGCGGCGTAGCTGATCTGGGAGGCCACGCAGAAGCCCTCGGCGCGCGGCGCGTCAAAGGTATAAGCCGCCTCTTTGGCCTGCGCCTTGCCCTGCGGGAAGAGCTGGATCAGCTCCGTAAGCTCCGCCCTGCCCGCGCCCGTCTGTCCGACGGTCAGGTTGGCCCGGCACACGGCCGCGGCAAGGGCCTTTTGCCAGACGGCGATCACGTTGCCGATCTCTTGATCAAAGTCCTTGGCCAGGCGATGTACGAAACGCACCAGCGTGATCCCGTTCAGCATCTCCTGCGCCGCGCCCGCCGCGGAATCCGCCGCCGCCAGGCGCTGGGCGGCGTAGCGGTTGCCCCGCATGACCACCGATTCCCGGATATCGTCGTCGGTCTGGAGGATGATCTCCTCGATCAGGCCGCGATCGCTGAAATCGGTATTTAGCAGGATATCGTGGATCAGCGCAAAGGCCTCCGGCAGGCTTTCATCCAGCGCCGAGCAGGAGCAGACCAGGTAAGGCGTACAGCGCTCGGGCCGGTCGCGCCGGGCGTATACCTCCACGTCAAAATCCAGGCTGCCGGTGCAGGCCTTGATCCGCCGCTGCAATTCGCTGACCGTATGTCCTGCCGCCGGCAGCTCGCCCAGCAGGTCGGGCAGCAGGGACAGGGCGGGCAATTCCTCCGGGGCCATTTCGGTCAGCCGGAAATACAGGTTCAGATGGGTGATGCCGGAGCAGCTGGCCCGATGATACCAAACGGGCACGCCCAGCGTTTCGCGCTGCTCCGTCGGGATCGGCTCCGGTTCCGCGCCGACCGCGGAAAGGGGAAGGGAGGGCAGCGTGCGGATGGCCTCCTCGCTGTCCGGCTTTTGCTGCCAGGCGAGCAGGTCGGCGTTCAGCTTGAGCAGCCGGTCGACCTCGGAATCGTTCCAGTTCGCCCGCTGCGCCTGGAGCTTTTCGGCCTCCTGGCGGCGCATTTCGGCTCCCAACGTGCGCGAGGGCGTCAGTACGACGGTCGAAAGGTCGTCCTCCCTGAGCAGGAGACTCTCCAGCAGCTCCTCATACCAGCGGGTATTCAGGTTTTCACGCAGCGCGGCGATCTCCGCGTCGTAGGTCAGATAGGTCGCCGGGTCGCCCTCGTACAGCCAGGCGTTCAGCGCGTTGATGGCGCGCACCAGGCCCTGGGGCTCGGTGGGCTCCTTCAGCCGGAAGGCCAGCCGATTGATACAGGCGGAAAGCTCCTGACGGTCGATCCCGTTTTGCACGAGCTCCCGCGCCGTTTCCCGGACCGCTTGCCGGATATCCTCCAGCTTGTCGGCCTCCGTATTTCGCACCCAGAACAGGAAGGCCTCCTGAGAAAGCCCGTCCAGCAGGCTCATCTGCGCGTCCTGACCGAGCTCCCGGTCCAGGATGACGCGCTTTAAGGGAGAATCGTTGCCGCCGGTGAGCGCGTCGCACAGCACCGAGATCCCCAGGTTTTCCAGTTTGTCCCGCCAGGCGCAGCCCAGCTTGACCAGGGCGATCTGCGTTTTGTCCGCTTCCTCCTCGTTTTCGGCGATCACATAGGGCTTTTGGACCACGGCGGCCTTTACCGGCTCCTGCCAGGCGATCCAGTGCGCTTCGTCGGAACGCTCGAAACGGTTCAGATAGCCTTCGATCAGGGCGAAGGTCTCCTCCGCAGGGATGTCCCCGTCCAGCCAGAAGCGGGCGTTGGAGGGGTGGTAAAAGCGGCGGTAGGTGTCCAGGAACTGCTCATAGCTCAGCTCCGGGATGTGCTCGGGGTCGCCGCCCGAGATAAAGCGGTAGCAGCTATCCGGGAAAAGCAGCCGGGAGGCGGCAGCCTCCATCGCCTCGTCCACGGAGGCCAGCGCGCCCTTCATTTCGTTGAAAACGACGCCCTTATAAACCGGCTCCTGAGCCCGGTCGGTCAGCTCGACGTGCCAGCCCTCCTGGTAAAAGATGTTAGGATTGCGCAGGATGGCCGGGGCGAACACGGCGTCCAGATATACCTCCGTCAGGTTGAGGAAATCCCGCTCGTTGCGGCTGGACACCGGGTACATCGTTTTATCCGGAAAGGTCATCGCGTTAAGGAAGGTGTTCATAGAGCTTTTGAGCAGCTCCACGAACGGCTCGCGGACCGGATATTTATCGCTGCCGCCCAGCACGGAATGTTCCAGAATATGGAACACGCCGGTGTCGTCCTCCGGCAGGGTCTTGAAGGTGACGGAGAAAAGCTTGTTCGCGTCTCCGCCCTGATACCAGCACAATTCCGTGCCGGTCTTGTCAAAGCGCATTTCGATGAGGGTCGCGTTCAGCTCCGGGAGCATTCGCGCCCGCATGACGGTAAATCCGTGAAACCGCGCGCCCTCCTTAAATTCCATCTGCATACGTTTCGTTCGTCCTTTCAGCCGGGCTTGATCCCGTTATGATACGTCGCCTGTCATTATACGGAAGCCGTCGGCAGGCTGTCAACAGCCTCCTGATAATAACGGATCAGCCGCTCTCCGACCAGCAGGGAATCCCGCACGGCGAGGTATTTGAGGTCCTTAGGCAGGTAACGCCCGAATTCCTGGATCTCGAAGGTCAGGTCGCCCGCATATCCGCTTTCGGCCAGGCCGGTCATGGCCTCCCGCCAGTCGATGGAGCCAAAGAAGGGCAGGAGATGCTCGTCGGCCTGACCGTGATTGTCCTGCACATGGATGGCCTTCAGCCGACTGCCGATCTGGTTCAGGTTCTGCCGATGAAAGCCGCCGGTCAGGTTGGCGTGGCCAAAGTCATAGCAGACGCCCATATGCTCCGGATCGTGGAAGGCGTCGCATAGGTCGATCAATTCGGGGATCGCGGCGCAATAAACCCGGCGTCTCGGCCCGCCCAGGTACTCAAAATCATTCTCCAGGGCGATCCCGATCCCGTACCGCTGCGCCGTTTCAACGTGCGACGCGTAATAATCGAGGTTGGCCTGCCGACTGACAGTAAAATCCTCCCCCGCGTCTCCCACCGTGAAGGGATGGGTCACCGCCCAGCGAGCGCCCAGCATAGCGGTGCCGATGACGCTCCTTTGGATCAGCTCCTCCATAAGAGCGGCTTTTGGGGTGCCCCGGTCCGCGCCCACGTCGTAATAGGGGAGATGGGATTGGTTGAAGCGTATGCCGAGTTCCCCGGCCAGCGTACCGAGGGAGCGCACATAGGCCTCCCAGTCCTTCCCGCGCATGGGGGATTCCGGATTCATCGCCATACAGAAATTGATGTCCAGCACCCGGTAGCCAGCCTCGGCGCAGGCGCGGATGCTGAATTCAGGCGGCAGCCGGTCCCGTCCGCGCTGGAAGGCGCAGATATTGGTCGAGGTGGATATTTCCATGAGACACACCTTCCTTGCTTTAGAAATCGGGCCCTCCGGGGATACCGGAGAGCCCTGGTCTGGTTGGCAGCTTACGGATTGGCCCGCAGGTATTGAGACAGCATCCCGTTCAGGTCGTCGGCCATCAGCTCGACGGTTTCCTCGGGGGACAGGTCCTGCTCCAGCATGTCCGAAATATCGTTGATGATGCCGTAGTAAAAGTCGGCGGCGGGGCCTACGGTGACGCTGCGCATGGTGTCGGGCGTCTGGATGAGCTGAGTCAGACCCAACTCATACTGGGGATATTCCCCAATCAGCGCCCGCCAAGTATCGCTGTCGGCGGCGGCGCTGTTGGAGGGCAGATAGCCGGTGCCGCGGGCGAAATCCGCCTGGACCTCAGCGCCGGTCAGGTATTGGACGAAGGCCCAGGCCGCGTTTTTGCGCGCGTCGCCGTGATCAAACATGACCACGCAGCTGCCCGACACCGTCGCGCCGGCGGAGGCCGTTTCATTGACCCGGGGATAAGCGGCCACGCCCAATTCAAAGGCGCCGCCGATGCGGCTGAGCAGGGAGGTTACCGAGGAGGAGGAGCTGGTCATGATCAGCTGGCGGCCGGCGACAAATTCGTCGCTGGAGCCGTTCTGATTGACCAGCGCGCCCGTTTGATACAGCGCCTTCCATTCGGTCAGGAAGGCGAGCAGCGCGCCGTTGTCCAGACAATCCAGCTTTGTCGCAGTGCCCTCGGTGCCGTTGTGACGGTCCACCAGGTCGCTGCCCAGCTGGCCCAGCCAGTTGGCCAGGGTGGGCGTGTTGGGGATAGAGGCGTACACGGTGACGCCGTCTTGGGCGAGCCCGGCCAGCGCTCCGATATCCGCCAGCGTTTCGGGCGCGGACGCGCCGGCCTGATCCAGCGCGGTCTTGTTATAGTAGGTCACGGTCGTGGAGGTGGCGAAGGGCAGGCCCAGCTGCACGCCGGAGAGCTGCCAATTGGCCATCGCGGGCTTCAGCAGGGTGGAAAGGTCCGCCTCCGGATGGTCGGTCAGGGCGGCGTCTACGGTATAGGCGGTCTCCGCCGCGGCGTAGGACACCTTGCCGGTCGCGTCCAGCTGCATCACGTCGGGCAGCATATCGAACTGTTTTACGGTCAGCACGCTGTTCATCTTGGCCACGGCGTCGGTATAGGCCCCCTGATAAACCGCTTCGACGACGATGCCCTGTTCCCTGCCGATCGTATCATTGAATTGGCGGACGTATCCCTCCATCAGCGCGCCGGCCTCCTCGGACATGGAGTGCCACAGTGTGATGCGGGTCGTTTGATCCTCGGCCAGGGCGGTCAGGCTCAGCAGCAGGGCGGCGGTCAAAAGCAGGGCGATCAGTTTTTTCATGGTGTTTCCTCCTTGAGGTGGGGTTTGTTTATGCGCACGGAAAATCCGGGAGCATCCATCAGGTAATCAGCGCGCCTCCGCTCATGGCGCGGGAAAGATAGCGCCGCATGATCAGGAACAGGGCGATGGCCGGCAGCATAGCCACGGTCGCCCCGGCCAGCACGGTTTCGTAATTGGTGCCTTCGATCGTAGTCAGCATCGTAACGCCCACCTGCACGGTGCGCATATCGTTGCCGTTGGTCACCAGCAGGGGCCATAGGTAGGCGTTCCATACGGTGATGAAGCTCTGCAAAAACAGCGTGGTCAGCAGCGGCCCGCTCATAGGGACCAGGATGGACAGGATGAACCGCCCGTCCCCGCAGCCGTCGAGCAGCGCCGCCTCTCGCACGGAGGTGGGCGCGGCCATAAAATGCTGGCGGAGCATGAACATCTGGGATGCGCCGACGAAAAATACAATGCCCATCCCCAGGTAGGTATCTAGCAGTCTGAGGTGGGAGACGGTCTGGTAATTGGTAATGGTCAGCGTGTCCGCCGGGATCATCATCGTGCCCAGCAGCAGGAAAAACAGGAGCTTCCTGCCCCGGAACCGGTAAAATACGAAGGCATAGGCGGCCAGCACGGCCAGCGCCAGGCGCACGGCGGTGCTCATCCCGGCCACGATCAGGGAGTTCAGGAAATAGCGCAGCATGGGCACCTGGGTGAACACGGTCTCAAAATTTTTGAAGTAGCCGAAGCTTTTGGAAAAGACGGTGGGCGGATAGGCGATAAACTCCGCCGGGCTTTTGAAGGCGCCCATCACCCCGTAGAATACGGGAAACAGAATCAGGCAGCCCGCCAGCAGGCCGACGATCCCCAGCGCGCGGTCCTTTGCGCGGCGTATCCGATTCGTCCTCATTGGTAATGCACCCTCCTCTTCTCCATCAGGAACAACAGCAGGGTAAAGAGGAGCGTCATCAGGAAGGCGATCATGCTCACCGCGGCTGCCAGGCTGTAATTGGAGGAGCTGTACCCGGAGGTATACATCAGGTAGATCATGGTGATCGTCGAGCGCGACGGCCCGCCCTGGGTCAGGATCAGGATGGGCCCGCTGGTCATCATGGCCTGGATCATGTTGGTGCAGAGCACGTAAAGGATCGTCGGCGAGATCAGCGGCAGCTGGATTTGCAGCAGGATGCGGACCGGCCCCGCCCCCTCCAGCCGCGCGCTGCCCAGCAGATCGTCCGGGATCGCCTTGAAGGCGGACTGGAACAAAAGGAAGTTGAACCCAAGCCCCATCCACACCGTCAGAAGCAGGATGCCGGACATGGCCGTGTGCCGGTCCTCATACCAGCCAATGCGCAGGCCCAGCGCGTAATTGACAAAGCCGACGGAGGGGTTGAGCAGCACCTTGAATACCAGCGTGATCGCCGACATGGAGATCACCATGGGCAGGGCGAACATGGTCTCGTACACCGGCCCGAGGAAGCGCCGTCTGCTGCCCAGCCAGGCCATGAGCAGGGTCAGCGCCAGCGTGACCGGCACGTTGATCAGCGTGAGCTTCAGGGTGTTGCGCACCGCAATCCCAAATTCCCGCCGGGAAAACAGATATCGGTAGTTTTCCAGCCCCGAAAAGCCCGTCGTTTCTCCCCGGAAATTGACGTTGGAGAAGCTCTGCAGCGCGGTTTTCAGGAACGGATAATAGACGAACCCCACCGCGAAAACGATCATCGGCAGCAGGAAAAGATAGGGCTTCGCCCGCTCGAGCCGTTTTGCTCCCCTTCCCGCTTTTCCGCCGACATACATGGACATACCCGTTAAAAAACCTCCTGAAAAGAGCTTTCAGGAGGTACCACGCGCAATCAGAGAGTGAACTCTTCTTCCATCCAGACTGTACTGTCGGCTCCGGAATCTGACCGGATCGGCCTTTCGGCTCGCGGGCTATACCGCCGGTAGGGACTTGCACCCTGCCCTGAAGAACTCTTCCATATTCGATTCGGGCCTATTATAGAACCGGGCGGCCCGTCTGTCAATCATTTTTTATGGCATGCAGTTTGTGCATGCAGTTTGTGTGTGAATAATTTGAAAGAAAATCAATCGGGAATAAGAGGGGAGTGTCGAGGGGGAACACCCTCGACTTAAAATCCGCAGCAGGGACGGAAGCCGTGCCCGCCAGTGGCGGAAAAGCACGGGTGGAGTCCCAATGAGCCACAGAGCGCCGCAAGCGACAGCGCAGCAGCGCGACAATGGCGAATTGAGGGCATAGCCCATGCGCGGGTCCAAGGGGTGGTGTTGAAGGGGGACGTAATCCGCCGCCCGCTGCGCGGGATACAGGCGGATGAAGTCCCAGTGAGCAAAGCGTTATCAGGCGCATTAGCGCCTTAGAACGCTATTGCGAACTGAGGACAAGGATTTCCCCGCCAAGGCACTATGGAGCCTTTAGGCGGAATAGTGGCCTTATTGTTTTTCTTTTCCGTAGAAGGCGATGGCGATGGTGCCGGGGCCGCAGTGGGCGCCGATGACCGGGCCGATGGGCTGGATGCGGACGGACTTGATCGTGGGGATCTTTTGCAGCAGCATTTCCTTCACGCGCTCGGCTTCCTCGGGGACGTCGCCCTGCATGATCAGGAGCTCCTGGCTTTCAGGCTGCTCGATGTCCTCGGCGGTGTGGTCCACGATGGTGCGAAGGGCGTTCTTGCGGCCCTGCACCTTATCGATCGCGTTGATGAGGCCGTTGCGGCCCACGTTCAGCACCGGCTTGATGGACAGCACGCTGCCGAAGAAGGCGGAGGTGGGGGAGATGCGGCCGCCCCGCTTCAGGTACACCAGATCGTCCACCGTCATCCAGGCGTGGAAGCGGAACTTATTGTCCTCCACCCACTGCGCGATTTCCTCCATGCTTTTGCCCGCCAGATACATGTCGTGTGCCCGGATCACCAGCAGGCTCATGGGGGCGGAGATCAGCATGGTGTCGCAGACGATGAATTTGCGTTCCGGATACTTTTTCAGCAGGGTCGCCTGCGCCTCGCGGACGCTTTCGATGGTGGCGGACATTTTGGAGGAAAAGGCGATGAACAGCAGGTCGCTTTTTTGCAGGATGGGCTCGAAATACTCAAGATACGCTTCGGTGGGCAGTTTGGAGGTAACGGGCACAGCGCCCTTGCGCATGGCCTCGAAAAAGGCGTGCGGATCGTTGTTCCGGCCGTTGTCATCCATGTATTCGACGCCGTTGACGGCGTAGGGCATTTGCACGACGGGGATATTCCGCTGATCGGCGATTTCGTAATAAAGGTCGCTGTCGCTGTCGGTCATGAAAATATAGTTCTGGGCCATGTTTGACACCCCTTCGTTTCGGTTCAGTTCAGTAAAGACGGATCGCGCGGCTTTGCTCGGGCAAACGGCGCATTTGCGCCCTGCCTTTGACACATTATAGACGCTTTTCCGCAAAAAAGCAACATTCAGGCGACTAACCGGGCCGCAGGGGGATTATTTTGTATTTTTATTGTATTTCCCTGGGGCGGGTGCTATAATACCCTCGCGCCGAGGGGACCGGACAGGAAGGCCGGGTGTCGGCGCGGGAGGAAGCTTTATGCAGGAGAGCAAGCAGCCCTTCGGCAGGATCGTTCTGGATTATCTGATCCTACTGGGCATTGCCTGTGTGATGGCGCTCAATTACCAGATTTTCATCCTTTCCAACGCTTTTGCGCCGTCCGGCCTGAACGGCATCGCGACGATGCTGCAATATGTCTTTCATTTCAGCGTCGGTTATTTTTCCCTGATCGTCAATGTGCCGCTGGCCATTGCCTGCGCCATCTTCGTGGACAAGCGCTTCGCCCTGCGCACGCTGATTTTTTCGCTTACGTTTTCGCTGCTCCTGCTGATGTTCCAAACGCGGGTGGATATTTCCCGCTTCATTTACCATACCGACGACGGCAAGAGCACGCTGCTGGCCCCGGTCGTGTCCGGCGCGATCAACGGTTTTATTTACGGCACCACCTTCCGGCACGGGGCGAGCACGGGCGGCACCGACTTTATCGCCGCTTTCGTACACAAAAGGCACCCCGCTTATTCGATGTCCCACGTTATTTTCGCGCTCAACAGCGCGGTGGCGCTGGCATCCTATTTTATTTATGATTATAACGTGGAGCCGGTGGCGCTGTGCATCATATACAGCCTGATCACCACCACCGTCAGCGACCGGATGCTGGCCGGCGGCAAGCAGGCGGTCAAGGTGGAAATGATCACCAGCCACCCGGACGAGGTAACGGAAGCCGTCATCCGCGAGCTGCACCACTCGACCACCATCATGCATGTGCAGGGCGGGTATTCCCATCAGGGCAAAACCATGCTGACCTGCATCATCAACAAGCATCAGATCACCCGCATGGAGGAGATCCTGCGCGCCTTCCCCGACACCTTCGCCTGCGTTTCCATGGTCAGTGAAACGATGGGCAATTTTAAGCGCATCCGGCGATAGATGATAGGTCAAGAAACGCTTTCCGTTTTTTTCCGTGGGAAAATATTCCCGCGGTATTTTTTATTTTGCTGTAACCTTTTGCCGGGATCCTGGCTGTTACTGGTGAGAGCGGTTCAACGCCTCAGCAAAATGAAAAGGAGAAATGACAATGAGCCAGATGCCGTGGAACAATGAGGACGTGCGTAAGCAGATCATCCAAATCAACGAGGAAGGGGGCGGAGGGCTGATCGTGCATCAGGCGGAGCCTCACGTGGCCTGCTGCCTGCTGGTGGATACCTCCTCCTCCATGCGGGGAGAAAAGCTCCGGCGGCTGAACGCCGCCCTGGCCGAGTTCAAGCAGCAGGTGTGCGAGGACCCGCTCAGCGCCCGTCGGGTGGACGTGTGCGTGATCGAGTTTAACGATGAGCCCAGCGTTGTGACGCCCTTTTGCCCGATCCGGGAGTTCGAGGCCCCAGTGCTGACCGCGAAGCGCTGCACCGGCATGGGCAAGGGCATCCGCTTTGCCCTGGAGGCGGTGCACGAGCAGGTGCATCAATACCACACGCTGGGCGTCGAATGTTACCAGCCCTTCGTGGTCATGCTGACGGACGGCGCGCCGACCGACGACATCTCCCAGATCCCCGCCATGATCCGGGAATGTGAACAGGCGGGGCGCTATGGGCGGCTCCGTTTCCACGCGATCGGCGTGGGGGATGAGGATCAGGTGAATTACCAGGTGCTGAACCAGCTGTGCCATCGCGTCGTCAAGCTGCAGGAGAATGATTTTTCCTCCCTGTTCCGCTGGATCAGTCAGAGCATGCAGATCATTTCCCACAGCCAGGCGGGCGTCGGCACGCCGCCCATCCAGCCGCTGTCCAAAAACATGGTGCTGCCCTGGAATGATTAGGCACCACCGCACCCCTCAATTTTTATCCGGAAGGGAAGCAAACGAGATGGCACAGATCCTTTATGAGGCGATCGATACCAAAGAAAAGCCCTATGCGCTGTATGCCCTGGAGCGCCAGGGAAGAGCGCATGAAACATGGGGCGCGCCCATGCAGGACAGCAGCGCTGCCGTCACGCTCCCCAACGGATGGGCGGTGCTCGTCGCGGCCGACGGCGTGGGCAGCTGCCCCAAGGCGGACGTCGGCTCCAGGCTGGCGACGGAAAGCGTCGTTAAGTATCTGGCGGACAGGGTAGGGACGATGAAAGACGCGTCTGCGCTGCCGGAGCTTTTGCGAGCGGCGTATGAGCACGCCTGCCGGGCGATCCGGGCCCGCGCCGTCCGGGACGGGGAGGAAGCGCGGGCTTACGGCACCACCCTGCATACGGCGGTTTTTACCGGGAGCGGGCTGTATTTCGGCCACGTGGGCGACGGCGGCATCCTGGCGCTGACGGCGAAGGGAGAGTACCGCTCCCTGACGACGCCCATGAAGGGGGACGACGGCCAGAGCGTGATCCCGCTGATGGCCGGTCCCGAGCACTGGGTGTTTGGGCAGGCGGAGGAGGAGCTCCAGAGCGTGCTCTTATGCACGGACGGGGTCTATGATACGCTGTGCCCGCCGGTGCTCAGACGCCTGAACGGAGGCATGGAAAGGGCGCTCGCCGGCTATTTTTTAAGCCCTTACGCGTTTGATTGGCGTGGGACGGAGATCGAAAACAACCTGTCCGAAATGGCCGCCTGTTTTGCCGCGCCGGATCCCGCCGCGTTTTGTCCCCGGCTGGTTTCGATGCTCGCGCAGGGAGGGGAGGCCGGGCCGGCGGAACGCTTTTTGCTGCGGGAGATGTGGCCTGATCGGCTGAGCCCCATGTATTTGGAGCAGATCCAGGACGACATCACGGCGGTCGGGCTGATCCGAACGGACAGGCTGCCCCAAGCAAGGCCGATGGCGGATTACACCCCGCCGGACTGGCGGGAAATCAACCGAGCGATCGACAGCGCGCTGTACGGCGCCCGCCGGTCGCCCGATCCCGTGCCGCCGATTCGCGCTGGCCGTCGGCTGCTGCCGAAAAACTGGCGCTCCGGGCTGCGGCAGATGGCCAAACGCATCAAATATTGGCGGATGTAACCTTTTCCCGTCGTCGCGGATGTTATGGTTGAAACCGTGATGATCGGGAGGGAAACTGGATGACGTACTTTGGGAAAAACGGAACGGCTTATCCGCTGGAGGCCTCGCCCGTCAATCAGGGCGGGGAGGGCGCGATCTATCGGATCAAAGGGATGCCGGGCATGGTCGCCAAGCTGTATCACGGGCCGGTTCCGGCCCAGCGGGCGGAAAAGCTGACTTATATGACGGAGCTGGCCGATGCGGACCGGGTGCGCTTCCATTCCTGGCCCAAGGACGTGCTGAAGGACGATTCCGGCAATGTGGTCGGGCTGGTGATGCGGTATCTGAGCGGCGTTACCGAGTTTTCCGAGTTGCTGAGCGCCGACTCCGAT
The DNA here is from genome assembly GCA_017469085.1 of Clostridia bacterium. Lineage (GTDB taxonomy): Bacteria > Bacillota > Clostridia > Christensenellales > Aristaeellaceae > UBA4246. The sequence goes on from JAFUHB010000021.1 coordinate 12,662, forward strand.
CAATTGACCTGGCGGCAGCGGGTGCATATCGCTGTCAACCTGTGCGACGTCGTCGGCGAGATCCATCAGATGGGCCAGTGCATCGGCGATATCAATGAACGCAATTTCGCGGTGGATATGAAGACGGGCTACGTCTATTCCTTTGATACCGATTCCTATCACCTGCGCCGCCGGGACAACGGGCGCTACTATCCCTGCTGCGGCTGGACGCCCGGCTTTCACGCGCCGGAGCTCGAACAGCGGCTGAACGGTCGCAGCTTATCGCAGATTTCTCCGGCTGAAAGCTTTACGCAGAACACGGATCGCTTTGGCCTTGCCATCCTGATTTTCCAGCTGCTGATGAACGGCTTCCATCCGTTTACCGGAAGGGCGGAGGCCGGCAAGGCGTCCGAGGCGTGGGCCGGACGGGACGAAAACAGCCTGCTGGGGAAAAGCCCCTATTTCGGGACTGCGCCGGGCTTAAAGACGCCTGCTGCATCCCCGGAGCTGAACATCCTGCCCTTCGAGATCCGGGACGCGCTCCGGCGCGCGCTGCTCACCGAAGGGCGGCCCGATCCTGCGGAATGGCAGCGCCTGCTTCGGAGCTTGGAGCAGAGCCTGCGCGCCTGCGCCGACCGCCCCCGCCATTTCTTTTCGGCACACCTGACCGCCTGCCCCTGGTGCGCGGCCCAGAAGCAGGCGGTGTATCAACGCCGGAAAAAGCCCGCGCCGCAGCCCGCTCCCCAAACGGCCTCCCCGCTTAAAGGAATCGCGGTGCCGACGAAAAAGCAGGGGGGAAGCTGGCTGCTCTGGGTCGTGCTGGTAGCGATTGCGAGCAGCGCGCTGCCCAACATGGCGGAGACGCTGTCGAAGGCCGATTTTTCTGAATTCCTTGGCTACCTGATCGTATGCGGCGTATGCGCGCTGATCCCCGCGGTCCTGCTCGCCAAGGTCCGGTCACGACGCTTTCGGCTGACCCAAACGCAGCCAAGCGGGGATTGGATCGCCGCCTGGAAGGAAAAGCCCGATCAGCACTATGCCCTGGCCGTCAACGGCGCGTGGGTCAAGGACCGGACGAGGCCGGGCGATAGACTGGCGCTGAACGGCGCGGGGGATTACCGGGTGCAGCTGTGCGTGATCTGTGCCGGCAGCGCCGTTTGTGTGGCCGAAAAAAATGTGAGCGTCCCGTAACCTTTTTCCCGCGTCTCGGATATTACTGACAAAGGAACGCCGCGCACGCGGTATGCAAGGAGGAGAAAAGATGATGAAATGCTGGTTTTGCGGAAACGATATCGCGCTCAAAACGCGCTGCCCTCATTGCGGGCATGATCAAAAGGGCCGTCTCGTCCCCACGTCGTTGACCGGCAAGGCGCTTCGCGCCATCGCGGAGGAGGAGCCGGTCAGCCGTTTGCTGGGCGCCCCCAATCTCCTGCTCCGCCGCCTGGCCGAGCGGTATCAGTCGGAAATGAAGGAGGACTGCGTGCTGATCGAGCGGGCGCTGCAATTCGGCTTTGCGGAAAAGCTCGGGCAGTGCCTGCAAAATAGCGGCGGCACTGTCCTGCCCCGCGCGGACAGGGAGGCGTTGAGCGCGCTTTTGACCGGACAGGCGGGTTTTGGGCCGACGAAGGCGGCCCGGGTCATCGGCCTCTTTTCGGAGATGGTCGGCTTTACTTTTCGAAGCGAAGCGAATCCGGTAACACCCCGCAAGGCGGGCGGCGTCGGTCTGCAGCGCTTCCTGTATCTCCTGGTCGTTGCGCTATTTTTGCTGTGCGTCTTTGGCCATGTGATCAATTACATGGTGATGACCAACACTGGCCTGGACGTCGCTCAATATGCCCGTATCGAGGGAATGTTCGGAAGCGGTCAGACGGAGCCTGAGACACAGCTGGCTTACTTCATCGGCATCCACCGGATGGCCTTCCTGTGGGCCGCCCTGATCGCCGAGGCCCTTCTGATCTGGCAGAAAAAGGAAGCGGGCGAGCGGATCAACCTGATCGGCCTCCTGCGCTGGCCCCGCCATTAAGATAGAAAAAGGTTTGCCCGTTCCGGCGCTTTCTGCTATAATGCTGTCCAAACAAAGCGTGAGGACGGCGAGGGCGCATGAACGGCGTAAGGATGACGGATGAGGAAGTAACGCAGGCGTACTTGACCTATCATGATATGGTATACCGCATCGCCATCGTCAAGATGCGGGATCGGGCCAAGGCGGAGGATATCCAGCAGGAAGTGTTTATGGCGATGATCCGCTATTCGGACCGGATCCGGAACGAGGAGCATCTGAAGGCCTGGCTGATCCGGGTCACGCTGAACGCCTGCCGCAAGCGCTTCCGCGGCTTCTGGGAGCGCATGACGGTGTTCCTGGACGATCAGAAGCAAAAGCGCGTCCAGCAGGAGGATACCGGCCAAGCCGACGAGGAGCCCGGAGATACGACCGGCGACCCCGCCCTGGCCTATGAGGAGGACCTGAACCAGCAGCTCACCAGGGAGGCGGTCGAAGGCCTTTCGCCCGGCAGCCAGGCGGTGGTCCATCTCCGGTTTTACGAGCAATTGTCGATCAAGGAAATCGCTTATTGCCTCGGCCTGTCCGAGGCGGCAGTCAAGACCCGGATATCCCGCGCTTACACGGAGCTCAGAAAAACCCTGGAGGGGCAGATACGATTATGAGCAAAACAAAGTATCAGCAGGAGATGGACGCCATCCATCTTTCGGAGGAAAAAACGGAGCAAACGCTCGAGGCTTTGCTGGCGGAAAATCGCCGCCTCCGCGTGGAGGACGCAAAGCGGGAGCAGCGGCGCGGCGCGTCCAGGCGGCCGCTCTACGCCGTCGTGGCGGCGGCAGCTTGTCTTTTGCTCGTGGTGGGCGGGATTGCCTTCAGCCGGCGCAACGCCGTTTCCTTCGGCGCCTTCCAGCTATCCTCCCTGCCCGTCTCCGTGGCGCGCGATGTCAGCGTTTCCGGGGGGGCCGCGTCCTTTGCCGAGGCCTTCGGGCGCGCGGCGCAGACGCTCTTTCCGGGCGCGGAGATCACATACGAGGATGTCGCGGCGGACCGGGCGGACGGCGGCTACACCGGTTATTTGACCGTGGTTCAAAACGGTTTTTCCCTGAACGCGGAGGTCAGCGCCGAAGAGCCCCCTATTTATGGGATCGCCCGGGCGGGGCGGCTGAACGGCAAGGCGCTGCGCCTGGCCAGGGAGGAAACGACGGGGGCGCTGTACGCCGTTTATCAGCGGGAGGGGCTGTACGTCGTGCTTTCCTCCCGACAATTGGAGGAAGAAGCGTTCCTGAAGGCCGTCGGGGCGCTGATCTGACGCCATGCATTTTGTACAGGCCAAAAGCATCCTGACCGCCGGGCTGGGCGCGAAGGGCATTAACGTATATCGGGGCTGCACGCACGGCTGTATCTATTGCGACAGCCGGAGCGACTGCTATCGCTTTACCCACGCTTTTGAGGATATCGAGGTCAAGCAAAACGCGCCGGAGTTATTGGAAACCGCCCTTCGCGGGATGCGCGAGCGCTGCATGATCGGCACCGGCGCCATGTGCGACCCCTATATGCCCCTGGAGGAAAAGCTGGGGCTCACCCGGCGATGCCTGGAAATCATCGAGCGCTACGGCTTCGGAGCGGCCGTGCAGACCAAGTCGGACCGCGTATTGCGGGATATCGACCTGCTGGATCGGATCAACCGCAAGGCCAAGGCCGTGGTGCAGATTACCCTGACCACGGCGGACGAAAGGCTGTGCGCCCTGGTGGAGCCCAATGTCTGCGGCACGGCGCGCCGGGCCGAGGCGCTGTACGCCCTGCGGGACCGGGGCATCCCCACCGTGGTCTGGATGACGCCCATCCTGCCCTATATCAACGATACGGAAGAAAACGTCCGCGCGCTGATCGAAATCTGCGTGCGGGCAAAGGTCAGGGGCATCATCACCTTTGGCATGGGGATGACCCTGCGCGCCGGCGACCGGGAATATTATTACGCCGCGCTGGACCGGCATTTCCCCGGCCTCAAGGAGCGATATGCCCGAGAATACGGCAACGCCTATGAACTGGAGAGCCCGAACACCCCCCGCCTGAACGCGATCCTGCAGGAAGCCTGCGAACGCTATCACATCCTGTACGGCCCCGACGCCTGTTTCCAATATTTGAATGAATTTCCGAAATCCTATGAGCAGCTGAGCATGTTTTAAGGCACCGCCGCATCATCGCGGCGGTGCCTTAAAATTACTCTTTTTCCCCGATGATGTACTGCTCCCACCGGGCGATGGCTTCGTCCGTGCGCTCCCGGACGGCGGCGCGGAACAGGGCGTAGCCCTGAGGGTCCTCCGCCTGGAGGAGGCGGGCGGCCTTTTTGCTGCCGAAATAAAAACGGTCGCGCAACGTGCAATAATCCTCCAGGCTTTCGGCCAGCAGCATGACCGCGCGATAGCCGCCCTCCTCGTCGCCCTTTTGGACGCGCCGGAGGGTTTTTTGAATCCACCCGCGCAGGAAGGCCTTTTCCTCGGGCGGGGAGACGGTATTTTCCTCCACGTACCGGCGCACGCGGGCCTTGAGCCGCTCGCCGACGCCGTTGTCCCGGACGATCACGCTGTCGTATGCGGTCAGGTAAAGCTGCGGGTCGCCGACCTCGACCTCCTCCTCGGTGAACAGGTAGCAGTCCAGCTGTACGCCGGCCACCAAGCCCGCGTCGTGGTCGACGGTTTTTTCCGGCACGATCACCATGCAGTCAAAGTCGCTGGTTTCATCGTTCATCCCCGCGGCAAAGGAGCCGTACAGCAGGATGGCGGTCGGGTGGTAGGCCGCCTCCAAATAGGCGAGGATTTCTTCCCGCTGGCTCATAGTACGGTGATCGTGTGGCTGCGGACGGCGGTCTGGCCGGGCTCCAGGCGGATGACGCCGGGCTTGTGCTCGATGTTCATATCGGCGTCCACATAGTCGGGCGCGTTGGTCCAGGGCTCGATGCAGATGTAGCCCGCGCCCGGCTTGGTCCACAGCATGAGCACGTCCATGCCATCAAAATCCACCCTGATCTTTTTATCGGTGACGGCGCTGGTCAGCGTCACGGAGCGGCTCTTCAGATGCGGGAACACCAGGGCGTCCACGGCGAAATACTCCGTTTTCAGGGGCAGGCGATCGGCCTGCTCCAGGATGACGGCGGGCTCCGTTTCGATCAGATTGCCGACGACGGGCTGGTTGGCGATCCGCTCGGTCTGCGCAAATTCGATCGCGCAGGCCTCCAGGCCGCCGGGCGTCTGATAGGCCTCGTGCGAGCCGATGCCGAAGCAGAAGGCGCGGTCGTCCTTGTTCTTCACCTCATAGGTGATGGTCAGCGCGTTTTCCCGGAGCGCATAGCGGGCCCGAAGCTCGTAGGCAAAGGGGAAGCCCTCCCGTTTTTCGGTGAGCAGGTATACGGCGCTCGTTTCATCCGCCGCCTCCAGGCTCCAGACGGCCTTGCGGGCAAAGCCGTGCTTTTCCATCGGGTAGCGGACGCCGTCCATCAGGTACGCGTCCTCCTTGAGCCCCCCGCAGATGGGGAACATGATGGGCGCGCGGCCCGCCCAGAAGGCGGGATCCCCCTGCCAAAGGCGCTCGACGCCGTCCTTGTCCCGGATGGATTGTATCTCCGCCCCAAGATCGGAGATCGTTACCTTGAGAAAGTCATTTTGGATTGTTGTGAGGCTCATCAAATCCAACTCCCTTCCTGATTGTCGCTTTGATTATTATAGGTCTTTTCCCGGCCGCAGGCAAGAGCGACGCTAAAAATTGACCGCCGCTTGCGCTTATGCTAAAATAGCGCTGATAAATACAAAAATCGGTGATGGCAATGGACGAAAGAGAAAAACAAGCGCTAATCTGGCTTTCGCAGTCGGAAAGCCTGACCCCAAGAGGACGGCGGCTATTGATGGAGCGGCATGGGAGCGCGTCGGCGGCTTACGAGGCGTTTTCCTATGACGCGCGGCGGCTGGTGGGCGAAAAGGCCTACGCGGAGCTGGCCAAGGCCAAGGAGCGCGGGCTGGACGCGCTTTCGGAGGCCCTGGCCGGGCAGGGCGTCGCGGCGCTGACCCTGAAGGACGCCGGATATCCGGCCCGGCTCCGTCCCGTGCCGGACGCGCCGGAGCTTTTGTATGTGCGCGGGCAGCTTTCCGAGCGTCCGGCGGTGGCGATCGTCGGCTCCCGGCACGACACGCGCTACGGGCGGGACATGGCCTTCCGCCTGGCGCGGGATCTGGCGGCGGCGGGCGTCACGGTGGTGAGCGGCCTTGCGCGCGGCATCGATACAGCGGCGCATCGGGGCGCGCTGGCCGCAAAGGGGCGCACCGTCGCGGTGCTGGGCTGCGGGCTGGATCAGGTATACCCGCCCGATAATCGGGACCTCGCGCAGGAAATCGTCCGCACGGGCGGCGCGCTGGTGAGTGAGTTCCCCCTGGGCGCAAGCCCGTTGCCCTATCATTTCCCGCGCCGCAACCGCATCATCTCCGGCCTGGCGGATGCCCTGCTGCTGATCGAGGCAGCCTTGCGCAGCGGCACGCAGAGCACGGTCAATCACGCCCTGGAGCAGGGGCGGACGGTGTTTGCGCTGCCGGGCAATGTGGACGCTCCGGGCAGCGAGCTGCCGATCAAGCTGCTCAAGGAGGGGGCGGAGCTTTGCGCCTGCGCCTCCGATATCTTGTGCCGCCTCCCCGGCGTTGCCCCGAGTAACAACGGGGAAGCGTCGCCCTGTTCGCCCGCGGAAGCGGAGCAGGCGTCCGGGGACCCCGTCGTCCGCGCGCTCCTTCGGGAGGAAAAGACCTTCGAGGAGCTGCTGGCGGAGACCGGTCTTGCCCCGGGCGACCTATCCGCCCGGCTGTCGCTGCTTGAGCTGGACGAGGTCATTGAAAAACGCGCAGGCCGGGCCTACGCGTTGGTTCAGCGGTGATTAAGGCACGAATATTTAGAGCTCCCGAAAGATCTTTCGGAACGCTTTTTCCCCGAAAAACTGGGTCATGAGGGCGTAATATTCCTCCCGGGATACATAGCCGCTGCTTTCCAGCATGGTATAGACGACGCCGTATTCCAGGGTGTTTAAGTCGGTCGGGCGGAAGCCGTTGCGCTCGTAAAAGCGCAGGCGCGTCGCGCGCTGCTCATAGTTGGGATACTTGGGGTCCACCTCTTCGATGTTCAGGATCACGCGGCGACCGGGGTTCTGATCCCGAATGGCGCGGAGCGCGCCGCTTCCAAGGCCCTTTCCCCGCCTTTCCTCCGCGACCGCCAGGTAAAAGATGTACAGGATATCCCGGTAGCGCACGGTATACATGAGGCCGGCAAAGCGGCCGTCCTCCTCGAGGGCGAGCAGGTCAAAGCCGTCCCGGCGCGTCCTGCGCAAAAGCAGCAGGAAGGGGGCGCGCTCCTCGTAAGGGAAGGCGCTTTTGTACAGGCGGAAGATGGCAGGCAAGTATTTTTTGTCGTCCCGAATATTGATCAGCTTCATTGTATCTCCTTCACGCCCAGCGATGGCTCCGATAGTAGAAAATGAACAGCGCGCCGGTCAGGATCCAGGTGATGGGGTAGCTGTACAGCACCATATCGATGGAATGATAGGCCGGAGCGACCAGCAGCACCCAGATTACGCGGAACAGGCAGATGCCGATGAGCGTCATCAGGGTGGGCACCAGGGTATTGCCCATGCCGCGCAGAGCGCCGGAGAGCAACTCGATCGGGATATAGCAGATATAGAAGGGCACCAGCAGGCGCAGGATATGTACCCCCGCCTCGATCACGTCCGGGTCGGAGGTGAACAGGCGGTAAAAGGTGCCGCCGAAAAAGTACAGGACCGAGGACAGAACCACCGTAGCGCCGACGGTCATGGCGGTGCAGTCCCGCACGCTTTTTTTGACCCGGTCCATCCGGCCGGCGCCATAATTCTGTCCTACAAAGGTGGTCACCGCGATGCCGAAGGCGCTGACGGTCATCCAATACAGGCCGTCCAGTTTGCCGTAGGCGGTCCATCCGGCCAGGATATCGGTGTCAAACCCGTTGACCGCCCGCTGGATGATGACGTTGGACAGCGAGTACATGACCGATTGCAGCCCGGCCGGGAGCCCGATGGAAATGATGCGCCGCAGCTGGGGGAGGTCAAAGCGGACCTCCCTGGGGGAGAGCCTGCTGGCGTTCGTCCGGCGGAGCAGGGCGCGGATGATCAGCAGGGCGGAGATGCATTGGCTGAGCACCGTGGCGAACGCCGCCCCGGCGGTGCCCATGCCCAGCGCCAACACGAACAGCGCGTCCAGCGCGATGTTGGTCAGGCAGGCCACGATCAGGAAGTACAGCGGGCGTTTGGAATCACCCAGCGCCCGCAGGACGCCGGAGCCGATATTATAAATTAGCGAAGGGATCATGCCCAGGTAGATGATCCGGATATACGCTTCGGCGTGGGGCAGCACGTCGCTTGGCGTGCCCATCAGCCGGAGCAGCCAGCCGGAGGTGAGCAGGCCCAGCGCGGTCAGGATCGCGCCGAACAGCAGGGCCATGGCCGCCGAGGTGTGCAGGGCCTTGCGCACGCCGTCGTCGTCCCTTGCCCCGTAAAACTGGCTGATGATCACCGTCGCGCCGGAGGAAAGGCCCACGAAAAACCCTACCAGCAGGTTGATCAGGTTGGCCGTCGTCCCGCCGACCGCGGCCAGGGCCTCCTTGCCTACGCCGTTGCCGACGATGGCCGCGTCCGCGGTGTTATAGAGCTGCTGAAAAAACGTGCCCAGCAGGATCGGAAAAAAGAACAGCAGCAGCTGCTTCCAGATCACGCCCTCGGTGATCGCGTTGGAGCGTCGTTCCATATTGCTCCTCCAACAAATTCGTCCGCCTCCCCGCCATGGTGCCTGGCTTTTCGCGGCGTCGGCGCGCTTTGGCAATATTATGGCACAAGCGGCGAGGAAAAGCAATTGTCTTTGTGAACCCTTGGCGGGGAAATCCATTCCCCGCCAACACCACCCCTTGGACGCCTTTTCCTCTCGGCCCGATGGGCCTCCCGGGCGGAAAAGGCGCAAGGAATGAATTTTCGCTCTCGGGTGGCAAGCTAACCTTCGCGAAAATTCTCCTCGGGGCGGCAAAGCCACCCCTGCGGATTTCACTGAAGGGGCTTTGCCCCTTCAAATCCCTGAAAGTTTGTTTTGTAACAAATTCTTTAATCGTGCGCTTATCATGGTGTCGGCGGCGTTTGACGTTTTGAACGTTCTTCGCTATAATGGGCGCGACAAGTGAACAGCAGGCGCGGGTGCGCAGCGATGCGCGGCGGTCCGGGCGGGGGCCCGGCCGTCATGGGAAGCGGATGAAAGTTCCGCACTGTCCCAGCAACCGTGAAGCGGACGATGAAGCAAGCGCGCTGAAACGCGCGCGGCCACTGGCAGCCTCAAACTGCTGGGAAGGCGCTTCAGACGGAAGATGCCAAGTCGGGAGACCTGCCTAACGCCAAAGGATCGACCGTTTCCCTGGGGATGGAAACGAAGGGATTGCCCTGCCTGGTCATGCTTTGACGGGCGGAGCAATCAGCCTGCGCCTGCCGCGCGGGCCGATACGTCATCCTCCGTTGCTCATTTGATTATCGATGGGCATATTTTTTTGCCCGAATGGAGGAACCCCCATGAAAAAAACCCTTTCCCTGCTACTGGCGCTGGCCCTGCTGACGGTCTGCGCGGCCGCGAGCGCCGAGGGCGCTGTCTCCTTTGAGGACATGACCGGCCGCGCGATCACGCTGGACAAGCCCGCCGCCCGCGTGGTGGCCCTGACTGCCTCCGACGTGGAGATCCTTTACGCCATCGGCGCGGGGGATACGCTGGTGGGCCGCGGCGAGTACTGCGATTATCCCGCCGAGTGCCTGAGCGTGCCCGCCGTGAACAGCGGCGCGGAGACCAACATCGAGCAGATCCTCTCCCTGGAGCCCGACGTGGTGATCATGGCCACCATGGCGCAGACCGTCGAGCAGGTGGAGCAGCTGGAAAACGCCGGCGTCAAGGTGATCGTGTCGGACGCGCAGGACATCGCGGGCGTTTATCGGGCCATTTCGATGATCGCCGCCGTGACCGGCCGTGACGCGGAGGGCGCCGCGCTGGTTGCCGATATGCAGGCGGCCTTCGCTGCCCTGGGCCGGCAGGAAAATACCGGGAAAACCGTGTATTTCGAGGTCAGCCCGCTGCAGTGGGGCCTCTGGACTGCCGGCAAGGGCACCTTCATGGACGAGCTGGCCGAAATGGTGGGCCTGACCAACGCGTTCGCTGATGTCAGCGGCTGGGCCGGGATCTCGGAGGAGCAGGTGCTGGAGCGTGATCCGGACTATATCGTGACCATCAGCATGTACTTCGGCGAGGGCCCCACGCCGGTCGAGGAGATCGTCTCCCGCCCCGGCTGGGAGGGTCTCAAGGCCGTGCAGAACGGCGATGTGTTCAACGCCGACTCCAATGAGATCTCCCGCCCCGGCCCCCGGCTGGTGGACGCCGCTCAGGCGCTCTACAACTTTGTTTACGGCGCGCAGGCGAACGCTGCATAAAAAACTAAACCATGCGCCATTCCCGCATTTGCGGAAATGGCGCATGGCCTTTCTTACTCAACGGCAATCGAGGTGCTTCCATGTCCCGCACGCTTCGCTGGTACCATATCGCGCTGATGCTGGCCATCACGGTGTTCGTGATGGCGCTTTGCGTTTGCGTGGGCAGCGTGTACATCCCGCTGCGCGACACGGTGGGGACGCTGCTTAAGGCCCTTCGCGGGGAAGCGGCCCTGGGGGCGCGGGGGGCGATCATTTTGTCCGTCCGGCTGCCGCGGGTGCTGTGTACGGCCCTGGTCGGGGCCTCTCTTTCCCTCTGCGGCGCGGCCATGCAGGGGCTGCTGCGCAATCCGCTGGCGGACGGCTCCACATTGGGCGTGTCCTCCGGCGCGTCGCTGGGCGCTGCCGTGGCGATCGTGACCGGCTTTTCCGCGGCCGGCCTGCCGCTGGCCGGTACGGCGGTCATGGCCATGCTGTTTGCCTTCGCCTCTCTGGCGGGCATCCTGGCGCTGGCCTTCGCGCTGGACAAGAGCCTCTCCACCCATACGATCATCCTGATCGGCATCGTGTACGCCATGCTGATTTCCAGCGTCCTGTCCCTGCTGATCGCCTTCTCGGGGGAAAAGCTGCGCTCCATCACCTTTTGGACGATGGGCTCCCTGGCCTCCGCCTCCTATCCGGCGGCGGCGCTGCTGGGCTGCTTCCTGGCGGTCTGCGGGGGCTTTTTGCTGACGCAGGCCCCGGCCCTGGACGCCTTCGCGCTGGGCGAGAGCCAGGCGCTGCACCTGGGCGTTCATGTGCGCCGCGTCAAGCTGACGGTCATGATCGCCGTTTCGGCGCTCGTCGGCGTGTGCGTAGCGGTCGGCGGCGGCATCGGCTTTGTCGGGCTGGTCACGCCGCATATGGTCCGGCTGCTGACCGGCCCCAATCATCGGCGGCTGCTGCCGGTCAGCCTGTTCAGCGGGGCGGTGTTCCTGCTGCTGTGCGATTTGGCGGCGCGTACCCTGATCGCCCCCGGCGAGCTGCCGATCGGCGTGGTGACCTCCATCATCGGCGCGGCGGCCTTTATCGGCATCTATGCCCGCAGCGGGAAGGGGGAGGGCGCATGAAGCTGACGGTTTCCCGGCTTTCCGTTTCGATCGGGAAGCGACAGCTCCTGAAAGGCGTTTCCTTCACCGTACAAAGCGGGGACTGGCTGATGATCGCAGGCCCCAACGGGGCCGGGAAATCCACCCTGGTCGGCGCGATCAGCCGCGCGACGCCCTCGACGGGGGAGCTGACGCTGGACGGCCGGGACATCCGGCGGATGCGTCCCGCCGCTTTGGCGAAACGCGTCGGCGTGATGGACCAGACCCGGCACAGCCAGTTCGCCTTTACCGTGGAGGAAACGGTGGCGATGGGCCGCTTCGCTCACCGCGGCGGCCTCTTTGGGAGAGGCGACCCGGACGGCGAGCGGGAGGTGCGCGAGGCGCTCGCCCAGACCGGCCTGACCGCGCTCAAGGATCGGAGCGTGCTCTCCCTGTCGGGCGGGGAGGCCCAGCGCTGCGCCCTGGCCCAGGTGCTTTGTCAGCAGCCCGAGCTGCTGATCCTGGACGAGCCGACCAATCACCTGGACCTGGCCTACCAGCAGGAGCTTTACGCCCTGATCGGCGATTGGCTGAAAACGCCGGGCCGGGCCGTGATCTCCGTCATGCACGATCTGTCTCCCGCGCGCTTGTACGGGACAAGCGCCCTGCTATTGTCGGGCGGCGAGCAACTGGCATTTGGCCCGGCGCGCGAGGTATTGTCCGACCGGAATTTGCAAAGCGCCTGGCACGCTGACGTGGCCGCCTGGATGCGGCGGATGGCCGCCGCCTGGCAGCCGGATCAGGAGGGCTGCTTTACCCCTCCGTCCCCGAGCTCCCGGTAGGTTTTGACCAGCACGATCAGGGTGATCAGGAAGGTCAGCACGTCGCTGACGGGCATGGAATACAGTACGCCGTTCAGGGCGAACAGGCGGGGCAGCAGCAGCGCGAAGCCCACGCCGAACACGATCTCACGCACCATGGACAGCAGGGTGGAGGCCAGCGCCTTGCCCAGACTTTGCAGGAAGATGAAAGCGCCCTTATTGACCGTGGCGAGGGTCATCATGCACAGGTAGATACGGAACGCGCGGACCGCGAACTCGGTATAATAAACGCTCTCGTTGGCCGCGCCGAACAGGCCGATCAGGGCCTTTGGGAACAGCTCCACGATCAGCGTGGCGATCAGGCCCACGGCGGCCTCGGTCAGCATCAGCATGGTCAGCAGGCTGCGTGCGCGGTCCCGCCGCCCCGCGCCGACGTTATAGCCTACCACCGGGATGCACCCGGCGGAAAGGCCGACGGCGATGGAAATCACGATCTGGAAGAATTTCATTACGATGCCCACCACTGCCATGGGGATCTGGGCGTATTCGGCCTGACCGAAAACGGGGTCCAGGGCGCTGTACTTGGAGATCATATTGTTGATGGCCGCCATGGCCGCCACCAGCGAAATCTGGGACAGGAAGCTGCAAATGCCCAGCGCCAGGTATTTTTTCTGGAGGGAAAGATGGAGCCCCATATCCTCCCGCCGCAGGGATACCGCCTTCATGCGCCGGGCCAGATACCAGGCCGATAGCCCGGCCGTCAGCATTTGGCCCAGCACCGTGGCGACCGCCGCGCCCATCATGCCCCAACGGGTGACGAAGATGAACACGGGGTCCAGGATGATGTTGGTCAGCGCGCCCAGCAGGGTGGCGGCCATGGCAAAGCGCGGGCTGCCGTCCGACCGGATGATCGGGTTCATGGCCTGGCCGAACATATAAAAGGGCAGGCCCAGCGTGATCCAGAAGAAATATTCCTGGGAGAGGCGGAAGGTCTCGTCGTTGACCCGCCCGCCGAACAGCGTCAGGATGGGGTCGGCAAAGATCAGGTACAGCGCGGTCAGCGCCAGGCTGACCAGCACGCACAGAAGGATGGCGCTCCATACGCTGCTGCCGGCTTCCTTCTGATGGCCCTGACCCAGCTTGATGGATACGAAGGCGCAGCAGCCGTCGCCGATCATGACCGCCAGCGCCAGGGCGACCACCGTCAATGGGAATACCACCGTATTGGCCGCGTTGCCAAAGGAGCCCAGGTAATCGGCGTTGGCGATGAACAGCTGATCCACGATATTGTACAGCGCCGCCACCAGCAGCGAGATCACGCAGGGGATGGAATAGGCCCGCATCAGCTTGCCGAGCGGCTGCTTTTCCAGAAATTCGTTCGATTTGTTTTCCGTCTGATCCATGATCAAGGACCTCCTTTTGCGCAAAAAAAGAAGGGCGTCAAAGCCGGATTTACGCTTTGACGCCACACACTTCGGGGCGTATTTTATCGGAAAAATCAAAAAAAAGCATGCCGCCCGAAAAAAATATAGGAAAAAAATCGGAAAAAATGACACGCGTTTGCGACATTTGAAACACGAATGCGACATAAACGCTACAAATGAAACGCGAATGCGACATTTGACACGCGTTTGCTACATAAACGCTACATAAATGCTACTTTACAAGGGGAAAAAACTGTGTTATTCTTATGCTGGCCGAAAGGAAGGCGCGAAGGGAACGGACCCGCTCGCGTCTTTTCTTTTGCTCGATCCAGGAGGTGGAGGTGATACGAAAATCGTAAAATATGGGAAAATGGTTGCGGTTTGGCCGGTTTGTGATATAATGAGGACGCTGCGCCGGGCGGGAACGGATCGCCCGGACATCGTCAGGCCGTACAGGACCGGTCCATCAAAAAGGGGGGACGCGCGGGATGCGCTCAGGCGGCAGGAGCTCTAACAAGAAATTCAATAAGAAGGACAATCGGCTGGGCATGATCACCGTGCTGTCCCTGATCCTGCTGGCGCTGGTGCTTTTGATGCCCAAGACGCCGGTGATCCGCGCGGTGAACGGCGGGAATGGCGACGGCGCGAACGCGCAGGGGCTGATCCTCAGCGAGATCATGTCGGACAATGTGAGCGCCTTCCCGGATGAAAAGGGCGCCTTCGGCGACTGGCTGGAGGTCACGAACACCGCCGACCACGCCATCAGCCTGAAGAACGTCGGCCTGTCCAACCGGTCGGACAAAATCAAGTTCCTCTTCCCCGATATCACGCTCGAGCCCGGCGAAAGAAAGATCGTTTTTTGCGACAAGGTCAACCGGGATGACCCGGACGGCACCCTGCACGCCAAGTTCAACCTGTCGAGCCTCGGATGCACGGTGTTCCTGTTTGACGCCTCGGGCGTCGGGCTGGACAGCGTGATCGTGCCGACGCTGAATACCGATGAAAGCTACCAGCGCGCCGCGGACGGCTCCTGGTACAAGACCGACGATTACGCCCCCGGCTACGAAAATTCCTTTGAGGGCCACACCGCTTACCTGGCGAACTTTATCGTGGAGGCGGATACCCTGATGCTCAGCGAGATCATGCCGGCCCCCCGGAGCGGACTTAGGGATGAGGACGACGAGCTTTCCGATTGGATCGAGCTGTATAACGCGGGCACGCAGACCATCCGATTGAGCGACCTGGCCCTGAGCGATAACGAGCAGAAGCCCCTCAAATGGTTCTTCCCGGAGGGCGCGGTGATCGAGCCCGGGCAGTATTACATCGTATTCTGCTCCGGCAAGAACAAGATGCAGCAGAACGGCATCCCGCACACCAATTTCTCCCTGGCGGCCGAGGGCGAGACCGTCGTGCTGACCACCAAGGCCGGGGAGCTGGTGGACCGGGTGACGGTGCCCAACATCGGCAAGGACGTCTCCTACGCCAAGAACCCGGACACGGGGGATTGGTCGGTCCTGCAAATGGCTACGCCCGGCCGTCCCAACAACAGCCAGGGCGCGGCGGACGCGGACCGCTATATGCGGTCGATCAATCCGACGCAGGTGTTCATCACCGAGGTGCTGGCCTCCTCCGACGCCGTGACGCCGGCCAACGGGGAAGCGGCCTGCGACTGGGTGGAGCTGTACAACGCCGGCTCCCAGCCGGTCAGCCTGGCGGGCTATGGGCTGAGTGACAATGTGAACTGGCCGCGCAAGTGGCAGTTCCCGGCCGAAACGACGATCTACCCGGGCGAATACAAGGTGGTCCGGTGCGATAAATCGACCGCGCCCGGCACGGGGAGCGCCCCGCACGCCTCCTGGGCGATCGCCAAGGCCGGGGGAGAAACGATCACGCTGAGCGACGCCAGCGGCCGGGTGCTGGACAAGCTGTACGTTCCCGTGATGCACACCGACGTCTCCTACGGCCGTTCCATCGAAACGAACGGTTTTTTTTATTATGAGACGCCTACCCCCGGCGCGAAGAACGGCGTCGGCTTCAAGGGCTACGCGCAGACGCCCTCGCTGTCGCTGTCGGGCGGGCTGTATTCGGAAAGCATCATCGTCGAAATCAGCGTGCCCGCAGGTACGACCGTGCGCTATACCACCGACGGCTCCATCCCCACGCTGGACAATAGCACGGAATATAGCCTGCCGCTGTCCATCGGGCAGACCGTGGTGCTGCGCGCCCGCGCCTTCCAGAGCGGCCTGCAGCCCTCGGATACCGTCTCGGCCAGCTATATCCTGAACACGTATTATACGATGCCGGTCGTATCGGTGATCATCGATCCGGATGAACTGTACAACGAGGAAACGGGCATGTTCACCGCCGGCCCGAACATCGATAAGTCCCGCGGCATCCCCTACCGCAACGCCATTTACCGCCAGTTCGGCAAGATCCCACGGCCGGCCTACGTTGAGTATTTCGAGCTCGGCTCCCAGGGAGAGGCGGCGATTTCCCAGGGCGTCAAGATCGCGTTGGGCGGCGATTACAGCCTGGATATGCCGCAAAAAACGTTGAAGCTCCGCGCGCAGGCCAAGTATGGCGAAAAGTATTTCGATTACCCGCTGTTCGAGGATCGGCCGTTCACCTATTATAAGTCCTTTAACCTGCGCAACTCCGGCAACGACTGCGTGTGGACGCGCCTTGCCGACGGCTTCCAGAGCCAGCTGATCGACCTGCTGGACACCGATATCATCCACCTGGCCTTCAAGCCCGTGATCGTGTACATCAACGGCGAGTATTACGGTCATTATAACATGCGCGAGCGCAAGGACCGCTTTTGCATCGCCCAGTGGGAGGGCCTGCCGATGGAGCAGGCCGACCAGATCACCATCCTGCGCGCCAGCTATACGACGGTGCAGGGCTCCAACCAGGAATACCGTAACCTGCTGGCCAAGGTCAAGACCCTGTCGCCCGGCAAGAACCCGGCCGACCTGCAGTATATCCTGGACCGGGTGGACGTCGACAGCTATTTCGATTACCTGGCCATCGAAATGTTCTTCGGCAACTCCGATATCGGCAACACCATGTTCTATAAGCTGCCTGGCGAGGGGCAGAAGTGGAAGTGGCTGATCTTCGATCTGGATTACGGCATGTTCTCCTCCTCGTTCGACAGCCCCAAATCCTATACCAAGGCCAAGGGCATGGGCGATAAGCTGATCAATAACACGATCTTCCTGAAGCTGCTCGAAAACGCGGAAATGAAGCAGAAGTTCCTGGAGCGGCTGGCCTATGTGTACAACACGCTGACGCCCGATGTCATGAACGCCAAGCTGACCCAGATCAAGGCCATCCTGGAGCCGGAGATGGACATGCACTTTGAGCGCTGGGCGCCGCTGAACGATAAGAAGATCAACTCCGATTCCCCGCTGTCCAAGGACGGCGCGCTCGGCTACTGGAATACCCGCATCAACCGGATGCGCGACACCATCAACCGCCGCCACCACTTCCTCTGGGGCTATATCAAGAGCGCCTTTGACCTGAGCAACGACCAGATGCTCCTGATGTTCGGCGAGCAGCCGAAAGACCCGCTGGCCAAGTAAGTTTGGATACAGGGCCGGGGCATCCCGATGCTTGAAGGAAGTCCCGGCAACGCTCCCCACTTCACTCTTCACACTTCAAGGAGGACCTCCCATGAACATCGCCTACGCAGAAACCGTCAGCTTTAGCGACCTGAACAAGAGCAGCGCCATTTCGGATTGGTTTGCCAGCCAGCTGTCCAACTTTACGCCCTTTAACGTGGCGCTGGTGCTGCTGGCCGGCCTGGTCATCGGCATCGTGATCTCGCTGGTGTATAAAAAAACCTATCGCGGCGTGCTGTACAGCCCCAGCTTTTCCCTGACGCTGATCATGCTGACGCTGATCACCGCTCCGGTCACCATGGCCATCGGCTCCAACGTGGCGCTGTCCATGGGCATGGTGGGCGCGCTGTCCATCGTCCGCTTCCGCACGGCGGTCAAGGAGCCGCTGGATACCGCCTATATGTTCTGGGCGATCACCATGGGCATCCTGCTGGGCGCGGGGCAGTACCTGATCAGCCTGGTCGTGGTGGTGGGCATCTCCCTGATCATGCTGGCGCTCAGCTACGTGCATTTCCGCAACCCCAACAGCTACCTGCTGGTGATGCACTATGACGAAGCCGCGCAGGGCGAGATCGATAACGTGCTGCGCAAGCAGGTGCGCTTCTATCGGATGCGCTCCAAGACGGTCACCCGCGCGGGCGCGGAGATGACCTACGAGGTGCGCATGGATCAGCGCGGAGACCTGGTAGGCCGCATGCTGGCCATCGAGGGCGTTTTTGACGCCACCCTGGTGGCTATGCAAACCGAAACGGGGGCCTGAAAATGGCCATCCCGCTCCGGCATGAGCTGAAATTCCTGCTCAGTCCGCTTCAGGTGGACGTGCTCCGGCGCAATCTGCTGCCGGTGCTCTCCCTGGACCCGAACGCGGCCAAGAACGGCGGCGAATATTCGATTCGCTCGCTGTACTTCGACACGGCGCAGGACGACGCGCTGAACGAAAAGATGGCCGGTATCTACTACCGCCAGAAATA
>JAFUHB010000227.1 GCA_017469085.1 Clostridia bacterium
CGGAATAGAATTCCATGCCGTCCTCCAGCCGGAGGCAGCCCAGCTGCCCGCCATATTCCGGGAACACACAGCCGCAGTCCAGGTCGATCACACCGTCGCCATGGGCGATTCGCATCCTCGGCCAGTCGGCACGCTGCACGTGGCTCGTGGGCGTGTGGCCGATGAGAATCGTCCGATCCCCGAGGGGCGGCGGCGCCAGAGGGATCCGCTGCCACACGGCAAATTCCCTCTCATCCTTCCATCGACCTGCTTCATGGAGCTCCAGCGGAGCCGCGTGGACGAGGCAGTATTTTCGCGCATTGATGGTCAGCTCCAACTGTGCCGGCAGAGATTCCAGATACAGCAGCAATTCCTCCCGCGTCTGGGGGATGAGATCATAAAACCGCTGGAGGGTCTCCTCGCATCCGTTTCTATACCACTGATACGCTGCCCAATTGTCCTCGGGATGACGCAGCGCATTGATCATCATGTACTCGTGGTTGCCCAGGAGCAAGGTAGCGTTTGGCATTTCCCGGATACGCTGGAGAAGGGCTATGCCGTCCGGGCCGCGGTCGATCACATCGCCGATGACATACAACTGATCCTCCGGCTGCAGATCGATCAGGGCCAGAACCGCGTCAAAGGCAGCGCTGTCGCCGTGAATGTCCGACAGAGCGTAATGCATGGCACAGCCCCCTTTCTCGTTTCAAAGTTGTACACAATACCCGGTTGACATTCGCATGGCGTTGCGCCATAATAGCAATTGAAAAAGCACGTATCCCTTTCTTGCGCCCCAGGTTCCTGTTTCGGGAGGATATCGATATGGCGGAACCCGATTTGTTCACGATCAAAAGCCACGTGCTCGAGCGCTATCACGGTTCGGGCGGAGAAGTCGTCGTGCCCGAGGGCGTCTGTGCGATCGGCAGGGAAGCCTTTTACGATTGCGCCACGCTGACCCGCATCACATTGCCCGGCAGCCTGCGGCGAATCGGCAGGTTGGCGTTTGCCGGCTGCACCGGCCTCACAGGCGTTGAACTGCCTGAAGGCTTAGAGCGAATCGATGGAAGCGCTTTCATCTGCTGCACCGCCCTGACGAATGTCGTGCTGCCGGGAAGCCTTTGGCGGATGGAGGACAACGCCTTTCGGGGCTGTGCGGCATTGGAGGCCATTGAGGTTTCCCCGCAGAACAGGTATTATTACTCCTTCGACGGCGTGCTGTTTGACGGAAGCCACGCGCTGATCTGCTTCCCGCCGGCAAAGGGCCCCGCGTTTTCCATCCCCCCTGGCATAACGGAGATCGGCCCCTATGCCTTCCAAGGAAGCGCCGCGCTGGATCGGGTTGAACTGCCCGACGGGCTGTTGAAAATCGGCCCGAACGCCTTTGACGGCTGCATAAGGCTTGCCGGTATCCGCTTTCCGAGCAGCTTGAAGACCATTGAATGGTGCGCCTTCAACAACTGTTCGCTCCTTGAGAGCGTCGCGCTGCCCGACAATCTGGCGGAACTGCACAACGGCGCATTCAGCCGCTGCACGGGATTGAAGCGCATCCTCTTCGGCAATGGCCCGGAAATCATCTCCGACCGGGCCTTTGCCGAGTGCACAGCCCTGATCCAGGCTGATCTGCCCGCCAGGCTGACGGAAATCGGCGACGAAGCATTTCTGGGATGCACCAGCCTGTCGCGCGTCAGCTGGCCAACAGGCTTGAAAAGGATCGGCGACAGGGCATTTCGCAATTGCATCGGTTTGACCTCGGTAGCCCTGCCCGACCATCGTATTGTTGTTGAAGCCCACGCGTTTCGGGGATGCGCGTCTCTGACGCGCGTTGAACTGTCTGCCGCCCAAACGAAGCCCACAGGAAACTGCATTTCAGCATCGTCGATCGGCAACCACGCCTTCCATGGCTGCGTTCGTTTGACGGGCATGGCGCTGCCGGTCGATACGGTGCGCATCGAAGGCGCAGCGTTCTCTGGCTGCTCCTCCCTGGAGCAAGTCGCTTTGCCGGACGGGCTGGTCAAGATCGGGGGCGGCGCATTCCGGGGGTGCGTTTCCCTTGCGCGTATCGATCTGCCCGCAAGCCTGCGAATCCTTGGGCGCGACGCCTTCCGCGATTGCGCCGCCCTGCGAAGCATCCACATCCCCGGCGGTGTGCGCCAGGTTCAGGACGGCGCGTTTGCACGCTGCACGGCTCTGGAAAGCGTCGTCCTGCGCCGGGGAACCACCTGGATTGGGGTTGAAGCGTTCTGGGGCTGCAGCGTCCTGACGCGCGTCCGTTTTTCCAAGGGACTGCGGAGGATCGGAGATCGCGCGTTCAAGAACTGTATGCAACTATCCGGCGCACACTTGCGCGAAGGCCTGAGGACGATCGGCAAGCGCGCCTTCGCCGGCTGCACCGCCCTGTCCGCCGTCAGGCTGCCCGACGGGCTGGTGGCCATCGGCAAGCGAGCCTTTTCAGGCTGCGAAGCGCTTGTGAACCTCGAGCTGCCCCACAGCCTGATCGTGCTGATGCGTGACGCCATCCGTGGCTGCCCTCAGATCGACCGCGTCGAATTGCCGGACGGCACCACCAGAATCGGGCTGGCCAGATTCGATTACTGGGAAGCCTTTTTCAGAACCGGATGGGATCCGTTTTACGACAATGGGCGCGACCCGTTCCACGTCATGTAAAGGTCCGTTCGCCCTTCATCATCGTCCACGAGCCGGCATCATTCGGCACGGCCGTGTAATTCAAGCCGCGCAGAGGGATGCCCAGCTCCCGGCACGCCAGCGCGTAGACGCGTGGATTCGGCGCGTATCGGCCATGGGTCTTCAAACGATCCACACCGCCGCGCGCTTCAAATATCGCCGTCGCCACCGCCGCCGAGCGGGACGCACCCTCCCAGCAGTGGACGATCAGCCTTTCGCCGTCGAGTGCGTCCACAAAGGTCTTCAGGCCTTCAAAATCACCTTGCTCCGGCAGCGGACGCCCATAGGGAAAGCCGTCTTCGTCATAAGGCTCCGTCAGGTCGTTGAAGCACAGGCGCAGGATTGAAGCCACGTTTTCATTGGGCGGAAAGGCGACGCCCTCATCCTCCGTCGATGTGATGGAGATCACAAACGTCCGCTCCCGCGCGTCGGCGACGAGGCTTACCGCCGTCTTCTGGCCGCATATCTCAATGATCATTGCCATTCATAGCGGGCGATGGTCTCCTCGAGCGAGCCCGCCCCCTGCTCCGCCAGCACTATGAAGTTGAGCACCTTTTCGCTCCAGCCCGCGATGATGTTGGTGTGCGGCCCGGCGAACTGCTGCGTGCCGTAGCCCATCAGGTCGACAGCGTGCACCCAGAGGTCGCTGCCGGACTTCTGCCGGTATTCGTCCGCATAGTTCTGGATAAAGGCCTTATTGTCACCCCAACGATATCTGTTGCACTCGTTGTCGCTGATGATGATAATCCTGTCGGCGCGGATGCCGTCACGGATCATCACCTCGAAGGGCAGGCTCATGCGTGTGCCGCCGCCTGCATTGGCGTAGCGCATGCAGGTCTCGAGAATCGCTGTGAAGCGGGTCAGAGGATACTTCTCGATTTTATCATTAAAGGTGTAGAACAGGCTGTCCTCGCAGATGCGATTCGCGATCAGGCCCAGCATCATGCCCACCTCGCAGCAGCGCACGCTGGACTTTCGGCTCAACCTGCCAGACATGGACCCGGATGTGTCCACGGCAATCACCGTCCTGCCGGGCAGTCGGGGCAGGTTTCCCGCGGCGAAGCGCACCGCATTCTCCAGCGCGTCCAGCGCCCGGCTGCCCGCGACATCGCTTATCTCCCTGTAGGCCGAAAGAAAGCGGAAGGGCAGCTGTTTGGAGCGCCGGACGGCCTCCGGGTCTTCGATGGTCTTCCACACCTTTCCGATGTTGCGCGGCGCGGCCTGCTTGATGTTGCGCAGGTTGCGCAGCAGGGCCATGTAGCCCACCTTGCCGCTGTCGATCAGCTCCTCCCAGGTCTCCTTATTGTTTCCCCTCTCGGAGAGCCGGGTCTCCCACGTCACGGGCGTCTGAAGCCGATTCTCTATCAGCTGCTTCCACATGGCGGCCTGTGCCTCGTCCGCCGGTTTGGGATGGCACAGCATGACGAGATCTTTCATGCTGGCGGCCTTGCCAGCGCCCCGATACTTGGCCAGGGTGTACTCGTCAAATCCGGCGAAGACGTCGCAGATGCCCTTTCGCAGCGCGTTGGGGATGGGCTTCCCGAAGGTTGACAGATAGAACGCCAGCAGCTCCGTCACGTCGTCGCCGCGCAGCGTTATGCCCCGGACGGTCCTGCGGACGAAGGGCTTGCCCTCCGGCGCATGGGCCAGGTAAGCTGTAAGCACGTGGGCCACTGAGCGCATGCTGAACTCCCGCCGGGCGTATACGGCCAGGCGAGACACGAAATCCGGATCCTGACGGATCACCCGCTGAATCGTCAGCTGCATCTGGGCACTGTTGTCGCCGTAGAACTTCCGCTCGTTGAAGAACGAGGTCAGCACTTGCGTCACCAGCTTTTCACGATCCGCCATGGCATAGGCCGGCATGCCCTCGCGGTTGGTGGTCAAATTGCTCGGCCTGTTGTTGAATTTGCTCATGATATACACCTCCCGTCAGCGCCGCTTTCGCTGGCATTTTCCCCATTATAAACAGAATGAGCCCCGCCTGCGGCATGGTCGAGAGAACGCGCAAGGCAAAGCTCCTATGCTCAAAACGAAGCGGATAAAAACGACAGGAGAATTCTATGAC
Source organism: Clostridia bacterium (assembly GCA_017469085.1). GTDB lineage: Bacteria > Bacillota > Clostridia > Christensenellales > Aristaeellaceae > UBA4246. The sequence goes on from JAFUHB010000227.1 coordinate 4,730, forward strand.
GCTCTTCCATTTGAGCTACACCGCGCCTTTCGGCGCGGGGACGGGATTCGAACCCGCAGCCTCCCGTTTGTAAGACGAAGTATCTTCTGCCTGCAATGCCGCTTCGCCGGTAAAAAAGGCGCAAGCGCCCTTTACCCGATGTGAAAAGGGACGGATAAAATCGAATGCGGTATCTTACTGGGTGGCGTCCTGACCTCTAAACGAACGCTGTAGCAGCGTGCGGGATTCGAACCCGCGATTCCACCATGAGAACGAAGTAACCGCAACCTGCAATGCCGTCCCGCGCCGGTCGCCCGGCGCAACCCTATGGTAACACATCCTTTGCGCATTGTCAACCACCCAGGGCGTGCCGCCGGCAAAAACGCTCCACCGCAGCCATCTGCACATCCGTCTCCACCGCGCAGGCGCTGTAGTTGTGCCAGAGGAACGGCATCGGCTCCGTCACGCCCAGCATATGCAGCGTGCAGGCGGCCACATATCCCGTCCGGCCATGGCCGCCCGTGCAGAACAGAGCGACGCGCTTTCCAGCGTGAATGCGCGTTAAAATCGATGCCACCAGCTCCTCCAGCACGTCATCCGGCAGGACTTCACGATCCGGGATGGGCCGGTACAGTATCTCTCCGCGAAAGCCCGTCTGCCAGACGCGCCCGGGCAGCCGATCCAGCGGCACCAGCGCGTCTGGCCGCATCGCCAGCATGGCGTCCAGGTCGTCGATTCCGCCCAGAATCTGTCCCGTAACGATCTGCTTCGGTTTCATGTCCGCTCCCCCCGTGTATCGCCGCATCAATGCGTGATCTGCCAGTCAATGTACTCAAACTCATCCAGCCCCTCCGGCGGTCCTTCGACGTACCTGACCGGCCTCGGAGCGCGCAATTCCCTTCGGCGCACAGCGAACGCCGAAAACCGTCGTTCCGCGATTGTTCGGATCTCCCGGGCCAGGGCGGCAAATTCCCCGTCCGGTTCGCTTTCCCACCCCAGCGCGTCGCCGAGGCGATTCTGAAAGGTTTCCTCGCCCCCGACGCCCTCCGAACAGGCGCTCAAAAACACGGCGACAGCCATGTCCTCCGGCCCCGCGCCGGTTCCCGCCAGCGCGTCCTCGATGAGCTCGCTGTATACATTTGCGCGCAGCGTTTCCGCGCGCGGGTCGGCGAAGCCCTCCGCCTCCGCGGCCAACTCTGGAATCCGATCCGACAGAAGCTGGCGCAGCAACAGGTCCGCCTTTCTTTTCTGGTTGGCGTCCAGCGATCGCTTTTCCGCCAGCGCGCCCAAAGCCCGATCCGATGCAGCCCGAATCGCGCCGAACCATTCCCTCACAATTCCTTCATCACGCATCCCGGCGCACCTCCCCAAGCATCATTTATCCCCTTGCTCTTTCTCGGCGAAATAAGGGCTCACGTCCATATGTCCGCAGCCATAGCACTGGTAGGCGAAGGTGAAGTAGTGATTCTCCGCGCCATCCCAGTAAGTATCCTCGATGGGCCATACATCGCCGCCGCAGTAGCAGCAGCGCCCGATCGGCTCGGTAGCGGGGTGACTGTAGCCGTAGATCGCGGCCGTTGTCTCGTCGCGCGGCTCCTCTTCCCATTCATGCTGTCGCTGTCCGTTCATGAGTCGTCATCCTCCAGCTGCTCGGCCTGGCGGTAGTACTGCCTGGCGCGCTTGTCATAGCCGGCCTCCTTCAGAAAATCCCCGGTTTCACGCAGGACCCTCGCGTACGGCCTTCGCGTCTCGCTGTATCTCGATTCCCTCCACTTGTCCGCTTCATAGGCCTTTCTGAATACGCCGACCTTTTTCTCCTGCCATCGAAGCGCCTCTCTGAAATCCCTGTGAACCGAATTTACCGTTGCATAGATATGGACGATATCGTCATATGCACGCAAATGCCCCCTTTCGGCAGCATCCGTGAGCAGCTTGAGCGCCTTGTCGTCATCCTCGTCCACATCGATGCCGAACCAGTAGGCCATCCACAGGAAATAGCTGTGCTGGCGGCTTCGCGGAGAAACGGACCAGACGAGGCGGTCGATCTGCTCTGCTGTTAGACCCGGGTCCCACCCGCTGTCGCGCTTGATCTCTTCAAGGGCGGCCCCAAAGGACGCGTGCGGCCCGGCTTTCTCAAATCTGAGGGCGAAATAGATGGTCAATAAATCCTGTGTGGCTTCCCTCAGAAAGACTTTACTGCCTTTGAAACGATGGCTCTGGTATTTGCGAAAGATGTACGCGTCGAATATGGCGAGCAGCTTGTCCTGAGCATCCTCCTCCGCGGTACAATTCCTGGCTGGGCGCAGGTTTTTCCGAAGCACCTCGTCCGGCTCTGAGTCGTATTTTCGCTCTGTCTTCCCGGCCGACCATTCCGCCAGCACATCGTCTGAAAACGTCGGCAGCTTTTCAAGCCACTCAGCGGCCTCCACGGCAAATCGGCTTTTGGAAGCGATCAGCTCGCGGCAAAAATCCACGATGTCCTCCCGGGTCACCCCGGTCTTCAACCCACACTCCCAGGTGCGATAGCTGTAGGCGTCACATTCGGCCCCCGGCCAGCTGTAGCCCGTCAGGCGGCAGAACGCAAAGCGGCGCATCATGGCGTTGGGGGCTTCAAGAGCCGCGACCTTCAGCGTCCACCAGTCGTCCTCCCGCATCACCTGCTCCCGAAGCAGTATGTAGGACGCGTACATCTCATCCTCCGGATCGTCGATGTTCACAGGCGGCTCGGGGAGCTCCTCGAGGCCGAACCGCTTCATCTGGCGGCTTCGGGGCGTGTCAGAGCAATGGCTGAGCAGGTATTGCAAAAGCCATCGGTCCTTTTCAGGGTCCAGCAGGAAATCCCTCCGCGTATAGGGGCCGCTTTCCCACCGGTCCCAGTTTTCCCTTCTGTATATTTTGATACCCATGACAGATCCCTCACGCCACATTATACTATTCGCGTTCTAAAATCTATATATAAGCGGGATGGATTTGCTGTTACCGCTAAGCTGAGCGAAGGGAGGCGTAGCAGCGCTACGTTGACCGAAGCGAAGCAACGCGGTTGCAGCAAAAACACCCGAAGAGATATAGATTTTAGAAGAAGAATAGTATTATTCAACACAATACCCAGGCCCGTCCATGACGGGGAATGCAGTTCCATCGCCACTTTTGCTTCAGGCGCTTCAAATCGCTCTTTGCAGCGCATCGCTCATCGACCTTTCCGCCTGCCGAACAGACGGGCGAAAAAGCCTCTTGGATTTGATTCTTTACCGGGCTCCGGCTTCATAGGTTCTGCTTTTGGCTCTGACGTCTCTGGCTTCGCCTCCGCCTTTGCTGGCTCCTCTGGCTCGATCACCGTCATCTGGTTCATGGAAAGATTCTTCACATTGAGCGCATAGCCGGGATAGTCTTCGCTCTCGTGTACCGGCTCCGGCGGCTGTCCCTCCGGGGCCTTCCAGTAGCAGTTCAGCAGAAACAGCTCGCCAGGCGCGCAACGATTCCCGCACACCAGCAGGCGCGCATCCCGGGTGACGCCAATGGCCTCGTCGCGCACGCTGTTTCGCATCATGCCGCCGGACTTGCTGCTGACGGATTCCGGCGCGCCCCGGCTCGTCCTCCTCTTGCCCGCGATGAACTCGACGTCATTGCCGAGCTGGATACTGCCGCCCCTCAAAGCGCCCGGGCCGACCCGCCCGGCGGCGCCATCCTGCAAGTTCACCCGATACAGCGCGGTATCCACGGCGATGGGCCAGCGGACGTGCCGGATCTCCTCGCCCGGTATGGCGGAGGGATCGCCGCTGTCCGTCCACGCCTCCGGCAGGATGCCGCCTTCTCTGTCATGCATGCACCAGTTGTATATTCGATTGGCCGGCCCGACGACCTCCCGCATAAGGGTGGTCTCCACCAGGCAGTACAGCTCCCCGTCCACCAGTATGGCCGCGTGGACCACGCCCTCCGGCAGCGGAATCTCCCGCGCCTGCCCGCCGGACAGAGGCCGGATGGAGAGCCTGAAGGCAATCGGGGTATAGGGCCTGTCCATGGGCATGACCGGGATCGGCTCGCCGTGGCGCGGGTCGGAGATCAGCGTAAGGGCCAGGTCCCCTGCCGTGACCTCGGTATCGTAGGCCAGCGAGATAAAGCCCTTACAGGGGCCGTCTACCCGGCCCGCCGCCACCGCGTGGGCAAAGGTCGGCACGGCCCTGCCGGCAAAGCGCCAGCCCAATTCCATGCACAGCCGTCCGAGGCGCTTTTCCCACAGGTCGTCGCGGTAACAGCAGTACCGGGCCTTCTCATATTCCATCAGTGCGGCCTTGATTTGTCCCCCGTCCAGCATGGTCGCGGCCTTTCGGGCGCTTTCCTCCGCGCTCTGCATCTGCTCGTAGGCCTGGATCAGCTCTTCGGTGGTGTGCATCTTTTCCAGGATCATCGGCGCCTTGAAGCTGAAATCCCGCACCGCCAGCAGCGTGACTTTGTGCTCATACTTCCACAGGCTGCGATATTTGTCGTGGGAGATGGGATACGGCGCGTCCAGGATGATGCCCCGCTCCGCGTCCACGGAGATTTGGCCCCCGCCGTAGCTGCTGACGGGCTTATCATCCCGCCTCAGCTCCACATACGAAGCGTCCCCACGCCGGGCGACAGTAGCGGCATAGCCGCTGGGCAAGGCGTATTCAACGGCCTCATCCTTGGCCTTGCACCGCGTGCACGCCCCGGTCTGCACGTTCCATTCGTATTCTCCCACCCGCACGATGTCCTCGTTCTCCGGGTCGGCCCAAAGGCCCTGGAGCCCTTCATAGCCCACGGCCCCGACCCCAAAATACTTCATGTAGGCGCCTGTGCTGCTGTCCCACACGTGCACACCCTTTGCCCGGTTCCAGTCATCGCTTTCGTGGCAGGGCTCCTTGGCGAGAAAGCGCTCCCGCTCCATGGGCGTGCTGAACTGCCGACCCTTCAGCCGGGGCTGCATGTTCATGTTGATGGCAAAGGCATACTTCCCGCCGCGGCTCATGCAGACCTTCCCGACGTGGGAAAAAGGTCGTCGGTTGGGATAGAGCGGGGGCGGATCAAAGGTCATGAGCGTCTTGCCGGTGTCGACGTCCACCAGCATCAGTTTCATGGACTCCGGGTTCTCCGGAGGCAGCTTTTCGACCTTCTGGTCCGAGGAGACGCCCAGCAGCAGCTTCCCGTCGAACAGGTACCCCGCCGTCGCCTTGAATTCCCGGATCATCGGCTCCGGCGGCCGGGTCAGCTGCGCCTTGAGCACCTCATAGTTATAGCCCAGCTCGCTGTCGTCCAGCACGCGCTCGACATTGGCGTCAAACACGGGCTCGGTCAACTCCGTCCAGGCGTTTCGGATGTCCCCGTTTTCCAGGTTGATCAGGCATTTCAGCTTGAAATGCATCCGCTGCTGCCGCTCCTTATCCGCCGGTTCGCCCATGCGGCGACACAGCAGCTGCTCGTTGTAATCCGCAATGTGTCCGCGCGCCTGCTGAAGCATGGCCAGCGCATCCTGCCGCCTGCCCAGGTCCAGGAAGGAAAGCGCGCGGTTGTTGAGTGCCGCCGCAGCCTGCTCCTCCCCGTTCAGATCGGGCCGGGGATAGGGCGCACGCTGCGTCTGGCGATAGCACTGGATCAGCAGGGCCTCCAGGTTGTCAAACCCCTCCACGCGCCCGTTGACGCAGCGCGCAAGCTCCGGCCGCAGGGCCTCCGGCACCGCGACGCGGCACTGGTCCATCCATGCCTCTGCCTGCCCTGCCGCTTGGGCACCGGACTGCCACAGGCGCTTTCCCGCGAACATCTCGATCACCGTCAGCGCCCAGGCGTACACGTCCATCCAGGCCGCGGCCTCAGCGCCCTCGGCCTGCTCCTTCGGGCAGTAGGCCAGGGTGTAGCCGCTGGAAACCGGCTTTTTGCCGTCGGTCAGCTGGCTCTGGGCCTTCGCCAAGCCGAAGTCCGCCACCTTGGCTTCCCATTCTTTGGTCAGCAGGATGTTCCCGGGCTTCACGTCCTGGTGGATGAGACCGTTTTCGTGGGAATACTTCAATCCTCGCGCCGTCTGGATGGCGATGTCCAGGATGCGGGCCTGCACCTTATCTTCCGTACCCTCGTAAAGCCTGCTGGACTGGATCGCATCCTTCAGACTGCCGCCGTTCATCCATTCGGAAAAGATCGTCGGCACCCCGCCGATCTCGCGGACATAGTAGCAGCTGACGATGTTCGTATGCAGCCCCAGGTCGATCCAGTGCTCGCATTCGGCGATGAAGTCCGCCTTGCGCCGCTCGCTGCCCTCGGCGAAGAACCGGGGCTGGGGCCGCTTCATGGCCAGGTCCGCATTCCAGCCCAGGTGAAACACCCGCCATACGCTGCCCATGCCGCCATGAATGGCGTCGTCCTCCACACGGTAGGTCTCGAGGATTTCGTCGCCCTTATGGATCTCCTCATTGGAGATCGCCTCCGGACGCACCCCTTCCGCCAGGCGGCTCTGGGCATCGTCCTGATAGGCCTTGAAGATCGAATCGCTCTCGTACACGCTGCCCTTCGACAGGGTATTGCTGAAAC
>JAFUHB010000228.1 GCA_017469085.1 Clostridia bacterium
ACATCATTTTGGCAACGATGCCGAAGGTGAAGATGACGATGGCCACAGTGCCCGCGTAAGTGCCCAAGCCAAACACCAGGGACGCAAACTTGGCGATGATCAGCGTCGGCAGTGTGCGGATGATCATCAGGATGATGCGGATCAGCCAGACGACGGGCTTGCTCTTATTGATATTGGTGGAGGATAAGACGGCGATGGGCAGGGCCAGCGTTGCGCCGATCACAGAGCCGATGATGGACATTTTGATGGTGTCAAACAGCGCGTTGAACAGCTTTGCGGCGCTGGCGCTCTCCGCCGCGTTCCAAAGGCCGCGAATATAGCTCCAGTTGGGGTTGAAGATGCGGCCCAGAATATAGCCCATCTGATAACCGCGATTGATGATGATGGAAAAATTAAAGCCGGTTACGTTGGCCGAAATCCAAACGGCCGCGATCACCAGCGCCCAGATGAAGGGGGCGCGGGAGACCGGCTTTTGCACCGTGTGGCCGTTCGCGAGCGTCACGGTGCGGGGCTTGAAAACCCGGTCGAACAGCGGCATCCGGATCGCCGCCTCGGGCGATAGCTGCTTCTTCATGGCGCCCCTCACTTTTCTGCCGTGGGAATGGCGGCGCCGTTGTAGATCTCGTCCAGGATCTCCTGCGTGACCTCGGTGGTGGGACCGTCGTATACGATCTCGCCCGCCCGGATGCCGATCACCCGGTCGCAGTAGTTGAGCGCCAGGTCCACGTGATGGATGTTGATCAGCACGGTGATATTCATTTCCTGGTTGATGCGCTTAAAGTCGCTCATGACCTGCTTGGCGGTTACCGGGTCCAGCGCGGCAACGGGCTCGTCGGCCAAAATGATGGTGGGGTTCTGATTCAGCGTGCGCGCCAGGGAAACGCGCTGCTGCTGGCCGCCGGACAACTGGTCGCAGCGGGTATAGGCCTTGTCCAGGATGCCTACCTTGTCCAGCGCTTCAAGGGCCTGCATTTTCTGTTCCTTGGTGAACAGGCCGAACAGCACCCGGAAGAAGTTCATATCGGGTACCATGCTGGTCAGCACGTTTTTGATCGCGGTAGAGCGGGTCACCAGATTGTAGGACTGGAAAATCATGCCGATCTTGCGGCGATAACGGCGCATGGCGTGCCCGCGCAGGGACATAACGTCGGTGCCGTCCACGGTCAGCTTGCCGTTCGTTACGTCGATCATGCGGTTGATCGTGCGGATCAGGGTGGACTTGCCCGCGCCGGACAGACCGATGATGGCGACGAATTCGCCCTGGTCGATCGTCAGGTTGATGTCCTTGAGGCCCTTGACCCCGTTCGGATACACTTTGTCTACATGCTGGAACTCTATCAAAGCGATCGTCTCCTTACCTCGGCCGCAGCGCCGATTGTTGTCCTGATTATCATATCATGGGAAGCCCTGCAATACAAGGAATTTGGAAAATGTAAGGATTTCATAACATTTTACGCACGGATGCCGGAAAATGTTCGGAAATGGAAGGACCGCCGCGTTTCGCGGCGGTCCTTGGAGAAGCTGAATCCAGCTTACTTGACCACGGTCAGGGCCTGACGGGCAGCGTCGTAATCGCTGTCCTGAGCGATGGCGTAGCCGGTGTGGCTGTAAATGTCGAAGATGGCCTTGCCTTCATCCGTGTTGATGATGTTGATCAGCGCGGTCTGCAGGGCGGCGATGAATTCGGGGTTGTAGATTTCGGGCTTCGCGGTGGTCACGGCGACGGTGTCATTGTAGATGCCGGGGGTCACGCCGATGACGTTCAGCTCGTCCCAGATGGAGCCTTCGCGGCCCATGCCTTGCTTGCCGGTCTCGTCCTGCTGATCGGTGGGCAGGTTCCAGGACAGCTCGTAATCGTTGCGGCCGTCTGCGTAGCAGCAGATGATGTCCACCTGCTCGGAAGCGGCCTGGGCGAACGCCTGGGCATAACCGAGGGTCACAATGCTGGACAGGTCGGAAACCTTCTTGCCGTCATAGTGGTTCATCAGCCAAATGGTGGGGTAGATATAGCCGGCGGAGGAGGAGGTGTTGGCAACAGCCCAGGTGCAGTCGTTCAGCTCGTCCCAGGTGAGGGCTTCGCCGGCGTTGAACTTGTCTGACAGAGCATTGCCCTTTTCGGTGGGCGCGGCGTAGATCAGGGAGCGATAGAAGGTCACAGGCTTGTCAAGCAGCTTGATGGTCTTGTTGGCTTCGCCGTTCCAATCAGCGGGGTTCTCGCTGTCGTTGGACAGGCCGCCGCGGGTCGCGGTCAGGATCACGTCGACCTCGCCGCCCTGGCTGTAGATGGCGTAGGTGCCGCCGGGCAGCCAGCCGACATCGATCGCGCCGGCAGCCATGGCCTCGCCGCAGGCCTC
>JAFUHB010000229.1 GCA_017469085.1 Clostridia bacterium
CGCTCGCGCGGGACGCAGCGTGGCCGTATTGGAAAAGGAAACGCCGGGCGGGCAGATCACCCTTTCCCCGATGGTGGATAATTATCCCGGCCGTCCGCATATCAGCGGCGCCGAGCTGGCCGAAAGCATGGCGGCCCAGGCTGAGGCGGCGGGGGCGGTCGTTGCGTATACGGAGGCGCTCTCGATCCGGCGGGCCGACGACGTTTTTTCCGTGGAAACGGACACGGGCGTTTTTACCGCGCGGGCGGTAGTGGCGGCGGTCGGGACGAAGCATCGCGCGTTGGGCCTTCCAAAGGAAGACGCGCTGACGGGCGCGGGCCTTTCCTACTGCGCGGTATGCGACGGAGCGTTCTACCAGGATCGGCCCGTGGCCGTGATCGGCGGGGGAGACACGGCGCTGACTGACGCGCTGTTCCTGGCGGGGCTCTGCGAGAAGGTGACGGTGATTCACCGGCGAGACGTCTTTCGCGCCGCGGAAACGCTGGTTCAGCAGGCGGAAGCGATGGAAAAGATCGAATTCCTGCGCAGTCACACGGTCCGCGCGCTGCTCGAACGGGACGGGGAGCTGTGCGGCCTGCTGGTGCGGGATGAAAAAACAGGGCGGGAGCGGGAGCTTTCGGTCGCCGCGGCGTTTGTCGCGGTGGGCAGCATACCGCAGACCGAGCTGTTTTCCGGCCTGCTGAAGCGGGATAGCGGCTTCCTGGCAGCCTCGGAGGATATGTCGACGGACGTTCCCGGCCTGTTTATCGCCGGGGATTGCCGGGATAAGCAGGTTCGGCAGCTGACGACCGCTGTGGCGGACGGCGCGATCGCCGGTCTCGCCGCAGCCGGTTATGAACGGGGATGATCATATGGAACTGAATCAGCTGCGCTATTTGGTGACGCTCAGCAAAACGCTGAATTTCTCCAAGGCGGCCGAGGAGCTTTATATTTCACAGCCCTCCTTGTCCCAGCAGATCCGACGGCTGGAGGAGGAATTGGGCGTGTAGCTGGTGGAGCGCTCCACCCGCAGCGTTAAGATGACGCCCATTGGCCTTGCCTGCGTCCGAGAGGCCGAAACGGCTGTGGAAGCGGCCGACCTGATCCTTGAAATGACGCAGGAGGAGAGCCGGCGCTCCAGCCATCGTCTGAATCTCGGCGTGTTGGCCGTATTTCCCCAGCTGAATTTGAGCAGCGTGATTTCAGAGTTTCAGTCGATGCACCTGAACGAAGCGATCAACGTGCATTTTGACTGGAGCGTTTCCCTGTTGGATCGACTGCGCCGGCGAAAAAGCGATGTGATCATTACCAATATCGATATCCGCGATCTGACGCCCGGAGAGATCGAAACGCTGGACATCCATCCCTTTATTCAGGACCGGCTTTATTTGATCGTGGGGGAAAGGAACCCTCTTTACGCGCGGGATACGGTGGAGCTGCGGGAGGCGATCGCGCAGAAGCTGTTTCTGCCGGGCCGTTCCAGCAGCGCCAATCTCTTTTTTATCAAGGCGGTGCAGGAGGCGGGCTACGCGGTGCCTGATTTTGTCGAATGTCCCAGCATCACCAGCGCATTCAACTTTGTGGGCAGCGGCACGGGCGCTTCCATCATGAGCTCCCATGTATCCCAGGCCTATATCAAGCCCGGCATGAAAATGATCGAAATCGTGCCGACCATCCATACCTCTACGGCCTTGATCACACGGAAGGAATTACTGAAGCGCCCGCTGGTCAGGGAGTTTCGCGATTATTTCCTGGAGCGCGAGCTGAATGAACACTGATTTATAGTTCGTGCCTATAAATTTATAATAAATCAATATTTCTCTTTTCAGGACGGACTTGATATACTATGCTTGTCAAAGGGAGGAAAACCGCCGGATTTGACAGGCGGCTTTCCGCACGCAATATCAAGGACAAACGGAAAGGATGGCTCGTCACATGAAAAAGCTCGTATCTCTGATCCTGTGCCTGGCCCTGTGCCTGGCCTGTGTCGCCAGCGCAAGCGCGGCCAAGTTCATCACCATCGGCACCGCCGGTACCGCCGGCGCGCTGTATCCCATGGGCATCGCCATGGCGCAGACCATTACCGACCATGTGGACGGTATCTCCGCCACCGGCGAGGCGACCGCCGCCTCCATCCAGAACCTGCGCGACCTGCACGAGGGCAATTCTGAGCTGGGCATCAGCCAGTCCGAGGTCGCCTTCTATGCCTACAACGGCCAGATGGATTATGAGGGCAACGCCTTCACCGATATCCGCGCGCTCTATTCGACCATCTATAATTTCCTCCAGGTGTTCGTGCCCGCCGACAGCGATATCCACAGCATCGCTGACCTCAAGGGCAAGACCGTGAGCATGGGTTCCGCCGGCTCCGGCGGTGAAATGGCCGCCCGCGCCCTGCTGAGCGCCTATGGCCTGGATTACACCACCGTGAACGCTCAGTTCATGGGCGAGAGCGACGGCTCCTCCGCCCTGAAGGACGGCAAGATCGACGCCATGATCGCCACTCATCCGCTGGGCTCCGCCGCGATGACTGAGCTGACGACCTCCATGAACGCCCGGCTGCTCGCGATCGAAGCGGACGACAAATTCTATGAGGTTTATCCGCTGTATACGCCTTACACCGTGCCTGCCGGCACCTACAACGGCCAGGATGCCGACGTTGTGATCCCCCGCAGCCGCATTATCATGTGCACCTCCACTAATTCCGGCCTGACCGACGACGAGATCTATGAGATCGTGAAGGCCGTGTGGGAAAACCGCGACGAATGGGCCGGCTCCGCCAAGTCTGTTGAAACCCAGGCCGTGCTGGAGACCGCTCTTGAAGAGATCGCGATCCCGATGCATCCCGGCGCCATCCGCTTCTTTGAGGAGATCGGCGTCGAAGTGCCTGAAGCCCTGAAGTAAAGCGCAGTCCTGCGGCTGCCGGAGAACCTGATAAATCATGCCTGAAGCTCTCCGGCAGCCCTTTTTATGCCCTTTTTGAAGAGAGGAGGAGGCTACTTGACAGAAAAAATCGCTAACAAGGAGCAGAGCGGGCTGAGCCGTGTGGTCGGTTGGGTACTGACCGCGCTGTGCATCGCCGTCTCGCTGTTCCACATCTTTGTCGCCGTCAATTCATCCATCTCCGTGGTGCAGCAGCGCGTGATCCACGTGATGGCCCTCCTGATGGTGTTTTTCCTGATGCAGGGACAAAAGGGCCTCGAAAAGAAAAAGTGGACGGCCTGGATCGACCTGGCGCTGTTCGTGGTATCGGTGGCGCTGGCGATCTACTTTATCCGTGGCACAGAGCTGAGCGCTCTGTCCAGGCGGGGCGTTCAGGGCATCAGCCAGATGGATATGATCTACGGCATCATCCTGATCGCGGTCATCCTGCTGGTCGGCTGGCGCTCGGTCGGCCCGGCGCTGACGGTCCTGTCGATCATTTTCCTGCTGTACGCCTACTTTGGCCGCTCGATGCCCGACCTGATCGCCCACAAGGGCTATACGATCAAGAAGATAACCGACTACGTCGCCTGGACCAGTGAATCCATCTTCGGAAGCTGTATCGGCGCGAGCGCTTCCTTCGTGGCTTTGTACATCATCTTCGGCGAGCTGCTCAACGCCTTTGGCGCGGGACAGTTCTTTATCGACATCGCCTACGCGCTGACCGGCCGCATGAAGGGCGGACCGGCGGAGGCGTCCGTCGTATCCTCCGCGCTGATGGGCTCCATCAACGGCTCCGCCGTGGCCAACGTGGTTACGACCGGCACCTTCACCATCCCGCTGATGAAAAAGGTGGGCTATGCGCCGGAGTTTGCGGGCGCGGTTGAGGCTGTGGCTTCGACCGGCGGTCAGCTTCTGCCCCCTGTGATGGGCGCAGCCGCCTTCGTCATGGCCGATCTGACGGGTATTCCTTACTCGACCATCATCATCGCGGCTATCGTGCCCGGCCTGCTTTATTACCTGAGCCTTGGTATCGCCGTTTATCTGCAGGCCTGCAAAAAGGGCCTGGGCAGCGAGGAAGCCGAGCGGCTGCCGGTGGTCAGGGAGGTGCTCAAGAACGGGTGGTATCATCTGATCCCCATCGTCGTGCTGATCGTGGCGCTGCTGGGCTTTGGCTACTCGCCGAACACCTCCGCGATCTACGCGATCATCTGCCTGCTGGCGATCGGCCTGATCAATGTGATCCGTAAGGAAAAACGCCTGCCCATCAAGGAGATCGGCGATTCACTGATCGCAGCAGCCAAGACGACCGTGTCCGTCGCGATCGCCTGCGCCTGCGCCGGCATTGTGATCGGCATTGTCAGCATGACGGGCATCGGGGTCAAATTCACTACGATCGTGTTCCGCGTATCGGGCGGGAACCTGTTGGGTATGCTGATGATGATCATGATCGCCTGCATCATCATGGGCATGGGCCTTCCTTCCACGGCGGCCTACATCATCGCCGCCTCCATCGGCGCTCCCGCGCTGATCCAGGCGGGCATCCCGCTGATCGCGGCCCATCTGTTCGTGTTCTATTTCGCGATCATGTCCTTTATTACCCCGCCCGTCGCCATGTCGGCCTACGCGGCGGCAGGCATTGCCAAGTGTAAGAGCGGCAAAACGGGCGTCCTTGCCTTCCTGCTGGGTCTGGCGGGCTTCGTGATCCCCTTCTTCTACGCTTATCGTCCGGCGCTGCTGCTGGTGGATGCCAACGTCGCGGAGGCGATCTGGTGCGTGGTCGTGGCGACGCTCGCTACCGTGAATATGGCGGTAGTGGTGATCGGTTATCTCAAAAAGCCCCTGAATGTCGCGCTGCGCATCCTGCTTGCCGCCGCCGCGTTCCTGCTGGTGTATCCGGTGGTCTGGGGCGATGTCGTCGGCATTGCGGTCAGCGTGCTGGTGTATCTTTACAGCTTCCTGGGCGGCAAAAAGCAGGCCGCCGCGGCTTGATTGATGAAGGAGGAAATGTAATATGTATTATTTTGTTCATCCTACTACTGCTCTGGAGGGCGTCGTCAAGGTGCCCGGCTCCAAATCCCAGACGGCCCGCGGCCTGATCCTGGGCACCCTGGCGAAGGGCACCACCCGCGTGCAGCATCCTATGCTGAACATTGATAACTATGACATCGCGGAATGCTGCCGCCTGCTGGGCGCGGACGTGGATACCTCCAACGACAAGGAGTGGGTCATCACCTCTCCCGGTCTGGAAGGCCTGCATATCCCCGCCAACGTGCTGAACGTGGGCAACAGCGGCACCGGCTTTTACTTCATTACTACCCTGGCCGGCATGCTGAACGGCAAGAGCGTCGTGACCGGCGATTACCAGATCTGCTACCGTCCCATCGCGCCCCTGCTGAACGCCATGCGGGAGATGGGGGCCAAGTGCACCTCTACCCGGGATAATGAGCTGGCTCCCCTGATGATCGAAGGCCCCCTGCAGGGCGGTCATACCGTTCATCTGGGTGGTAAGAACGTGCAGTGGGGCATCGGCCTGATGGTTTGCTGCCCGGCGCTGGACGGGGATACCACCATCATCTATGATACCACCCTGGGCGAGCGTCCTTACGCCAATCTGACCATGGACTGGATGGAGGCGGCCGGCGTCCATCTGATCAACAACAACTACGAGAGCTTCGTGATCCCCGGCAATCAGAAATACCGCCCCTTCACCAAAAAGACCGCGGCCGACTGGTGCTCCGCCAGCTATCCCATGGTGGCGGCGGCCATCATGAAGGAAAAGGGAACCATCCGTCTGGACGGCCTGGATATCAACGATTTCATGGGCGAGCGCCATTATGTGGACTGGATCAACGAGATGGGCGGCAAGGTGACCGTGGTGGACGAAGGCCGCGGCGGCGTGTTTGTCGAGGGCGGCCACGAGCTGCACGGTATCGAGATCGACTGCGGCGATACCCCCGACGCGGTGCCTGCCCTGGCCGTGCTGGGCGCGTACTGCGCCTCCGGCAAGATGCGGCTGTACAATATCGCTGCCTGCCGCATGAAGGAAACCGACCGCGCCAAGTCTATCGCCTGTGAGCTGCGCAAGATGGGCGCTACCATCGAAGAGGGCGAGGACGACATGATCATTTATCCCTCCAAGCTGCATGGCGCGTCTCTGGACGGTCATCACGACCACCGCATCGTTATGGCTACCGCCTGCGCCGCCCTGGGCGCTGAGGGCGACAGCTTCATCTGCGACGCGGAGAGCGTGAACGTCTCCTTCCCGCGCTTCTTTGAAGAGATGAGGAATATCAAGGCGACCATCGAGCGCCTGTCCGACAAATAATCGCGCATAATAGAGACAATAGGGAGCGTCCGGGAAAGCGGGCGCTCCTTCTCCATCTGAACAAATGCACACAAAAAACAAGTGAAATCTTGCATCTGCGAGTCTGCTGGCATAAAATGATTGTATACAGCGACGGCAGATCGGGGCTTGAGGGCGTCGGGCGGCCGGGCGTTAAGAAAGGCAGAAGGAGTGATCGATCCTATGAATGAATATGTTCAGCAAGTATTTGACGGCCTGAAGGCCCGCAATCCTCAGGAGAAGGAATTCCTCCAGGCGGCGACCGAGGTGCTGGAGGCCCTGTCGCCCGTATTTGACAAGCATCCGGAGTATGAAAAGCTCGGCCTGCTGGAGCGCTTTGTGGAGCCGGATCGCGTGATCATCTTCCGCGTGCCGTGGGTGGACGATCAGGGCAAGGTACAGGTCAACCGTGGCTATCGCGTGCAGTTCAATAACGCGATCGGCCCGTATAAGGGAGGCCTGCGTCTGCATCCGAGCGTCAACCTGTCCGTGATCAAATTCCTTGGCTTTGAGCAGGTGCTCAAGAACAGCCTGACCGGCCTGCCGATCGGCTGCGGCAAGGGCGGCAGCGATTTTGACCCCAAGGGCAAGTCCGACAACGAGGTCATGCGTTTTTGCCAGAGCTTCATGACCGAGCTGTATAAGTATATCGGCAAGGATGAGGACGTGCCCGCCGGCGATATCGGCGTCGGCGCCCGGGAAATCGGCTACCTGTACGGCCAGTACAAGCGGATCACCGGCCTGTATGAGGGCGTGCTGACCGGCAAGGGCTTGACCTACGGCGGCTCCCTGGCCCGCACGGAGGCCACCGGCTACGGCCTGTGCTACATCACGGCGGCGATGCTGCGCAAGCACGGCCTGTCCTTTGAGGGCAAGCGCGTGGTCGTTTCGGGCAGCGGCAACGTGGCGATTTACGCGGCGCAGAAGGCGACGGAATTGGGTGGCCTGGTGGTGGCGATGAGCGATTCCAACGGCTATATCGTGGATGAAAAGGGCATCGACCTGGCGGTCGTCAAGCAGATCAAGGAGGTCGATCGCGGCCGCATCAAGGAATATGCAGCCCGCGTGCCCGGCTCCACCTATACCGAAGGCTTCCGCGGCATCTGGACGGTCAAATGCGCGATCGCCCTGCCCTGCGCGACGCAGAACGAGCTGGACCTAGACGGCGCGAAGGCGCTGGTTGCCAACGGCGTGCTGGCCGTCTGCGAGGGCGCGAACATGCCGACCACCCTGGAGGCAACCCAGTATCTCCAGCAGAACAAGGTCTATTTCGTCCCCGGCAAGGCGGCCAATGCCGGCGGCGTGGCCGTGAGCGCGCTGGAAATGAGCCAGAATTCTCTGCGGCTGAGCTGGTCCTTTGAGGAGGTGGACGCCCGCCTGCACGGCATCATGGAGAACATCTTCTCCGCGATCGACAGCGCCGCCGCGGAATACGGCGAAGCGGACAATTATGTGCTGGGCGCCAATATTGCCGGCTTCCTGAAGGTGGCCAACGCAATGGTCGCGCACGGCTGCGTGTAATATCGAATATTTAACTTGATAGCATTATTTCGCCTCGGAGTCTTCTCCGGGGCGACATTATTTTTTAGGCAGGAATTGCTCGGGCAGGAGGAATACCCGGGGATCGACGCCGTACCTGGGCAGCAGGAAGCGATCCATATCCCGCGTCAGGAGGATCGGCGTTGGACTGGGGCTGATCAGGCGCGCCAGCAGCAGGGGAGTGGTGCGCGGACGGGTATACAGCGTATAGCGCTTGGGCAGCGCGCCTTCCCGCAGCACAAAATCGGGGAGAAGGGGAAGGATATCGTCCGGGAAGGGCAGGCGATTCGTACCCTGCGCGTACAGGAGCATGCTGAGGCACCATTGCCGGGCGGCGGGCAATTGCCGGTTGATCGCCTGAAAATGCCGTTGATACAGGCGATGCGTGGCAAGCAGCAGAGAGGATCGGTCGCCCGAAACGCTGCCCGCCTGCTCGTAAACATCCATGACGCACGCACCGTCGTAATAGACGCGGCTTTGCCGTGAAAGCTCCAGCATCAGGGCCCAATCCTCCAACGCCCGAAGGGTTTCGTCAAAGGGATGGGCCTTCAGGATTTCCGCGCGAGCCAGCAGCGTCGGCGCGCAGGCCAGGTTTTCAAACAGCAGCTCCTCATAGGCGACGGGGCCGGGCTTGATCTCCTTCCGGGGGAAGATCTCGTCCGCCCGACCGTCCCGATGCCGGCAGACGGCGCTGAATAAGACGTCCGCTTCCGTGCTTTTCAGCGCGGAGAGCTGTTTTTCAAGCTTCTCCGGCCGCCAGGCGTCGTCGCTGTCCTGGAAAGCGATGTATGCGCCAGCGGCCGCCCGGATGCCCAGGTTCCGCGCGCCTGCCGGGCCGAGATTGCCCGGAGAGCGCATATAGCGTACCCGGTCATCCTTCAAGGCCCTGACGACGGTTTCCGTACCGTCCGTGGAGCAGTCGTCCACGACGATCAGCTCCAGGTCGCGGGTCGTTTGGCTCAGCACGCTGCGGATGGCCCGGGGCAGCAGCTGGGCGCGGTTATAGGTGGGCAGCACGACGCTGATCATGAGTTTCTCCTCGATTAACTAAATAACGGCGCTAAATTAAGACGCCTTGATTATAG
>JAFUHB010000230.1 GCA_017469085.1 Clostridia bacterium
CCGAGCCCGCGAACGGCGAAGCTTATGCGCTGGGTGAGGAGATCGCGTACCGGATCACCGTGACCAACGACGGCAACCTGACCATCACGGACATCACCGTGACGGACGAGCTGACCGGCGACGAATGGACGATCGCGAGCCTGGCTCCCGAAGGAACTCAAACCTTCACGGCGACCTACGTGGTGACCGAGGCGGACGTCCTGGCGGGCAGCGTGGTGAACGTGGCGACGGCGAAGGGCACCAGCCCCGACCCGGATGAGCCCGATGTGCCGGTGGTGCCCGGTGAGGACGAGGAGCCGATCGAGCCCAAGAACAGCCATCTGACCCTGACCAAGACGGTCACGAACGCCGGCTCCGGCGAGGAAGGCGCGTTCGTCACGGGCGATACGATCGCCTATGAGATCGTGGCGACCAACGACGGCAACGTGTCGATCCTGAACGCCGTGATCAGCGACGAGCTGACCGGCGATGCGTGGACGGTTGACAGCATCGCGCCCGGCGCGAGCGTGACCTTCACGGCGACCTACACGGTGACCGACGCCGACACGGCGGCCGGCAGCGTGGTGAACACCGTGACCGCGACCGGCGCAGACCCCGAGGATGAGACGCCTGTGGTGGTGCCCGGCGAGATCGAGACCCC
Source organism: Clostridia bacterium (assembly GCA_017469085.1). Taxonomy (GTDB): domain Bacteria; phylum Bacillota; class Clostridia; order Christensenellales; family Aristaeellaceae; genus UBA4246. The sequence continues at coordinate 641 of JAFUHB010000230.1, forward strand.
AATCCAGCGCGTGTTCACGCTGACGATCCTGTATCGTTATGCGAACGGCGCGGAGGCGGCGCCCACCGTGACGCGGACCGTCACCTTCAACCGTTACTTCAATGTTCCCTCCCCGGTGATCGCGGGCTACGTCAACAATCGCCCGGTGGTTGAGGGCATGATGCCCAGCCGCAACCTGACCTACGTGGTCCTCTACGCGGCGCAGGACAACACCATCGTGATTGAGGACTACGAGACGCCTTTGGGCCTCGGCAATGTCAGCATCAACGTGGGCGAGTGCATCGAGTGATACTGGATACTGCTTTCCGTTTCCCCCATACGCATCTGAGGAGGTCTTTTTCGCCCTGACTTTGCTTCGCTTTAGTTGCCGTACCGCTGCAGGTACGCCTCCTTGCGCTCATCTTTGTCAGGACAAAAAATCCTTTCCTCATTTGCGTATGGTCTCAATGTCAATCAGTATCACGCAGTAGTTGTTATCCCGGCGCTGTGCCCTGAGCGGCATACGCGCCGGGCCATCCTGGCGAATCGGCCGATGGAGAAAGGAACAAAGCCATGAACCAAAAAGCCTTGCGGAAGCTTCTGGCGTCTTTGCTGGCGGCGACGCTGATCTTCGGCTGCCTGTCCGCCTGGGCGGAAAGCGCCGCAGAGCAGGAAGTCGACCACACCTACGGCTACGACCTGGATGAGGTGACCGTGGCGGTTACGACGCCGCTGACGGGGGCGTTCTCCACCTCGCTGTGGGGGAATGCCAGCAGCGATATGGACGCGCGGATGCTGCTGCACGGCTATGACCTGGTGCAGTGGCGAACCGCCGAGGGCGTTTTCGCGGTGGATGATACCGTGGTGAGCGGTATCCTGGTCACCGAGGATGAGACGACCGGCGACCGCACCTATACCCTGGGCCTGTACGGCGACCTTACCTATTCGGACGGGACGCCGATTACCGCCTGGGATTACGCCTTCTCCTTCCTGCTGACGATGTCGCCCGAGGCGGCGGCCATCGGCGGTAATGTCAAGCGCCCCGAGTATATCGTGGGCTATCAGGATTATATCAGCGGGAATGCCCAGGCGCTGGCTGGGATCCGGGTGCTGGCGGACGATCAGCTGGCCGTGACGGTCAGCGGGGCATACCTCCCCTTCTTCTATGAGCTGGCGCTGCTGGACTGCGTGCCTTATCCGATCTCCATGATCGCTCCCGGCGTGCGGGTGGCGGACGACGGAGAGGGCGTCTACCTGACCAACGTCGGCGGCGGAACGGCCCCTGTGTTCACCGCGGAGCTGCTTCGGTCTACCCTGCTGGGAGCCGACGGTTATGTGTCCAGTCCTAAGGTGGTCAGCGGGCCCTATGTGCTCGAGTCCTTCGCGGACGGCACGGCGACCTTCCTGCGCAACGACCGCTTTAAGGGTGACGCCCAGGGCAATCGGCCCGCGATCCGGAGGATCGTGTTCAAGAGCTTGGCTTCTGACGAGCTGATTCCCGCGCTTGCCGACGGCTCTGTGGTGTTGATCAACAAGGCGACGGGGGCGGACGTCGTGTCGACCGGCGTGGCGCTGACCGCGGAAAACCCGCTGTTCACCGTGAGCAACTATACCCGTTCCGGCCTGTCCTTCCTCTCCTTTAACGCGGACCGCGACGCGGTTGGCGACGTGCGCGTCCGCCAGGCGATCGCCTCCCTGATCGACAAGGACGGGCTGGTGGCCGAAACGGTGGGCAACTACGGTCTGCGCACCGAGGGCTATTATGGGCTGGGTCAGTGGATGTATCAGCTGCTGACCGGCACGATCGCCTATCCGGTGGAGGAGCCGACGGACGGCTCCGCACAGGCGCAGGCGGCCTATGAGGAAGAGCTGGCTGCCTGGACCGCCCTGACCATGGACGACGTGCCTGCTTACGCGCAGGACGCGGAGGCCGCGGCCGCTCTGCTGGACGCCGCGGGCTGGGGCCTGAACGAAAAGGGCGAGGCCTTTGTGCCCGGCGCCGATTCGCTGCGCTATCGGCAGGCGGACGGCGGGCTGGAGCCGCTCAGGCTGAGCGTGGCGTACACGAAGGGCAGCTCGATCGGTCCGGCGCTGGAGAAGCATCTGCAAGCGCCCCTCGCGCAGGCCGGTATCGAGCTTCAGGTAGAGGCGGTGGAATGGGCGCAGCTGCTGCGGCAGTATTATCGTTCCGACGCGCCGCAGTTCGACATGCTGTATCTGGCGACCAACTTTGACGTGCTGTTCGATCCGGCCTCAAGCTTTACCGTGAACGAAGCGGGCCAGCACGTCTGGACGACGTCCGGCCTGGCGGACGAGGCGCTTTACAGCGCGGCCGTCGAGATGCGCACGACGGAGCCCGGCGATCTGCTGAGCTATTGCCAAAGCTGGCTGGCCTTCCAGCAGCGCTTCGCGCAGCAGCTGCCGATCCTGCCGATTTATTCCAACGTGTATTTCGATTTCTATCCGCGTGTTTTGCAGGATTATGATATCACCTCCAGTATTTCCTGGGCGCAGGCTATCACAAACGCGAAAATGGCCGAGTACTTTGAGGAGGCCGAGGAAGAACTGGGCGAGGACGAACTGATCTTTGGAGATTGATCGGTACTATTCCGCCTACGGCTTCATAGTAACTTGGCGGGGGAATTCTTCCCCCGCCAACACCACCCCCTGACGCCTTTTCCTCTCGGCCCTTTGGGCCTCCCGGGCGGAAAAGGCGCAAGGTACAAATCGCTGGTGCGATTTGGTCCTCGCACCGCGCATGTCGCTGCTGCGGATTATCGTCGAGGGTGTGCCCCCTCGACGCTCCCCTCGTGTTCTTTAGAAGCATCCTTTCGTCATCTGAGCAAATACGACCGGCCTCGTCGGGTGATCCCGGCGGGGCTTTCTCATCGGAAGGATTGCGCGGCAGAGCGGACCGTGATATACTGCCTGATATGCTGAATGTCCAAAGTTCGTAGGAAAGGGATGGGGACTATGCCGTCGACGCAAATCGAATTGGGCCGCTGGCCGCAGACAAAGGAAGGGGAGGCTGCTCCCATCGTCTGGCGGACGCTCGGAAGCGAGGGGGAATATCAGCTGCTGATCAGCCGATACGCCCTGATCACGACGGGCTATTGCGATCCGAAGCTGGTCCAGAAGGACCTGCAATATCTCACCTGGCAGCATTCCCTGGCCCGACAGATGTGCCAGCAGTTCTATGAGCAGGCGTTTACGGCGGAGGAAAAGACCCATTTGAAAGAACGGACGGTCCTGGATGGGGAGGAACGTTCCCAGGATCATGTGTTTCTGCTGAGTGAGGAGGAACTGGATCGCCTGCTGCCTGAGCCGGCGCAGCGCAAGGCCGTGCCTACGCCATACGCGCTGCGGCAGGGCGCGCGCAGAGGCTGGACGGATGAAACCAGGGAAAACTGCGGCTGGTGGCTCCTGCCGGAAAATCAGCCGATGACGCTCGGACATATTTACGCGGCCAGCGGAAAGGAATTCCACCGGGAAATCTATCCCAAAGCGGTATTTGAAAATGGCGAAGCGGGCTATCATGGCCGGAACGCCTTTCATTCCGACTTTACGATTCGCCCCTGCATCCTATACGCCGTGTGAGCCGTCTATGAAAACACCATCCTCCAGTGACATCGCCGCCATGAGGATGGTGTTTTTTGAATGATTTTATACGAACGGATTAGTTCAAGGAGAAGATATAATACGGCTCTGCCGTGTGGAATTCACGGATGATTTCCGGCGTGGCGATGGTATAGTTGCCCTGCATCCGCACGCGGCGATGGCGGGCGCGGCCCACGCCGCGGCCGGGGCGGAAACGCGGGTCCAGAATGCGCAGCTGGTCGCCCTCCAGGCCGTCCAGCAGCAGCTGATACGGGCCGCCGAGGCCGGGGTGGCTGGGCATGGGCGGGGGCTGAATGGTCAGGATTGCCCGGCGGCTTGCGTCCTCCGTCAGGGCGGCCAGCACCTCACCCAGGTCGTCGGTGGTCCGCAGACCCAATGAGAAGCGGCCGGCCAGCGCCCCGCACAGGATGGGGAGGTTGGTGCCTTCCGCATTGCGTGCCCCAACGCGAAGGGCGAAGCGGGCACATTCCTCCGGCGGGAAGCACAGGTCCAGCATATTTTCGATCATCATGGAGGCGCAGCAGATGGGAGAGCCCGCGTCGCTCAGCGTTCCTTGGCCTGTCAACGGGGAGGGATAAGGGACGTTGTCAAGGTCGGCCTGGCTGTAAAACGCATGTAACATATAAAGCCTTCTTTCGGTTTGGAATCGAAAAGCCGATGCTAAAAAAGGAGATACTTATACCAAATAAGACAATTCGACATGAAGCTAAATATTCCTGCTGGATTTGTTTTGTTTTTTCATGATTTTTTGCAAAAACGTCTCTTTACATCGGAAATTTCGGAATGTATACTTGTATACAATCACGGAAGGGAGGCAGAGCGATGCTGGAGCTTTCAAGCAAAACCAACCTGCTGGAGCAAAAGACCTACCGTTACAGCCTGCAGGACGTACAGGAGCCCAATCTGTACCGGGATATTTATGATTATGAGACGGTGCCCAAGGTCAGCTTCAACCATCGCCGGGTGCCGATGGGGATGCCGGACGAGATCTGGATCTCCGATACCTCCTTTCGGGACGGTCAGCAGTCCCAGGACCCTTATACCCCTGAGCAGATTCGGGACCTGTTCCTGCTGATGAGCCGCCTGGGGGGGCCATACGGGGTCATCCGCCAATCCGAATTTTTCGTTTACAGCGAAAAGGACCGTGAGGCCCTGCGCATGTGTCAGGACCTGGGGCTCCAGTTCCCGGAGATCACGACCTGGATTCGCGCCAACAAGAAGGATTTTGAGCTGGTGCGCGATCTTGGAATCCGGGAAACGGGCATCCTGGTCAGCTGCAGCGATTACCATATCTTCAAAAAGATGAAGAAGACCCGCCGCGAGGCGATGAAGATGTATCTGGACGCCGTGGGGGAGGCCTTCGAGGCGGGCGTCATGCCACGCTGCCATTTGGAGGATATCACGAGGGCCGATTTTTACGGCTTCGTGGTGCCCTTCGTCAACGAGCTGATGAAAATGAGCCGGGACGCCGGCATCCCCGTGCGCATCCGCGCCTGCGACACGATGGGCTACGGCGTGCCCTATCCGGAGGTCGCCCTGCCGCGCAGCGTGCCGGGCATCATTTACGGCCTGCAGCACTATTCCGACGTGGACAGCGAGCACCTGGAATGGCACGGTCACAACGATTTTTACAAGGCCGTCACCAACGCGACCACGGCCTGGCTGTACGGAGCTTCGGCGGTCAATTGCAGCCTGCTGGGCATCGGCGAGCGCACGGGCAACATCCCCTTGGAGGCCATGTGCTTTGAGTACGCCGCCTTACGCGGCTCGCTGGACGGCATGAATACCACCGTGATCACCGAGATCGCCGAGTATTTTGAAAAGAACATCGGCTATAAGATCCCGCCGATGACGCCGTTTGTAGGGCGGGCCTTCAACCAGACCCGCGCCGGGATCCACGCGGACGGCCTGATGAAGGACGAGGAAATCTACAATATCTTTAACACCGAAAAGCTCCTGTCCCGGCCGGCTTCGGTGATGATCGGCCCCAATTCCGGCCTGGGCGGCATCGCCTATTGGATCAACAACAATTATCGCTTGAGCGGAGACGAGGCCGTCGCCAAGGATGCGCCGCTGGTGGTCGAGCTGAAAAAGTGGGTGGACGAGCAGTTCGCCGCCGGACGGCAGGCGTCCCTGAGCACCAATGAGCTGGAAACACAGATCGAGCGGCTGACCGGCGGACGACTGGCGCGCTTGTGATACTGTTATGTGACGGGAAAGGAGGCTGAGCATGGAGCATAAGATGATTTCCCTGGCGGACCAGGTGTATGAAAAGATCGAGGCGGATATCCTGACCGGGGCGCTGCAGCGGGGCGAGATCGTGACCGAAATCAAGCTGAGCGAGCGGCTGGCGGTCAGCCGCACGCCGGTGCGGGAGGCGATGCAGCGCTTAGAGCATGACCACCTGCTGGAAACGGTGGGCAAGACCTCCCGGGTGGTGGGGGTCACGCAGGAGGATCTGCAGGATATCCTGCTGATCCGGATGCGCCTGGAGGGCATCGCCACGGCCCGCGCCGCGCGGAACGCCCCGGAGGAGGGCATCGGCGAGCTGCGCGAGGCGCTGGACGTGCAGGAGTTTTATACCGGCAAGCAGGATCCCGTCGGCATCCGGGATATGGACAACCGTTTCCACCAGATCATTTACCGGCTGTGCGGCAGCGCGCCGCTGCGCTATACGCTCGAGCCGCTGCACCGGCGTATCGTCCGTTACCGCCAGGTATCGATCACCGATCATCAGCGGGCGGAGGAATCCCTGGATGAGCACCGCGCCATCCTGAACGCGATCGCCGACCGGGACGAGGCCGCCGCGGAGACGCTGGCCATCGCCCATGTCGAGCACGCCATGCGGCACATTTTGAAGGGAGCGTAAGGCCATGATCAAGCTGTACGATACCGGCGTATACCTGGTGCACGGGCAAAAGCTGTGCGTGACGCCCGAGGAGGTCGCCGCCGAGGTCGGCTATGCGCAAGACACGGCGGAGGCGGCGCGGGGCACCATCGCCTGGGGCATTTTGCAGGCGCATAACCGGGCGGGGGATCAGGACTTCCTGCGGCTCGCCTTCGACTCGCTGACCAGCCATGACATCACCTACGTCGGCATCATCCAAACGGCGCGCGCCTCGGGTATGACCTCCTTCCCTGTGCCCTACGCGCTGACCAACTGCCACAACAGCCTTTGCGCGGTCGGCGGCACCATCAATGAGGATGATCATAAATTCGCCCTCTCCGCCGCGAAAAAATACGGCGGCATTTATGTACCCACCAACCTGGCTGTGATCCACAGCTACAACCGGGAGATGATGTCGGGCTGCGGGCGGATGATCCTGGGCTCGGATTCGCACACCCGATACGGCGCCCTGGGCACCATGGGCGTCGGCGAGGGCGGCGGGGAGCTGGCCAAGCAGCTGCTCGGGCGCACCTATGATTTCGCCCGGCCCGGCGTGATCGCCGTGTATCTGGACGGCGAGCCCGCGCCCGGCGTAGGCCCCCACGATGTGGCCCTGGCCCTTTGCGCGGCCGTGTACCAAAACGGCTATGTCAAAAACAAGGTCATGGAATTCGTGGGTCCCGGCGTCCATGCCCTGCCCATCGAATATCGGAACGCCATCGACGTCATGACGACGGAGACCACCTGCTGGTCCTCCATCTGGGAGACGGATGGGCAGACCGAGGAATACCTGACCCGGCACGGCAGGTCGGAGGCCTATCGGACGCTCAAGCCGGCGGACGTCGCCTGGTACGACGGCTGCGTATACATCGATCTTTCCTCCGTGGAGTGCATGATCGCGCTGCCCATGCACCCCAGCCTTTCCCTCCCCATCCGGGAGCTTCGGGAAAACGCCGGGGATATCCTGCGCGAGGCGGAGCGGCGGGCCAACGAGCAGCTTCCGGCCTCCGTCCGGATGGACCTGACGGGCAAGCTCAGGAATGGGAAACTGTACGTGGATCAGGGCATCGTGGCGGGCTGCTCGGGCGGCACGTTCGACAGCCTGGCGGCAGCCGCGGACATCCTGCGGGGCCGCTCCACGGGAAATGGCGCGTTCACCATGAGCGTCTATCCCGAGTCCATGCCGACGTGGCTGGCGCTGTCCCGCGCGGGATGCCTGGCCGACCTGGCCGACGCGGGCGTGATCATCCGGGATTGCTTCTGCGGCCCCTGCTTCGGCGCGGGGGATTGCCCTGCCAACGGCGAGCTGTCCATCCGGCACACCACGCGCAACTTTCCCAACCGTGAGGGCTCCAAGCCCGGCGAGGGACAGCTGGCCGCGGTGGCGCTGATGGACGCCCGTTCCATCGCCGCCACGGCCGCAAACGGCGGCCGGCTGACCCCCGCTACGGACCTGGCCGATCAGCGCTATACGCGCTATACGCCTTCCTTTGCGGGCGAGGTATACGAAAAGCGCGTTTACAACGGCTGGGGCCGCGCCGAGCCGGAAACGGAGCTGAGGTTTGGCCCCAATATCAAGGACTGGCCTGAGATGCCCGCCCTGACGGAGGATCTGCTGGTGCGCGTCTGCTCCTATATCACCGACCCCGTGACGACCACCGACGAGCTGATCCCCTCGGGGGAGACCTCCTCCTACCGTTCCAACCCGGAACGCCTGTCCGAGTTCGCGCTCAGCCGCAAGGACCCCGATTATGTGCCGCGCAGCAAGCTGATGCGGGCGGCGGATCGGGCCCGTCGGGCCGGGGAAGCGCTGCCGGAGGAGATCCTGCGCGTGTATGAGGCCCTGCGCCGGGCCGGGATCCCCGTTTCGCCGGCGGATACGGACATAGGCTCCGCCATTTTTGCCAATATGCCGGGCGACGGCTCGGCGCGGGAACAGGCGGCCTCCTGCCAGCGCGTGATGGGGGGCAGCGCCAATTTCGCCCGCCAGTACGCCACCAAGCGCTATCGCTCCAATTGTATCAACTGGGGCATGATTCCCTTCCTGACGGACCGTCCGGAGGCCTTTGCCCTGAACGATTATATCTTCGTGCCCGGAGTCCGGCAGGCGATTTTGCGGGGCGTGACCGGGATGACCGCCTACGCGGTTTCGCCCGAAGGGGCCGTGACGCCCTTTGAGGTGTCCACCGGCGCGCTGACCGAAAACGAGCGCCGCGTCCTGGCGGACGGATGCCTGATCAATTATTACCGGGAGGAAAGGGAGGGAGCGTCCCGATGAGTGAAGAAGCGCTGCGCGCGGCGGAGCAATTCCGCGCGTTGTATGAGGAGCAGCTGGCCCGGCTTGAACGCCTGAGCGCCGCGGAGAAAAAGGATATGACCGGCCGTCCCCTGACCATCGGCGTGGCGGGGGGAGACGGCATCGGCCCCATGATCGTCCAGGTGGCGGAGGCGGCGTTAAACAAGCTGCTGGCCGATGAAATCGCCTCGGGCCAGGTGCGGATGCGCCCGATCGAGGGCCTGACCATCGAAAACCGCCTGGCGCTGAACGAGAGCGTGCCCAAAGAGACGCTGGCTGCCATCCGGGAATGCGACGTATTTCTGAAGGGCCCGACCATGACGCCGAGCGGCGGCAGCATGACCAGCGCCAACGTGATGCTGCGCAAGGCCCTCGACCTGTACGCCAACGTGCGTCCCGTGCGGGTGCCGGAGCTGGGGATCGACTGGACCTTTTTCCGGGAAAATACCGAGGGGGAATATACCCTCGGCAGCCAGGGCGTACAGCTGAATCCTGACCTGGCGGTGGACTTTAAGGTGATCACGCGCCCTGGCACGGAGCGCATCGCGCGGGCCGCCTTTGACTACGCCCGCGCCAACGGCAAGACACGGGTGACGGTTGTGACCAAGGCCAATATCATGAAAAAGACCGACGGCCTGTTTTCCGAGGTGTGCCGCCAGGTGGCTGCCGATTACCCGGAAATCGAAACGGACGAATATTACGTGGACATCATGTCGGCCATGCTGGTGAACCCAGAGGAGAGACAGAAGCTGCAGGTCATCCTGACGCCCAACCTGTACGGCGATATCCTGACGGACGAGGCCGCGCAGCTTCAGGGCGGCGTGGGCACCGCGGGCAGCGCCAACCTGGGCGACCGTTACGCCATGTTCGAGGCCATCCACGGCTCAGCGCCAAGGCTGATCGAGCAGGGGCTGGGGGATTACGCCGACCCGGAGAGCATCCTTCGCGCCGCGGCGCTGCTGCTGACCCACATCGGCCGAAATGACCTGGCCTGCCGCCTGAGCGAGGCCATCGATACCTGCAAGGCGCAGGGCGCGGGCGTTTCCCATGAAAGGGGGATCACTTGCGAGATGTTTGGTAAAAGGCTGTTGGAGATGCTGTAACAGTAGGGAAAATGATTCTCGCCCGCCACGAATCTTGATATGCTCCCTTCATGAGAGACAGTGAAAGAGAAACTGTCGCATGAAGGGAGTGTTTTTGTATGAGGGAAAGGAAACTTAAAACCGAGGAATTGCTGCAAGCGGTTAAGCAGTATGTAAGAAACGAGGGTAGCTTGGA
>JAFUHB010000022.1 GCA_017469085.1 Clostridia bacterium
AAGAAATGCTCTCTGGGTATGAAGTAGCGCATCGGCATCGCCATGGCCCTGCTGGGCGACCCGGCCTTGCTGATCCTGGATGAGCCCATCAACGGCCTGGATACCGACGGGATGCGCATCATGCGGGAGATCCTGGTGGATATCACCCAGAACTACGGCTGCACGGTGCTGATTTCCTCCCATATCCTGGGAGAGCTCGAGAAGATCGCCACCCACTACGGCATCATCCGTCAGGGCAAGATGATCCAGGAGTTGAGCGCCACGGAAATGGAGGGCCGCAGCAGGACATTCACCGCCCTGAAAACGGGAGATATGCGACGGGCCAAGCAGGACCTGCAAAAGCAATTCCCCGACGTGCGGGAAGAGGATGGCAGCCTGCGGGTCTATGACGTGAACGATACGGAAGCCATCGTGCGGTATCTGCTGGATAACGGCCACACCATCCAGGAAATCCGAAAGAATCGCATCGGTCTGGAGGAATACTACATCGAGCTGATGAGCCGGAAGGAGGAAAAATAAGATGCAAGCAACCTTGACGCCCACCTTTGAATCGCCTACGTTAACGAAACGACTGAAAAGTATGCTGGGCGTGGACTTCTATCGGCTGTTCCATACGCCTATGTTCTATATCTTCCTGGCTATTGCCGCCATCATCCCAGGCATGTTATCCAGCATGGGCATGATGAGCGGACCAAACGGCGCGGCGGCGGCCCCGCTGTTCACCAATGCCTGGAATATCGTGGCAGCGGATTCTCCTTTGTATGTGGTGCATGACATCGGCGAATACGCCAACATGAACATGGTGTTCATCTTCGGCGGCATCATGGTGTCCATCTTCATCGGTCACGATTACCGCAGCGGATATGTGAAGCAGCTGTTTACAACGCACTCCCATAAAAGCGAATACATGATTTCCAAATCCCTGGTTTGCGCCTTTGCCATGGTTTGTATGTGCGCCACGTACCTGCTGGGCGGCATCGCAGGCGGTCTGTTTGCCGGGATGGAGTTTCGCGCCAATTATTTCTCTCTGCTGCTGGCGATCTTGGGCAAAGCCGTCATGAGCCTGGGCTGGGCCAGCCTGTACACCTTCCTCAACGTGATCTTCCGCCGCCAGTTTGGGGTATCCATCACGTCCAGCTTTATCCTGGGCACGGGCATTCCCATCATCGGCGCGGCGGCGCTGCTGGGCAATAGCCCCGCCCTGAACATTTTCCTGTATGGCTCCTCGGTAAACGCCTGCCTGAGCAGCAATCTTGTGACGCTGCTGACCTGCATCGCCGTCTCCGCGATCTGGGCCGTGATCTATAACTCGCTGGGCACGCTGGTGCTGAACCGCAGCGATGTGTATTGATTGGGGGAATGAAGATATGAACGCCATTGAAATCAGAGGCTTATCAAAGCGCTTCGGCAGCAAGCAGGCCGTGGACGGGCTGCACATGACCGTACCGGAGGGGGCTATTTACGGCTTCATCGGGGAAGACGGCAGCGGCAAATCCACCACCGAAAAGATGATCTGCGGGCTGCTGCATCCCACCTCCGGAAGTATCTCGCTTTACGGGAAAGATCATAACGATGATGAGATTCGCTCCCACATCGGCGTGCTCATCGAAGCGCCGGGCTGCGTCCCCGATTGCAGCGTGTGGAACAATATGATGATCCAGGCGGCGAACCTGGAAATCAAGGATCCCGAGCAGGAAATCGCCAAGGTCCTCAAAACCGTGCGCATGGAGGGAGCGGCCTCCAACAAATTCAAGAACTGCTCCCTGGGTATGAAGCAGCACATCGGCATCGCCATGGCGCTGCTGGGGAACCCGCGTCTGCTGGTGCTGGACGAGCCGATCAACGGCCTGGACGCGGACGGCATGCGCATCATGCGGGAGGTGCTCACCGACATTACGAAGCAGGGCTGCACGGTGCTGATTTCCTCCCATATTTTAGGCGAGCTGGAGAAGATCGCTACCCACTACGGCATCATCCGGCACGGCAGGATGATCCGGGAAATGACAGCGGAGGAGTTGGAGGCAGATTGTCCCACCTATATCGCCCTGCGCACGGGAGAAGGCAGCAAAATCAAGCTGCTGCTCAAGGGCAGGTACGGCCGGGTGGAGGAAGAAGAGGACGGAACCATCCGCATCTATGACGATGTGAAGCCGGAGGACGTGGTCGCCTGGCTGTACGAAAAGGGCGTCACCGTCAGCGAAATCTGGACGGCGAAGATCGGCCTGGAAGAATATTATATCGACTTGATGGGAGGAAAGAAGCAATGAGCAAATCCAAGCGTTTGAACAGCATGATGCAGGTGGATTTCCGCCGGATGTTCACCACCTCCCGCCTGCCCATCTTCCTTTTGATCGCCCTGATGATGCCGATTTTGATTCTTACCATGACCACGATGGTCAGCGGTACAGAGGTGGCCAATCCCCAGACCGGCGTCGTCACCACCATGGAAGCCTTTACCAACACCTGGCAGATCATCGGCTCCGAGAGTGGCGCGGGTATGATGGCCATGGATATGACGACCATGTGCAACATCAACCTGATTTTCTTTATGGCGGGTGTGTTCGTGTGCCTGTTCGTTGCGGACGATTTCCGCAGCGGATACGCTAAAAACCTGTTCACCGTTCGGGCCAGGAAAATGGATTATGTGATTTCCAAAACCGTATCCGGCTTCTTTGCCGGGGCGCTGATGCTGATCGTGTTCTTCTTCGGCGCGATCATCGGCGGCGCGGCGGCGGGCTTGCCCTTCACCCTGGGCGCGGCGGGCGTGTTCAGCCTCATCATGTGCATGATCGCCAAAATCTTCCTGATGCTGGTATTTGTGGCTATCGCCGTGCTGGTGAGCTGCTTCGGCAAAAACAGAAGCTGGCTTTCCATCCTGCTGTTCGCCTTCGCCGGGATGCTGCTGTTCATGATGATCCCCATGATGACGCCGCTGAACGCCGGGATCATGAACGTGATGATGTGCCTGGTCGGCGGCGCGCTGTTTGCCGCTGGGCTGGGCGCTGGCTCCAATGCTCTGCTGACTCGGCAAGATCTGATATAGGAGTAGCCTTGAGCCTCTCCGCCAATCATTGGCTGCCGGGTATTAGGAATCAATGACAATAAAAAAGAGGGACGACAGATAATGCGCCCGTATTTTAATGTTGTGTGGAAAAATGGCGTGACAAACGGCCGATGATCAACGCTCCTGCGCGTATCGGTATCCCAGCTCAAACGCCTTCAGGTTGACCGCCTGGAATTTTTCGGGAACGGTCTGCCGGATGGTGTCCAGCCAGCGCTCCTTGGGGATCTTGGTTTGACTGGCCAGGATGCCGATCAGGACTACGTTGACGGCCCGCGAGGTCCCCGCCTCCTTGGCGAGAGAAAGCGCATCCACGGCGGTTACGCGAGCGTTGGCCGTCAGCGCCTCGAGCGCGTCAGCCGGATACTGGGCCGCGCCGGTTATCACAGGCATGGGGTCGATCTGTTGGGTGTTTACAATGATTTGGCCGTCCGGCCGTAAATAGGGCAGCGCGCGCTCCGCCTCGAGCAGCTCGAAGGACAGGATGATATCCGCCTCGCCTTGCCCGATGATGGGGGACCAGACCTTGTCGCCGAACTTCACATAGGTGACTACGCTGCCGCCGCGCTGGCTCATGCCGTGTACCTCGGACACCTTGACGTCGTACCCCTCCTGCACAAGCGCGTTGCCCAGGATGCGGCTGGCAAGCAGGGTGCCCTGGCCGCCGACGCCGACGATCATGATATTGGTGGTGCTCATCGCTTTACGCCTCCTTATGGATCGCGTCGAAGGGGCAGACGTTGACGCACAGCCCGCAGCCGTTGCACTGGTTCTCATCGATGCGCACCGCGCCGTCCTTCAGGGAAATGGCGGGACAGCCCAGCTTCATGCACAGGTGGCAGCGGCGGCATTGATCGCCGATTTGGCAATGCCCTTCATAGCGGACGTATTTGAGCAGGGCGCAGGGGCGCTGCGCGATGATCACCGAGGGCTCGTCCGCCTCGACCTCGCGGCGCACGATCGCCTCAAAGGACTTGACGTCGAAGGGGTCGGCAATGGTCACGCGATCGATGCCGATCGCCTTGCACAGCAATTCCAGGTCGACCTGCTTGGTTTTTTCGCCCCGAATGGTTTTGCCGGTGGTCGGGTTATCCTGGTGGCCGGTCATGCCGGTGATGGAATTATCCAGGATGATGACGGTGTTCGCGCCTCGATTATAAACGATATCGATGAGGCCGGTGATGCCCGAATGGATGAAGGTAGAATCGCCGATCACGGAGACAAGCTTTTTGTTAAAGGACGCCCCCCGTGCCTTTGCCATCCCCAGCGCTGCGCTCACGGAAGCGCCCATGCAGATCGTGGTGTCGATGGAGGCAAGGGGCGGGGCTGCGCCCAGCGTATAGCAGCCGATGTCCCCGGCGACGGTGAGCCCCAGCTTTTTGAGTACATAGAAGGTGCCGCGATGGGGGCAGCCGGCGCACATGACGGGCGGGCGCACGGGCACGTTCATCTGCGCGGGGGCAGCGGGCTGATCCGCCTGGCCCAGCACGACTCTGCGGATCATGGCGGGCGTATACTCGCCCAGCAGGGTAAAGGCATCCTTGCCGATCACGGAAACGCCGAGCGCCCGCACATGATCCTCGATAAAGGGATCCAGCTCCTCGATCACGAAAACCTGTTCATGGGCGGCGGCAAAGGCACGGATCGCCGCTTCAGGCAGCGGCCATACCATGCCGAGCTTCAGGTAATCCACGCTGTCGCCCAGCGCCTCCCGGGCATACATATAATCGATCCCGGCGGTGATAACGCCGATGGGGGAGCCCTGCCCTTCCACGCGATTGAGGGCGGTCTCTTCGGCGAACGCCGTGAGCGCCTTCATGCGTTCCTCGACGATCACGTGCCGGCGAATGGCGTTGGCCGGGGTCATGACGTGCTTGGCGGCATCCTTGACGTAGTCCTTGAGCGGCACGATCTCAGGGTCCGTGGGCTCGACCAGGCTTTGGGAATGCGCGACGCGGGTGGTGAGCCGCAGGACGACGGGAATATCAAAGCGTTCGCTTAAGGCAAACGCCTCCCGCGTCATATCCCGGCATTCGAGGGAATCGGACGGCTCCAGCATCAGCAGCTTGGCCGCCTTGGCATAATGCCGGGAGTCCTGCTCGTTCTGGCTGGAGTGCATGCCGGGATCGTCGGCCACGCAGATGACCAGCCCGCCGTTTACGCCGGTATAGCTGGCGGTAAAAACGGGATCGGCCATCACGTTGAGGCCGACGTGCTTGCAGCAGGTCATGGCGCGCGCTCCGGCGATGGAAGCGCCGATCGCGACCTCGCAGGCCACTTTTTCGTTGGGCGCCCACTCGGCATAGATGTCCGGATAGCGGACGATGCTCTCGGTGATCTCCGTGCTGGGCGTGCCGGGATAGGAGGCGACCACGCGGACGCCCGCTTCGTATGCGCCGCGCGCGACGGCGGCGTTGCCGATCATCAGTTGACGCATGAATTAACCCTCTTTGATTTCGTTTTGCTGCGCGACCAGGCTTTCGCCGCAGTAGATGGAGCGAAGGCGCGGCTTTTCGATCTTGCCGGTCGCGTTGCGGGGAACGGGGGCGAAAATGATTTTCCGGGGACGCTTATAGCGGGGCAGGCCGGTGCAGAACTGGTTGATCTCTTCCTCTGTCAAGGTATAGCCGGGCTTTACCTCGATGATGGCCGCCGCGATCTCGCCAAGGCGGGGATGGGGCAGGCCGATCACGGCCACGTCCTTTACGGCGATATTGGCGCGGATAAAATCCTCGATCTGCACAGGATACAGGTTTTCACCGCCGGTGATGACGACGTCCTTCTTGCGGTCCACGAGGAAGATGAAGCCGTCCTCGTCCTGCATGGCCATATCGCCGGTATAAAGCCAGCCGTCCTTCAGGACCTCGTTGGTCGCCTCCTCGTCCCGATAATAGCAGGTCATGACGCCGGGGCCCTTGACGCACAGCTCGCCGACGTCGCCCTTCTGGACCGGATGGCCGTCGGGGCTCACGATCTTGACCTCCCAGCCGTAGCCGGGCACACCGATGGCGCCCACCTTGTTGACGTTCTCCACGCCCAGGTGCACGCAGCCGGGGCCGGTCGATTCGGATAGGCCGTAGTTGGTATCGTACTGATGATGCGGGAAATATTCCTTCCAGTGCTTGATCAGTGACGGCGGCACAGGCTGTGCACCGATATGCATCAGTCTCC
>JAFUHB010000231.1 GCA_017469085.1 Clostridia bacterium
GAGCCTTGATCTGCGCGGCCTCCGCGCGGGTAATGCGCCGGGGGCGGTCGCGCTCATCCAGCGTCTCGGTGTACTCCGCGCGCTTTTCGCGCCGGGAGGCGCCGCGGTCGTCGCCGCCGCTTTCCTCCTCCCGCCCTTGCAGGATGGAGGCCGCGCCCCGGCCTAACTCACGGAGGGGCAGCGTCGCGCCGCATCCCCGGCAAATGACGTCGTTTTCCTGCGCGACCAGGCCGCAATGCTCACAAATCCTCATCCGGATTCCTTTCGATCACTGGGGATCGTCGTTCAGCATACGCGCTTCCAGGGCGCGCATGGCTTCATATTCAGGGTCGTCGTCGCTGTACCGCCGGCGGGGCGCTTCCCCGCCCAGCGCCTCGATCGCGCTGCGCAGCTCGATGAAGGTCAGGTAACCGGTTTCCTCTGAAGCAGCCGCTTTTTTCAGCGCGGACAGGGCAAAATCATCGCCAAAGCGGCCCAGCACCGCGGCCAACTGCACGCGCAGGTCCGGCCGGCGCTCAAACAGCTCCACGGCGTTTTCGACCAGCGCCCGATCAAACCGCAGGTTGGACAGCACGGACAAAAGCCCGTACCGGCCCTCGTCCGTAGCGCCGGGCAGGACGCGGAGCATCTCACCGGCCGCTTCCTCGCCCAGCCCCTCCAGGCCCTCGAGGGCACTTTCCCCCAGCTCGTCCTTGCCGTCCCAGCGGGCAAGCCAATCGGCGTAAAGGGCCGCCGGCGCGGCGCTGCCGATCTCCCCCAGCAGGGTCATGGCGGCCATCCGGGCCGCCTGGGGGGCCTGCTCATCCCGCAAAAGCGCCATCAGGGGCTCCGTCGCCGTTTCCCCGAGCTCCGAGATGCGGTTCAGCAGCATGTCAGGGGTCGACACGTCGCCCTCCTCATAGGCGCGCAGCCAATCCACCAGCATCCGGGGGTCGTCAAAGCGCTCGAAGTATTCCCCCGGCTTCGCGCCGTCCAGCCAGTCCGCCGGGGTATCCAGGAACCGCTGGTATACCTCGGGCGCCTGCTCCTCCATCTCGTCATAGGTGCGGTACTTGCCAAAATTGTCCTGATACCACTGCTGCAGGCAGGCGTCAAAGCGCCCGTCGAAATCGATCAGCTTCATCGTGTCGCTCCTTTCAGAATCCAGCGGATCATGCGCGAAAGCTGCTTCGCCCTTCCCCGGACGGGATAGAGCGCCGGCTCGAAGGGCGCGTACTCCTGTTCCATCGTCAGGCAGGTATAGATCGCGTTGGGCCACAGCCAGTCCCTCGCGCGGTCGCAATGGCGGCGCTGCCGCCCGTTCATGCGTTGCCAGACGGGCAGGACGCGGTCGCATACCTCGCGATAGGTCAGCACCCCGCCCAGGGAGATCGTGAGCCCGTGCGCCAGGCGCTTGAAGGCGGCGTCCCCCGTAACCGGCGGACGGGCGCAGGCCTGAGCTGCCGCGCGGCCGGCGGGCTGTCGATCAAAGGGAATGAGGCCCAGCCCCACCAGGCACAGCGCCGCGCGGGCGTCCCGATCGTCCGGATCCTGATCCAGGACGGAGATCAGATACCGCCCCGCGGGCAGATAATCGCCGGTGTTGGCGTATACGCAGGCCAGGATATATTTGAGGTCGTTGGAGCGGGGATGGGCGCGCAGCTCCGCCAGCAGGCGGCGCAGGATCAGGTTCCGCCGGCCCGCGTACACGCAGGCCTCGGCGGCCAGCGCCAGCTCCGGAGGCGTCTCGCAGGCGTTCAGGCCTGCGCGCAGGGCGCGCAGCGCCCGTTTTTCGGCCTCCTGCTTCCTTTGGGGATCCGTCCGCGCGATCGACGCCCAGGCCTCCGCCAGCAAAAGCAGCCCGGCGGGGCTTTGCGTCCCCCTGCGAAGCGCACGGGTCAAAAGACGCCGAGCGCCCTCGTCATCGCCGGAGCGCAGCAGCATTTCGCCGTAGATCGCGTCGGCGGCCGGGCTCTTGCCCGTCCGGCAGGCCCGCGTCAAAAGCGCCCTGGCCTTGGGCAGGTCCCCGTCCAGGATGGCGTCCTGCGCCTGCAAGCGCAGCGCCTCCGCCCTCGCTCCACGGGGCACGCGCTTTTCCTCCGCCCAGGGGAATTCGCTGAGCAGGCGCTGCGCGTCGTCGGCATAGGGAGAATCCCCGCCCTTGCTCAGGCAGGTCGCCAGCGCGTCGTCGGCCAGGCGCTCGTCGCTCAGCGCCAGAGAGGCGACGCCCAGCACGTAATACGCGCCCGCCAGCTCGGGCCGGCGCAGCAGGATATCCTCCGCGATCCGCCGGGCCGCCGACCAGCAGCCCATATCACAGTAGTTTTCGGCCATCTCGAGGGCCACCTCGTCGCTGCCGGTCTGCCGATACGCCTCGCGCAGCATCGGCAAGGCCTCCGCGGGGCGGCGGTTGTGTCGCGCGCGGCGGGCGCGGCTCATCCAAAAGGCGGCGCTGCGCTCGAAGGGGACGATATTGCTCCGTTCCGTCATGCGTTTTCGATCAGGCGCTTCAGGTCATCCTCATTAAACACCCGCGCCGTGCGGCAGAAATGGCAGGTCAGCGTGGCAAAGCCGTCCTCGTTCAAAATATCGGTCAACTCGGCCTTTCCAAGGGCAAGCAGGGCGCGCTCCATGCGCTCGCGAGAGCAGTCGCACCGCCAGAAAAGGGGCTGCTTTTCCACCACCTGGGGCTCCAGGCCGTCGAACCAGGCCATCGCCAGCTCCGTCAGGTCATGCTCGGCCAGCTCACGGCTGATGTCCGCGAACAGCATGGACCGAAGCTCCAGCTGATTCAGCAGGTCCTCGCCGCAATCCGGCATGGCCTGCACCAGGATACCGCCGGTGGACAGCGGCAGGCCGTCGTTCACGCGCGCGCCCAGGGCCACCAGGGAGGGCGTCTGCTCCGAGGCGGTAAAATACTCGGCGAAGTCCTCGCCCAGCTCGCCCGAGATCAGGTTGACCTGGCCGATATACGGCTCCTTGAGGCCCAGGTCCTTGACCACGCTGAGCCGGCCGTGACGGCCCACCAGCGTCCCGACGTCCAGGTGGCCGTCCGCCCGGCGGGGGACCTCCTCCTGCGGGTGCTCGGCCGTCGCCTTGATCTCACCGCCCTTGGCCACCGCCGTCATCTTGCCGATC
The DNA here is from genome assembly GCA_017469085.1 of Clostridia bacterium. GTDB lineage: Bacteria > Bacillota > Clostridia > Christensenellales > Aristaeellaceae > UBA4246. The sequence continues at coordinate 3,118 of JAFUHB010000231.1, forward strand.
GGGCCGTCTCCGGCCACCGTCACGGTTACCGAATCGTTTTCGCCCTTCATCATCACGCTCAGCATCAGGGTGCCGCTCATCAGGCGGGAAAGCGCCGCGCAGGCGGTATCCGACGGGTGGTGGATCCTGGCCATCTCCTGGCTGAGCACCGTCGTCCGGCACAGAAGCACGCGCGCCTGGCCGCCCATCAGCGTCAGGTGCAGCATTTCATCCTTGGGGGGGATATAGGTCATCGTTTTTCACTCCTTGCTTGATCCTTGATCGCCGCGATATGCCAGCGCAGATCGCGTTCGACCGGGGGACGCAGCTTTTTGTCCCCGTAAAAGCGGACGGCGGTAAATCCGGCCTCGGCCAGCCAGGCGCTCAATTCCTCCCGGCTGTGCGCTCGCTGCGTCTGCTCCTCCACGATCCGGCGATAATTTCCGCCTTCCCGAACAAAAATATCCATGCGAATCCCAAACAGGCGCGTCCTTTCCTGCCAGACGCTGTTCCAGAGATAAGCGCAGTCGTCATCCGTAAGGCCGCGGGTAGCGGTGCCCAGCTCCACGCCCAGCTTATAGGGCGTCGAAACGTCGAAAATCAGCGCGCCGCCCGGCTTGAGCGCCTCATGCGCCGCGCGGAAGAAGGCAAGGACGTCCGCCCGCTTCGTCAGGTAATTGACGCCGTCGCAGGTACACAGCACCGCGTCCGCCCTGCTGGGCAGGGAAAGCGCCCGCATGTCCTGCCGGACGAAGGGCACGGCCACCCCGGCGTCCCGCGCCTTGGCCATCGCCAATTCCAGCATGGGGCCGCTCAGATCGACGCCCGTCATGCGCAGGCCCGCCCGGGCCAGGGGGATCGTCAGCCCACCCGTGCCGCAGGCACATTCGACGCAGCGCGCGCCCGGCGCGTGTCTTTTGACCAGCTTCAAGTAAAAATCCGCCCACGCCTGGTAGGGCACATCCCGCATCAGCCGGTCGTAGACGGAAGCAAAATCGGTATACATCAGGACTTATTCTTCTTCTCCCACGTCCTCGTCGTCATCCTCATCCTCGTCCTCATCCTCGTCGGCCAGGCCGCGGTTGACCTGGACGCCCTCGATGCGGCTGTTGATGTAGCGATCGAAAACGCCGTTGGTGAAGCTGGCGTAGATAAAGCGGGCCAGCGCGATGCCCAGCACCAAGTAATACCCGCCCAGCACGAGCAGGGCGTACATGCCGATGCTGGTAAACACCAGCAGCGCCGCGCAAATGAGCGCCGGCACCAGCACCACCAGGCGCACGCCCACGGTCTGGGGCAGCCGTCCCACGCCCAGCATGATGCCGTTCTTGACCACCTGGCCGAAGGTCATCTTATAGCTGACCATCAGCGGATACATGAACGTGAGCCCCAGCATCCAGATGATGCCCAGCATCATGACCAGGATCTGCGGCACCAGGAACAGCGCGTTCTGGTCCGCCTGCGCGCCGTAAAAGTTCCAGCAGATGTAGATCACAAAGGGCAGCACGGAGGTGATCGCGGAGACGCCGAGGCCCTGCTTCCAGTTCTCCACCAGGGCGTCCTTGAAATCCGCCCAGATGAAGGCGTGCTCATCCCGCGCCCAGTTGCGGCACACGTAGGCGAGGCCGGCCTCCGCGGGCCCGGTGATCAGGATGCAGGGGATGATCCACAATAACATCTGCGACAGGCAGAACTGCGTCAGCTCCCGGCTGTACTGCCCCAGATTGAACACGCCGTCCGCCGTATACTGCGCGTAAATGGCAAGGAGCTCCGGAGTGTATTCCTCGGTCAGCTCGCCCGCCTCCAGCGCCATCTGATAGCTCAGCGCGCCGCTGACGCCGGTCAGCAGGGTGAGCAGGTTGTACAGCACCACCACCAGGAAGGGCAGGAAGACGATCACCGTCATCAGGTTCAGACGGATCAGCGCCGAAAAACGCACCCGGAGCATGGCCCAGAACAATTCCCAGCGGTTTTTCGGCAAATCATCCCGCCGGAAATCCCCCTTGCCGCTTTTCCCGTAGAAATAGCCGTTCATCAAGCGTCCGAACATGGAAACGCCTCCCCAGAATTGATTGCGTTCATCATAGCACAAACCCCCGGCAAAGACAAGCAAACCCGACGTGTTTCACGCGGGTGGCTTGTAAACATTTGGCGGGGAAATCGCTGTCCTCAGTTCGCCACCCCGCACCGCGCATGGGCTATGCCCTCAATTCGCCATTGTCGCGCTGCGGCGCTATCGCTTGCGGCGCTCTGTGGCTCATTGGGACTCCATCCGTGCTTTTCCGCCACCGGCGGGCACGGCTTCCGTCCCTGCTGCGGATTTTCATCGAGGGTGTGCCCCCTCGATACTCCCCTCTCATTTCTTGGTACTGTTCTTGCTCAATAGGTGAACCCGCTCAGGGCACAGCCAGCTCGAAGGAGAACTCGCTTCCCTCGCCGAGCTTGCTTTTGACCTTGATCTCCACGCCGAGCTTCAGCAGGATCTCCCGGGCGATCGCCAAGCCCAGGCCGCTCCCCTTGGCGGCATGGCTCTTGTCCGCCTGATGGAAGCGGTCGAAAGCCAGGCGCTGGGTGTCCTCGTCCATGCCGATGCCGTCATCGCGCACGAAAAAGCGCACGCCCGTCACGATCCCGTCGATCAGGGCGGTTTGCGCCCCCAGGGTGATGTGCCCGCCCTCCGGCGTATATTTGCGCGCGTTGTCCAGCAGGATGGTCAGCACCTCGCTGAGCCGATCCTCGTTGGTGATGATCTCGGGCAGGTCCTCCTCCGGCACGTCCAGCACCAGCGCCTGACGTTTTTCGGAAAAGGCGCGCTTGTTCAGGTCAAACAGCTCCCACAGCACCTCCGTTGGCGCTACCCGCTCCATCTCGAACGCCGCGGGGTTGGACTGCAGGCCGGACAGCTCCAATAGGTCGTTGACCAGGCGGGACAGACGCCGCACCTCGTCCACGATAATGCCGTAATATCGCATCCGCTCGTCCTCGTCCGTGACCAGGCCGTCGCGGAGGCCCTCGGCCAGGCCGCGCATATTGGCCAGGGGGGTGCGCAGCTCGTGGGAGATATTGGCGACATAATCATACCGCGTGCGGTTCAGGCGCTCGGCCTCGGTAACGTCCTGCACGACAGCCAGCACGCCGCTGTCCCGCGGCAGGCGGGTGATGTCGTATTGCAGCACC